>JBBJMR010000015.1:0-53154 GCA_037720395.1 Polyangiaceae bacterium
CCCGGGGGCGCGCGGGGGCGGCCGGGCCCCCCCCTTGCCCGGGACCGCGTCACCAGCTAGCGCGCGGACGCGGGACGCCGCGGTGAGCTTGCGGCCGCGCCCGGCGGTGCGTGCTACCCTGGCCTCGATGTCCGGCACGGCGCGAGCGATGCGCTTGAGCTACGAGGTCGTCGTGCACGACGACTGGACCCTGCCCGAGGTTCCTGTGCCCGAGTCGCAGCCGCACGACCTGGCGCTCGATCTCCTGAAGGCGCTGCTCTTGCACTGGGTGCAGCGCACCGGCACCGACGGCCAGGTCGCCCGCAACCTCGCCGTGCGCTGGGACGAGTCGCGACCGACGGTGGGCATCGATCCCGACCTGTGCCTCATCGCGCCGAGCACGCCCGAGGGCGCAGAGCTCGCCAGCCTCTGCACCTGGAAGGCAGGCCACACTGCTCCGCGGGTGGCGGTGGAGGTCGTCAGCAGGAACCACCCGTACAAGGATTACCTCTCCACGCAGGAGCGCTACGCGGCGAGCGGCACGACCGAGCTTTGGGTCTTCGACGCCGACCTGGCAGGGCCGAAGGCGCACGGCGGGCCACACCGCCTCCAGCTGTGGCACCGCGACGCCGCCGGCGACTTCGTGCGCGTCTACGCCGGGCCGGGGCCGGTGTTCTCGCCAGCCCTCGGGGCGTGGCTGTTGGCCGTCGACGAGGGTCGCCGGCTCCGGATCTCGGAGGACGGTGCCGGCACTCGCTGGTGGATGACGGGCGAGGAGGCAGAGCGCACAGCCAAGGAGGCGGCGCTCGCCGAGGCCGCCTCGCTCCGTGCGGAGCTCGACCGCGTACAGCGCTGAGCGAGAGGCCGCCTGTCGGGCGAGAACCAGGGAACGCTCGGCGTTACGCCGCTAGATATCCAGGTTCTTGACCTGGAGCGCGTTCTGCTCGATGAACTGGCGGCGCGGCTCGACCTGGTCGCCCATCAGGATGGTGAAGAGCTCGTCGGTGCGGATGGCGTCGTCGACGCGCACCTGGAGCAGCGTGCGCGCGTCCGGGTTCATCGTCGTCTCCCAGAGCTCGTCGGCGTTCATCTCGCCCAGGCCCTTGTAGCGGTTGATGGCCAGGCCCTTCTTGCCGCGCTCGTCGAGGTACCCCATGAGCGCCTCGCCGTCCTCGATGGCCTGCTCGGTCTTCTCCGAGCGGGCGGTGTAGGGGGCCGGGCCGACGGCGCGCAGGTCCTGATCGATGGACCAGGCCTCCTGGTACTCGGGCGAGTCGACCAGGGACCAGTCGATGACCGCGCGGCGCGAGCTGGCGCCGGGGCGCGGGGTGACCTCGATGCGGCCGGCGCCGTGCTCGGCCTCCCAGCTCACCGCGATCTGCAGCGGGAAGAGATCGGGGTAGCGCTTCTCGAGCTGGGCGCGCAGGGTGACGGCGGCGGCCTCGACCTTCTTGCGCTCGCGCAGCTCGTCGCGACCGAGGCCGGTGCTTCGCAGCACCGCGGCCACGATGCGCGCGTCGCAGCGCTTGTCGAGGCTGGAGAGGACGGCGCGGAAGCGCTTGAGGCGCTGGGCCAGGCGATAGAGCGGCGCGCCGGCGATGCCGCCCGGCGAGCCGGCGGGGACGAGCTCCAGGCCCTCGACCGCGTGCTGCACCAGGTACTCGTCGAGCGCGTCCTGGTTCTTGAGATAGAGGTCCTTCTTGCCCCGGCGCACGCGGAAGAGCGGCGGCTGGGCGATGAAGAGGAAGCCCTTCTCGATGACCTGCGGCATCTGCCGGAAGAAGAACGTCAGAAGGAGAGTGCGGATATGACTTCCGTCGACATCAGCGTCTGTGTTGTGGGCGCACAAACCACCAAAACCACAGACGAAGTTCTCGTCCTCATCGACCGAGAAGTCGTAGACGTTCCCGTTGCTGGCGGCGACGCGCTCGATCGACTCGATGGGCAACGCCATTAGATCGCCATCGATGGTCTCCAGCGTGCGGTTGTACCCACCGGCAGGCGCCTCCAGCACCGCCGAAAGGCGCGCTGCGTTGGGATGGTCCGCGAAGGCTTCGCGGAGCTTGGCCATATCCTCCTTGGCGGCAACCGAGAGGGACCAGATGGTCGCCTTGGTCTCGCAGGGCTGCCCGCGCACCTCGCGCACCACGCCGTCGGGTTCGCGGGAGGAGATGGATCCGACGACCCCGAAGCTCGAGAGCAGGTACTGCAGGCCACTCATCAGATCGCGCGAGGCCGACGTGAAGCTGACGACGCGCCCGCCGACGGTGCCGTCACCCAGCAAGTAACCACGCAGGAAAGCCATGCGGAGCGCGTCGGGGAGGTTGAAGATCAACCCTGGGATGCGCTTGGTGATGGAGTCTGTGCCAACGAAGCCGAAGACATGCTGCCAGGCGAGCGCAGCGACGCGATGGACGAGCTTCAGCTCCCCAGCGCGATCGAGCACCTCGTAGGATCGAGGCGGGAGACCGAAGGTCTTGGCCAGGGCTTCCGCCATCTCCGGGAGGAGGCGCTCGTTGCCCTTGCCGATGGAGAGGCGAATGCCGTTCCGGTCCGAGCAGGACCCTTCGGCAACGAAGAAGCCGAGCAAGGTGGCGAGCTCCGGGGTGACCTCGAGGAAACGGCGAATGCCGAGCTTGCCGTAGTGCTCCGGCGTCAGCTCCAGGTCATCCCGATCGGCGAACCACGCCAGATCCTCGGCGTCGAGGGCGGCCAGCCGCACATAGGGGCGTACGCGGTTCTTGGGGGCGGCGTTGTACTGCTCTTCCCAGACGCGCTCGAGCCGGCTCGGGCCGACCACGCAGCGCGACATGACAGCATCCGCGTCCGCGCCGATGACCGTGAGGTAGCTCCGAAAGTGTTGCTCGGTGGGACGGCTGGTGCCCTTCTCCCAGGCGTAGAACGTGACGGGCTGGCGGATACCCACGCGCGCGCAGAGGTCCTTGTTCGAGATGCCGGCTTTGCGCCGCTGCTGGCCCAGCTCACGACGCAACTCCTCGGGGATCTCGACGCGGGGCGCGATGAGCTCCGGGCGATCGGCGTGCTCGGCGGTGACCTTGGCGCGGTACCAGGCCTCCACAGCCTCACCGCGGACCCAGACCTGGGCCGCCGCCTCCGGCACGGCGTGGAGCGCGCGCAACAGATCGATCCGCTGGGGTCCGTCGCCGGGGAGTCGGATGGTGCGCGGCGCGACGATGCGGTCGCCGACCGCAAGCTCGTCGCCGCGCTTGAGGCGGACCTCGCCGTCCTCGTAGACAAACACGCTGTGCGTGGCGGTGACGCGGACCGAACGGCCGTACGCCGTCTTCACTTCGAAGAGGTCCTCGTCCAACCCGTGGCGAATGACGGCGCGGATGGGACGGAACCTCGTCTGGTGGCCCGCGAGGGCGAAGCAGAGCACCTCACCGAGGTCACGATCGCCCCGCAGGACTTTGTCGTATCCGCCGCTCGATGGTCCGACGATGGGGTCGATGTACTCGGCGATGGTCGTCAGCCGCACGCCGCTCGCGTCGCGCACCAGCACGTGCTCGCCGGCGTCGACGCTCATCAGGATGATCTTCTGGTAGCGGAGCTTGTCGATCTCGAAGCCGCCCGCATCGTTGATGCCGCAGCCGAGGGCGGTGATCATCGTCCCCACCTCGGCCGAGGCCAGCATGCGATCGAGGCGCGCACGCTCGACGTTGAGGATCTTGCCCTTGAGCGGGAGGATGGCCTGGTACTTCCGGTCGCGGCCCATCTTGGCCGAGCCGCCGGCGCTGTCGCCCTCGACGATGTAGATCTCGCTCTTCTCCGGGTCCTTGCTCTGGCAGTCGGCCAGCTTGCCGGAGAGCGAGGTGACGTCGAGCGAGCCCTTGCGGATGACCTCGCGCGCCTTGCGCGCCGCCTCGCGGGCCTTGGCGGCGATGACCGCCTTCTCGATGATCTGCTTGGCCGTCTTCGGGTTCTCCTCGAAGAACTGGCCGAGCTTGTCGTTGACCGCGGTCTCGACGATGCCCTTGACCTCGCTGGAGACGAGCTTGCTCTTGGTCTGCGAGTCGAACGAGGGGTCGGGGTGCTTGATGCTCAGCACGCAGGTCAGACCCTCGCGCACGTCCTCGCCGGCCAGACCCTGCTTCAGCTCCTTGAACAGGTTCTGCGCGCTGCCGTAGGAGTTGATGGTCTTGGTCAGCGCGGCGCGCAGGCCGGTGAGGTGGGTGCCGCCGTCGCGGTTGTGGACGTTGTTCGTGTAGCAGTAGATGGACTCGCTGTAGGAAGCGTTCCACTGCATGGCCACCTCGACGGTGACCCCGGCCGAGGGCGGAATGCTCGAAGCCGCGACAGCGGGCTTCGCACCTGTCGCCGGCTTGGCCTCGCCCTCGCCTTTGGTCTCGGCGATGGTGGTGAAGGCGATGACGTCGTCGTGGACCGGCTCCTTGGTCTTGTTGAGCTGGGCCACGAACTCGCGGATGCCGCCGCGGAAGAGGTAGGTCTCCGTCTGGCCATCGCGGCGCTGGTCGGCGAGGATGATGACCAGGCCGGCGTTGAGGAAGGCCAGCTCGCGCAGACGGCCGGCGAGGATGTCGTAGCTGAACTCGGTGACGGTGAAGATCGTCGTATCGGGCTTGAAGCTGATCTTGGTGCCCGTCTTCTCGGTCGAGCCCACCGCGGCCAGCGGGGCGCGCGGGAAGCCGCGCGCGTACTCCTGGGTGAAGACCTTGCCCTCGCGCTTGATCTCCAGCTTGAGCCACTCGCTGACGGCGTTGACCGCGGAGACGCCGACGCCGTGCAGACCGGCGGAGACCTTGTAGCTGGCGTTGTCGAACTTCCCGCCGGCGTGCAGGACGGTCATCACCACCTCGGCCGCGGAGACGCCGCGGTCCTTCATGATGCCGACCGGGATGCCGCGGCCGTTGTCCTCCACCGAGACCGAGCCGTCGAAGTGCACCGTGACGTGGATCTCGTTGCAGGCGCCGGCGAGGTGCTCGTCGACCGCGTTGTCGACGGCCTCCCACACCAGGTGATGCAGGCCGGAGCCGTCGTGCACGTCGCCGATGTACATGCCCGGGCGCTTGCGCACCGCCTCCAGGCCCTCGAGCGCGGTGATGCTCTTCTCGTCGTACATGCCGGAGCGCGGGTCGACGGCGTCGCCGGTCGCCTTGTCGCCGCGGGCCTTGTCCGAGGCGCCGGGAACATCCTGCGTGGTGGGTGCGGTCATCTGCGTCCTGGTGGGAAAAGAGCCCGCGGAAAGGGTCGCGGCGGAACGAGCGCCGACGGCGCTGCCCAGCCAGTACAGGCTCGGAGGGCCGCCGTTCCTGCATCCCGGGGGACCCTCGCGGGGACCCGGTTCGGGCGGCCTTTGGAAGACAGAGGAATCTAGCCTTTTCCGAGCCCGTCAGCAAGGGGTCGGCACACACCAATTGTCCTTTTGGAACCAATACTTGCAGTGTCCACCAACGGCGCCCGCCAGGCGCCCTGCAGGGGGCGGTTCCTGGGGCCGTCAGGGGGGCGCGGAGGCGGGGCGAATCGACCCCTCCTCGACCACGAAATCGCGCCGCTCGGAGGGGCCGATGCCGGGCGTGACGATGAGGTCCGGGCGGGTGGTGGTGAGGAAGAGCTGCCCGCGTCGCGAAGCGAGGAACTCGAAGAGCGCGCGGGTGCGATCGGCGTCGAGCTCGCTGGAGACATCGTCGAGGAGCTGGATGGGCTCGACGCCGCGCACCGAGGCGATGCACGCCGTCTCCGCCGCCTTGAGCGCCAGGGTCAGCGCGCGGTGCTGGCCTTGCGAGGCGACGATGCGCGCCGGGTGACCGTCGAGGGCCAGGTGCAGGTCGTCGCGGTGCGGGCCGAAGCCGGCGCTGGGGCGATGGCGATCGCGCGCGCGGTGGCGAGCGAGCTCGTCGCGCGCGGTTGCCTCGTCGTCGGAGCCACCGGGCCGGTAGCTGGCGTCGAGCCGCAGCCCGGGTGCGGCGATGCGGGCGAAGATGGGGACCAGCTCGAGCGCCAGCATGGCCGCAGCGCGGGCGCGCGCGCGGGTCAGGGCCGCGCCATGGGTAGCGCACAGGGCCTCGAAGGCCTCCACGTCGGCGCCCGGCTCGGCCCCGTCGCCGGCACGGCCCGTCTTGAGCAGCTGCTGGCGTGCGCGCAGCGCCTTGCCGTAGCGCGCGCGGTGGTCGGCGCTCTGCGGCTCGACGAAGAGCGCCAGGCGGTCGAGCAGGATGCGACGGCGCGCGGCGGGGCCGCTGGAGAGCTCGAGCTCGTCGGGGTGGAAGGCGACCACCGGAGAGCGCACCGCGAACTCGGCCATGCTGCGCGGGCGGTTGCCGTCGATGCGCAGTGTGCTGCGCCCGGCAGCGAGGCCGACCACCTGCTCGCGGCGCACCGGCTCGCCTCGATGCCACGCCGTCTCCGTGTCGACCGCGCCTGCGCCGCCGTCCTCCAGGTCGAAGACGGGCACCTCGACGAAGCGGGCGCGCACCGAGGCGGCCTCGGCGCCGTGCTGCCCGACCTCCGCCAGCGCCGAGGTGCGGAAGCTGCGCGAGGTGGCCACCAGGTAGATGGCCTCGAGCAGGCTCGTCTTGCCCTGACCGTTGTTGCCGGCGATGACGTTGACGCGCGGCGCGGGCGACAGATCGACGCGCCGCAGGTTGCGCACCTCGCGCACCGCCAGCTCCTCGAGGCGCAGTACGTGGCTGGGCATGCGCGCGGATCAGACGGGCACTCGACGTGGAGAGATCTCGCGTACGAAGCGCTTCCCCGAGAGCTGAGCAGCGTCCGCGCTGCAACCGCCATCCGGCGGGTCTCAGGGGTGGCACGCCCCTGCTGATCAGATCCGCATCGGCATGACGACGGCGACGTAGCTCTGCTGGCTCGACTGGCGGGGCGGACCACGGCCGGGTCGAGCTCACCGGAGACGCCGAGCACCACCTCGTCGTCGTCCATGGCGCCGAGGATGTCGAGGAAGTAGCGGGCGTTGAAGCCGATGGTCAGCTCCGGGCCGGCGTAGTCGACGCTGAGCTCGTCGAAGCCGTTGCCCGTCTCCGGGCTCTCGCTGGTGATGCGCAGCTTGCCGTCGCCGATGGCCAGCTTGACGCCGCCGGTGCGGTCGCTGGCGGCCAGGGAGACGGCGCGCAGGGCCTCGGCCAGGCCGGCGCGCGGGGCGCGGATGGAGCGCTCGGTGACGGCCGGGATGACCTGCTGGTACGGCGGGAACTGGGCGTCGACGAGCTTGACCGAGAACTGCATGCCGGCGATCTGGAAGAAGGCGCTCGGCCCGCCCTGGGTGATGCGGACCATGGCGTCCTGCTTGTCGCCCTCCGACGAGGACAACGCTTCGTCGGCGAGGCGGCGCAGCTCGGTGATGGCCTTGAGGGGCACGAGCATGGTGGCGGTGGCCTCGGAACCGGAGACGGTGACCTCCATCTTCGAGAGGCGATGGCCGTCGGTGGTGACCATGCGCACGCGCTCGCCGGCGGCCTCGAAGAGCGCGCTGTTCACGTGGGCGCGCGTCTCGTCGCCGGAGATCGAGAAGTGGGTGCGGGCGATGAGCGTGGCCAGCAGCGAGGCGGGCAGCTCGAGCGAGGCCGCATCGGCAGCGGGCTTGGGCAGGGCGGGGAAGTCGCTGCCCGGCATGCCGTGCAACGTGTACCGGCGCGGTGAGCCGACGGCCTTGAGCGTGGTCTGCGCGCCGTCCTTGGTGCTGATCTGCACCGGGCCGTCGGGCATGGCCTTGATGCGCTCGAGCAGGTCCTTGGCGGGCACGGCGACGGAGCCGGCCTTGCTGACCTCGGCCTGCGTCTGCCCGAGCACGGACAGGTACAGGTCGGTGGCCGAGACACGCAGCACGTTGCCCTCGGCGGCAAGCAGCACGTTGGCCAGCACCGGCATCGCGCTTTTCTTGTCGGCCACGCCTTGGCAACGCGCGACCAGGCGAAGGAGGTCTTTCTTGGGTGCGACGAGGTCCATGCGGCTAGCGACCCCTTAGCAGGGTTGGTCGCGTGGCAGGACGGCAAAGCGCATGCGTGCCGCACGCTCTAGGACCGGTGCCTGAACCACGCTCGGACGCGCGCTCTTCCATGATCAGATCTGTAGTTAAATAGATCATGGTCGTCGTCGTAGGGCCTGTGGATGCGCGGGATAACTCCAAGTCGGGAATGGTTCTCGCGAGTTGGCGGCGAGCGCGCTGGGGGAAACACAATGCGCGCAGATGTGGCAGGGATGGGGACATCCGGCGTTGCCCGGCGCCAGGCCGGTCTGCCCCGCCGATGCCGGGCGCTTCTGCCGACGTTTTCCACAAGCCCACCGGGTGCCGCGAGGCCCCTCGGAATCTTGCGCGGGCAGGTGGCCCCGGCGCCGCCGACGACGCGGCTGGCGCTTGCGGTCCGGTTCGATGTGCGCCGCGTGGTGCGGTCGCGCCGAGCGAGTGATTTTCGGTGGCACGATCGACGCGAATGGACGACGTTGCCGTTGCGGGCGATCCTCCACGGCGGCCCGGGAAGATGACCAGCGCGCGCTGCCCCCACTGCGGCATCCCTCACGCCGCCGACGCGCGAACCTGTCCGGCGACCGGGCTGGCCATGCCGGCGGCACCGCGGCACGACGGCGCGCGGCGCATGGTGGGGCCGGTGGTCATCCCGCCGTCGCCGGCGGTGCCCGGGCGACCCTCCGCGCCGGGCGCCTCGTCGCAGCAGCGGTCTGCCCAGGCGCCGCCGGAGGAGGCCCAGCCGCGCCGCGAGCTGGTCGGCCGCGTCATCGGCGAAAAGTACGGGGTGACCGGGCTCATCGGCGAGGGCGGCATGGGCGCGGTCTACGAGGCCGAGCACATGACCGTGGGCCGGCTGGTGGCCATCAAGGTGCTCCACCCGCGCCACGCGCAGAAGCGCGAGGCGGTGGTGCGCCTGCAGCACGAGGCGCGCGCGGTGGGATCCATCGGCCACCCGAACATCTGCGAGGTGTTCGACATGGGCCAGCTCGAGGACGGCAGCCCGTACGTGGTCATGGAGCGCCTGCATGGCGAGACGCTGGCGGAGTACATCCAGCGCGAGGGTGCGGTGCCCTACCAGCGGCTCATCGACATCGTGGTCGACGTGCTCGGTGCGCTGGCGGCGGCGCACGACGCCGGGATCGTGCATCGCGACCTGAAGCCCGACAACGTCTTCCTGGCCACGGGCCACGGGTCGGCGCCGACCGTCAAGCTGCTGGACTTCGGCATCTCCAAGGCCATGGCGCTCGACGAGCCGGCGGAGCGCTTGACGCGCACCGGGATGGTGATGGGGACGCCGTATTACATGGCGCCGGAGCAGGCGCGCGGCGATCGCGGGCTGGATCGACGCGTCGACCTCTGGGCGGTCGGGATCATCCTCTACGAGGCGCTGACCACGCGCCGGCCCTTCCTGGCGCGCAACTACAACGCGCTGCTCGTGCAGATCCTCACCGTGCGCCACAAGCCGGTGAGCGACCTGGTGCCCGAGTTGCCGCAGGCGCTGTCGCTGCTGGTGGACAAGGCGCTCTGCAAGATGCGCGAGGACCGCTACCAGAGCGCGCAGGAGTTCCGCGACCGGTTGCTGCGCTTCAAGGGGATCATGGCCGCCGGCGGGACGCAGGTCTTCTTCTCCAGGCCGCAGAGCGAACCGGACCGCGAGGAGCTGGCGCCCCAGCATGGGTTCGTCGCGCCGCGCGCCGCGCCTTCGCAGGAGCCGTGGTCCAGTCGGGATCGTCCGGGGGCCCCTGGTCATTCCGAGCAGCCCATCCCGCAGCCGCCACCGAGCTCGGCACGGACGCTGGCGCGCAGCGTGCCGGAGCGGCCCGCGGAGCGAGCTGCAGAGCAAGTGCGCGAGGGGCCGCCACCCGCGCGCAGCTCGACGCGTGAGGGCAGTGGCGGCAGTGGCGGCAGTGGCGGCAGTGGCGGCAGTGGCGGCAGTGGCGAGAAGGGACGCGGAGCGGGCGCGGGTCCGGCGCGGCCAGCGGCGGAGCGCGCCGAGACGGCCACGCGCGTGGCACCGGTGCGTGCGGGCGCGGCGCCGTCCGCGCCGGCGCCCTCTGCGCCGGGCCGCGGGGCGGGAGCAGCGGGCGAGGCGCGGGGCTCCGGGGCGAAGGGCGCGGTCGGCGCGCCGTCCGCGCCGTCGAGTCCGCGTGGCGAGACCGCGCGCGAGCCGGACACCTTGCCGCGACCCGGTGGGCGCTCGCCCGCTGCGCGCGCCCTCGGCGCCGCCGCGCCCCACGCCGTCGCCCGCCCCGCCCGAACGCGGCCCGCAAGGCGCCGACGCCCGGACGCGGGCGGGCGCCATCGACAGCGAGCTGTCGACGCCCGACCACGTGGCGGCGCCGCGGGCGCTCCGTTCGCGCGAGGGCGATGCCACCGGTGGTGGTGCTTCGCGCACCAGGCGGGGCGGCGGGCGCCGCTGCCGGGCGGCGCGGCGAGCGCGCGGCGGACACGGCGGAGGACGAGACACGCGTCCGCGGTGCCGCCGGCGCCGGCCATGGATCCCGGAGTCTCCGAGTCGCTGTCGGACGAGGGGGGTCGGCGTCGCGCAGCGTCTCGGACGAGGCGGCCACGGTGGCGCTGATCGGGCGCGAGCTGGCCGCCGAGCTCGCTGCGCGGGATGCGTCGAGCGCAGCCGGCGACCCGGACACGCTCCCGCCCGGCGGCGATGACGCGCCGACCTATGTGTCGTCATCGCCGTTCGAGATCGACGTGGAGCGGACCATCGTCGACCCGCCCTCGTTCGTGACGCGCGGGGCGCGCTCGCCGGAGCCCGCGGACGACGACGCCATCCCGGCCCCGACCTCGAGCGATCCGGGCCCAAGCTCCAGCACGACGCCGACCGCGCGCCGCAAGAAGAAGAAGCCATGAGCTCCGCGTGGCATGCGCTGCCCTCGATGCAGTACCTGCCGTGGGCCATCGAGCACATGCCCCTGGCGCGGCTCGATCTCGCGACCAGCGGCGTGCCGAGGGTGCCCGCCGAGGAGCTCGGCGCCGTGCCGCACGTCTCCGAGTGGCAGGCGCTGGGCATCTTCGCGGAGCGCGTCGCGCAGCGCTACGCGGTGCCGGCCGCGGAGGTGGTGCCGGCGCTCGGTGCGGCGGGCGGCATCTCCCTGCTCATGCAGGCGCTGGCGGGGCCGGGCGACGAGGTGGTCGTCGAGCGGCCGGCGTACGAGCCGCTGCTGGCCGCGATCGAGGGGCGCGGCGCGGTGGCGCGGCCCTTCGCGCGCGAGCCCGAGCTGGCCTGGCGCGTCACGCGCGAGGCGGTCGAGGCGGCGCTGGGGCCACGGACGCGCGCGGTGATGCTCAGCAACCCCCACAACCCGAGCGGGGTCGCGCAGAGCGACGAGGAGCTGCGTCCCATCGCGGAGATGCTCGGGGCGCGGGGGATCGAGCTGGTGCTGGACGAGGTGTACCGCGAGCTGGCCGAGCCGCGCAGCACGGCGCGCAGGCTGGGCGACCAGGTGAGCGTGATCTCGAGCCTTACCAAGTGCTTCGGGCTGGGCTGGGCCCGTGCGGGATGGGTGATTGCTCGGCCGGAGGTCGCAGCGCGGCTGCGTCTGGCCACGCTCCACATGTGCGGGACGCTGCCGGCCACGGTGGGCGCGTACGGCGCCGCCGGGATGGCGCAGGCCGATGCACTGCTGGAGCGGGGCCGCAGGGTGATCGAGGCCAACGCCGAGCGGGCGCGAGAGCTCGTGGCCGGGTCCCGGTGGCTGCGCTGGACGGCACCGCACCCGGCGCTTCCGTTCGGCTTCGTCGAGCACGTCGACGGGCGCGATCTGTCGGGCGTCGCCGAAGCGCTGCGCGCCGCCGGCGTGCTGGTGGTGCCGGGGCGATTCTTCGGGTTGCCCGGAGGGTTCCGGGTGAGCTGGATGCTGGGAGCCGACGCGCTGGAGGAGGCGTTCGGCGAGGTAGAGCGCGCGCTCGATCGCCAAGGCGGCTCGCGGGGCGGCGCGGGCGGGGCGGGCGGCGCGCAGTCGGGGCGCGCAGGGTGAGCGACGGCCCGCAGGGCGCCACGCCGTCGGGTGATCGCGTGCTCGGGCGCCGCGAGGGGGCAGGCGACGGGCGTATCGGCCGCGTGGTGGTGGCGCGCGCGACCAAGAGCTTCGGCAGCGCCATGGCCTTGCGAGGCGTGGACGTCACCTTCCAGGCCGGCGAGCTGACGCTGCTCGAGGGCGCGAACGGCTGGGGAAGTCGACCCTGCTCGCCATTCTCGGAACGGTGATGCGAGCGACGTCGGGCACGGTGGTCTACGAGCCGATCTCGCCGCACGACGTCCGCGACCTGAGCGCGGACGAGCTGGCGCGGGTGCGCGGCGAGGTCGGGTGGGTGTCGCACGAGACGCTGGCCTACCCCGACCTGACCGGGCGGCAGAACGTGGAGCTGGCGGCGCGGTTCCAGGGGCTCGAGAGGGCGGCGGCCTGGGCGGAGGCGCGCGAGCGGTTCGATCTCGGCAGCTTCGCGGAGCGGCCGCTGCGCACGTGCTCGCGCGGGCAACGGCAGCGGGTGGCTCTGGCGCGCGCGCTGGTGCATCGGCCTTCGCTGGTGCTGCTGGACGAGCCGACGGCAGGGCTCGACAAGCCGGGCGTGGAGCGGCTCCGTGAGGTGGTGCGTGGGGAGGTGGAGCGCGGGGCGGTGGTGGTCGTGGTCTCGCACGAGCCCGAGGTGTTTCTCGGGTTCGAGGGGGTGGTGGCGCGGGTGCGCCTAGACCGTGGGCGGGTGGTTGGAGGAGAGGCAAGGGCGTGAGGGCGGCTGGGCGAGAGGCATGGCGTCACGGGGGGAGTGAGCCATTGGGCGTCAGACGCACGGGCGTGGGCCATCGGGCGACGGGGCAATGCGGGTCATCCGGGTCGGCGTGAGCCGTCATGCAGGGACCATTGGCCCCCACGGGCTCGTCGCTACGAACCGTATGAATTCATTCTATTAGTTTCTTGATTATGCGGGCACTCGTGCACCTGGCGGAGCTGGGGTCGGCGCGGCTGCCTTCGCAGCGATGGGCGGCCGTCTGGCTGGCCGAGCGCTGGGCGTGCCGCCAGATGCTCGGGCGCATGTCGGCGGCTCGGCGTCGAGCGAGCGGCTTTGTCGAGCACGCCGCGCCGCCGTCGCGTGGGCGGGGCTGCGAGGCCGACGGACGACCACGGCTCGGGTCGAGGATGGTGGGCGAGCGTCGGTTCGTCCGAGGCGCGGCGGCCTGGATGATGGGTGGCGTCGGCGCCGTGCCCAGGTGGGCGAAGTGCTGCGCGGCGCCACCAGGGCAACAAGCTCGTCGACCCGCCGGTGGGTTATTTCGCGCTACGCGGACGGTCGGTCCGGCGCACGGGCGCTCAACGCCGTTTTTGGGGCATGCGCGAAGCGTCGCGGGGCGCCGTGGGTCGGTCGGAGGGAGTGCTTCCGGGTAAGGAGCAAAGCTCGTCCGGTGCCGGCGCTCGCAGCTGCGCCCGAGCATCAGCGTGCTCTGGTTCGTGGCCAGCGCCGCCGACGCAGAGGTAAGGGGTCGGTCGTGGCCCCGCGCAGCTCGAAGGTGCCCGCTCCGGGATCGGCGATGTGCAGGGACGCCGCCAGGTCCCCGCGCAGCAGGGCGAGCGTCGCGCGTGGGCAACACACACCGTTTGATGCGGCTCCCCCCGGCGGGTAGCCGAGTCGCAGCGCTCCCTCGCCCCAAGGTCGGGCGTGAGGCGGGGCGAGCGTCGGGTCGGCGTCGTGCGAGTTCCATGGTTGGACTCCTCGGCGCTCCGTCGCAGCGCGTTCAGCCTCGGTAGCCTTCGCAGACAGAACCTTGAAGCAGCGCCACCGTGTCGGGCCCCGTTCGGTGGGCGTCTTCTGGTGCGGCCCGGGACCTCCCACCCAGGCGGAGCGGCGATCGTTGCCGAGTTTCCCGGGTGGCGAAGTTGGTCGGCCGGCCGGTGGTGGCCGCTCGCGGTCTCGGCTGCCGGCGTTCGGCGGCGGAGCGCTTGCCATGTGCCACGTGAAACGTCGCGCGCGGTAAGCCCTCAGTCGTGGCGATGGCCGTTGCGTACGCGATTTTCCAACGGCGCGGCGGCCGAGCCGGAGCGGCGAGGATGTGTCGTACGTCATCGGCTCTGTCGTGGCCCACCGCTCTCGCATGTGCACCTCGGCATCGCATCAGGGTGGGGGGCGCTCCGGCCCGGCGTGCCCGGACGTGCCGCTCGCGCCTGGGCCACGAGCGCGGCCTCCCGGACGCCACACGGGCAGCCGGCACCGAGACGCCGGATAGGAGCACGGACGCCGCCGTGCATGACGTGCGGACCGCGGCGTCGGAGGTGCGGCGCCAGGGCGCCGACCTGCCCCGGCCCGGGCACGGGTCACGGGCATTCGCAGGGGCGGGCCCGCCGCCTACCAGGTCAGCAGGCCTGCTTTCCCCTCAACGGACTGTGACGGCCTCGACGCAGGATTCCGCGGCGCGGTGCAAAGGCGGAGCTCCCCGATACGATTCGCTCGTCCCGTCATGCCGCAAACCGATTGGGCGCTCCGGGGCTCTCAGTCCCCAGACGCGAGGGGCCGTCGACCTGTGCGGAGCCGCAGGAAGCAGCCGGCCGGCGACGGAGGCGTGGGTCCGGCTCTGGACGGTGGCGCTCGGCGAGCCGGAGAAGAAGTGGACGCCGGCGGAGCGGGTCGCCTGCAGCACCGGGGAGAACGCCAACGCGCAGCGGCAGAGAGGGGCCCGGACGGTGGTTGGGGTGGCTTGACGTCCGAAAGGCGTCTCGTCACTACCGCCGGCACCGTCTCCTCCGCAATCGACTCGGCGGAACGAGTGGGCGGCTAGAGCACCGAACGGATTGAAACCCGTCGCGAGAGCGCCGAAACCGAAGCGAGCCGGGCGCGTGAGGAGCGAGCCGCGGAAGCCTACTGTAGTAGGCTGAGCAGCGCGGCGACGAGCCCGCCCGGCGCAGCGAGAGGATCCGCGCTCGTAGCAGGGTTTCAAACCGTTCGGTGCTCTAGGAGCCAGCTGGCTCCGCCGCGGTCGCGTCGCCCGGCCCGTAGCGCCTAGCCGCGTGAGGGCAGCAGCGGCGTAGGCGGTATGGCGCGACGGGTCCGCGGGCTCGGCGCTGTTCTCGAGGCGGTGGATCGAGTGGTGGTCGCGAGCGCCGAGTACGGGTTCTCGATCGGTGCTGCGGGGCAACCGGCAGCCTGGTGGACGGCATCTGTCGAAAGATCGGGACGCCATCGGTGGAGGTGTCTTGCTCGAGCACCCTGCCGGCGACTGGTGCCCGTGCGGCTCGTCGCGATGAGCTCGACGCTCGGATGACGCGCGCCGTTCCGTTGGAGCGTGCTCCCGCTAACGACGATCGGCACGCCAGGCGTTGGCCCCGGCGTCGTGCCTCCGAGTGCGAGCTCTCGGGACCGACACCCCTCGAGGCCCGATGCCTCCGTGAGGGACCGTGCGCGGGTTGCGGACGCGAGTCGAACACCCAGGCCAGATGGGCCCGAGCCTCCACCGCGTCTGCGGGACGGCCTCACGACGCGGCGGCTGTTCACGTCAATGGCCCGCGGCTCCCGCTGCCGGACCGCCGCCTGCCTAGCGCGCACGGAGCCACTCGTACGTTTCACGTGACACATCCCGCCACGCTGACGACGCGACCCGGCCCGGACGCCCCACCGCCGGCACGCATCCGCTCGCGCTGAGTGGCGCTGGCGCCTTCGGGACCGTGCGCATCGGGCCCGCCAGCCGAACCAGCGTGGGCTCGGGGTGCGCTACAGCCGTTGTCGCCAGGCGGCAGCGGTCTCCTCGAGGACACCGAGCGCCTTCTGGACATCCGAACCTGCCAGACCGGCGCGCGCGGTGAATCGCAGCCGCGCGGCGCCGTCCGGGACCGTCGGTGGGCGAATCGCCTGGACCAGCACGCCGCGGCTTTCGAGCTCGCGCGCCACCTCCAGGGCCACCTCGGGCCGCCCGAGCACCCAGGGCACGATGGCCGAGCCGTGCGTAGAACCCGACCGCTCGGGCACGCTGCCACCCCCGAGCGGCCCGAGGGCCCGCTGGATGTCTCCGGCCAAAGCCCCGAGGGCTGCGCGGCCGGCGTCGTCGGCGATGGCGCGTGCCACCCGCTCCGCAACGGCTCCCGCGACGGCTGGCGAAACCCCCGTTGAAAACACGAAGCTTCTACAATAATTCCATAGATATAGACGCAGAGATGTCGCACCGCTCACGAACGCGCCCTGGAGCCCCAGCGCCTTGCCCAGCGTCCCCACCAGCACATCGGGACGCACCTCGGCCGCCGCGCAGAGCCCGGCGCCGCGCGGGCCCAGGACGCCGATGGCGTGCGCCTCGTCCACGTACAGCGCCGCGTCGTGGCGATCGCACACCGCGCGCAGGCCGCGCAGATCGGGCGAGTCGCCTCCATGCTGAAGCACGACTCGGTGACCACCCAGCGACGACGCGCACGGGGCCCGGCGTGCCGGAGCGCCGACTCCACCGCGTCGACGTCGAGGTGCTCTGCCACCACCACCTCGGCTCGGCTCAGTCTGCAGCCGTCGATGATCGATGCGTGGTTCAGCCGGTCGGAGACCACCAGGTCGCCCGGCCCGGCGAGCGCCGACAGAGCGCCGACGTTGGCCGCGTAGCCCGAGGGAAAGAGGAGCGCCGACTCGCTGCCGAGCCACGCGCACAGCGCCGCCTCCGCCTGGCGGTGCTCCTGGCGATCGCCGCTGATCAGACGTGATGCGCCGCTGCCCCCGGGGCCCTCGATGGGCAGGTCCGCATAGCCGAGGTAGTCGTTGGAGCAGAGCACCACCAGGCCCTCGCTGCCGGTGTGCTCGCGCGGCCGGCGAAGCAGGGCGCGCTCGTCGAGATCGCGGAGCTTGTCGTCGAGGAAGCGCAGCGGGTCGCGCGCGGCGCTCACGAGCGGCCCGATGGACGCGTCGGCGGATCGCGACGGTCCACCAGGGCGGAGAGCTCGCGCCGATCGGCCGCGCCGCGGCGCTCGACGATCGGCCTTTCCCGGTCGCTTCCCGCGCTCGGTTCGCGCCACCCGGCGACGCCGCCGGAGCTGGCGGTCGGCTCGGCGTGACCATCGACGCTCGGGGTGTGGGCGTGCGCGGCGGCCGCCGCGCCATCCGTGCCCAGCGCCGCCTCGACCCGCTCGAGGATGCGTCCGACGGCATCGCGCGTGCAGCGCCGTGGCGCGGCCGCGCTCGCGCTCCTCCTCGAGCTCGTGGGCCAGCGCCATCGCCGCCAGCAGCAGCGCCTGGGGGGTGATCGCTCGGCCCGGCGGCACCCCCGCCGCCAGCTTGGCGTCGACCACCGCAGCCAGGCGCCCGAGCTCCGCTTCGTCGGCCGAGCTGACGACGCGGTAGGTTTGCCCACCGACCCGCAGCTGCACCGATCGGCTGGCCATGCGATGCCGACCCTAACAAGCCGCCTGGCGATCGTCGAGGGCCGACCCATCGTCGAGGGGCAACGAGCGCCATCGCGCGCCACCGAGCGCCAAGAGCGCCCACCAGCGCCCACGCCAACGCGCCCCGATGCGCCGGGCGACGGCGGGTGTGCCCCGGCCCCAGGCCGCGCGCGCAGCCGCTGGCGAGGCGCGGACCGCATCGACTACGATGCCGCAGCGGATCATGGCTCGCCTCGGACCGGTGCTGCTCGCCGCCGCATCGTTCGCGGTGCTCGCGCTTCCTGCCTGGCGCGAGGCGCGCGCCGAGCCGCAGGGAAACGCGGCGTTGACCATCGGTGTTGCCGGGCGCGGATACGACCGCGAGATCTGGGACGAGACGGCGTTCCACCTCGGGCTTCACGGCGACCTGATGTTCTTGCGCGAGGACACGCGCGACTTCGGTCTCGGGCCGTACCTCGAGCTGTCGACACTGGCCTTCGACGAGGTGCAGTTCGGCGGCGGGGCCTCGGTGCTGCTACCGGTCATCGACTGGGCGCCGGTGGTGCTCTCCGCGGGAGCCTACGGGCGCCTCGGCGACGACAGCTTCGGCTTCGAGCCGGGCGTCACCGGCCAGATCTTCTGGGGGAGCCGCAGCTACAACTTCCACTCGAACGACGTCATGGCTGCCGGCCTGGTCGGTCAGCTGCGGGTGGGGCTCGGCGAGTCGCGCGAGACGTCGATCGTCATCGCCGCACACATCGACCTGGCGGCCCTGGGCTTGCCGTTCATCTTCCTGGTCGAGGCCGCGCGCGGCGGGTCCCACGACACCGATCCGGTGAAGTGAGCCGGCCGGAAGTGCCGCGCGCCGTGCTCCGATGAGCCCCGGTTCGCGCGGGGAGCGCTAGAGCGGCGGGTTGCAGACCCCGGGATTCGAGTTGCGGCACTGGTAGCAGGGCACGCCGGACGAATCCTGGCCGGGAGTGCAGCCCAGGCCCTCCGGTGCTTCCTCGGGGTCCGCGCCGCACGCGTTGTCGGGTGTGGCGACGCCGATGGGGAAGATGACGCTGCAGCCGGCGCAGATGCTGATCGGGAAGGGGAACGGTCGGCTCTCGACCTCGTTGCCGCCGAGCGTGCGGCCGCGCACCACCACCTCGGAGACCACCTGCTGCGGCGCTCCGCCAGCGGCCTGTCCCAGCGCCTGGCCGGTGGCGCCGTCGATGAGCACCACGCCGACGACCCCGAAGCCATCCTCCTCGCCGACCTTGGCGTTGATGAACCCGGCGGTCGGGGCAGTGAAGGCGGCGCCCTCGAAGACGGCGCCCTCGGCGTTGAGGACACGCACGTCGTACTCGTAGATGTTCACCGAGGAGGTCTCGGTCCGCAGCGAGTCGGAGTCACCGCGGGACACCGTCTGGTTGCCGACGAGGAGGGTGGCGCTGTATTCGAAGCGGACCGCACCATCGAGCAAGCCGCTGAGGTAGCTGATGCCATCCTGGGCCGCGGTGTAGACGCAGCTCTCGTCGGGGGCGACGACGTTGCGGATGTAGATCTCGCTCTCGTTGTCCGCGCAGCCGGTAGCGGCCGTGGAGAGGACCAGCACCGCGCCGCAGATCCCGGCCGATCGACCCAGCGTACGCATCACTTCGTTCCAGCCTCGCATCGCCAATCACCTCCGGCCGGGCAGTAGCCCGCGACGATGGGACGAAGTCTACCGGCCGGATACCGGAACCGGCAAAGTTCGTGTTCTCCCCGTCGCTTCACTCCCCGCCTGCGCCGAGCCGTCGCCCTGCGTGATTCGCGTCAGCCGGGGCCGGCCATCGGGCGCAGGCAGCCCTCGATGTCGGCCAGGCTCGCCCGCTGCACCACAGCGGCGCCGATCTCCTTCAAGAGCACCACACGGACCGCGCCGCCGCTGCGCTTCTTGTCGAAGCGGACCGCGGGGAGGGCGTCGGCCACGGGCTCCGCGTCGAGGGCCACGGGAAGGCCGAGGCGGGTGAGCAGACCGACGAGGCGCTCCGCCACCGCAGGCGGGGTCACGCCGAGGGCCACCCCGATGCGCGCGGCGGCCACCATGCCCAGCGCCACCGCTTCGCCGTGCATCAGGCGCTGGTAGCCGCCGTGCGACTCCAGGGCGTGGCCCACGGTGTGCCCGAAGTTCAGCAGCATGCGCTCGCCGGACTCGAGCTCGTCGCGCCCCACGATCGCCGCCTTCACCGCCACCGCGCCCTCGACGACGCGCGCCACCGCGGACGGTTCGCGGGCCAGCAGCGCCGAGGCGTGGTCCTCCATCCAGCCGAAGAGCGGCGCATCGACGATGGCCGCGCTCTTCACCACCTCCGCCAGTCCGGAGGTGTAGCCACGCGCGGACTCGGTGCGCAGGAGCTCCGGCGCGATGACCACGCCGAGGGGCTGGTGGAAGGCGCCGGCGGCGTTCTTGGCTGGCCCCACGTCGACGCCGGTCTTGCCGCCGATGGCCGCGTCGACCATCCCCAGCAGGGTCGTCGGCACCGCCAGCCACGGCACCCCGCGCAGCAGCATCGAGGCGCAGAAGCCGGCGATGTCGGTGACCACGCCGCCGCCGAACCCGATCACCAGCGCGCGGCGATCGGCGCCGGTGGCGACCAGCTTGGCCATGGCGTCGCCGACGGCGGCCAGCGTCTTGTGCGCCTCGCCCGGCTCGAGGACCACGGTGCAAGCCGGCGCCACCCCATGCGCGGCCAGCGCCGCGGTGAGCGCGGCCCCGTGCAGCGCGGCGACGTGGGTGTCGGTGACCAGCAGCACCGAGGAGGGATGGAGATCGGTGACGCCCTCGGCGACCGCGCGCGGGCCATCGGCGGCGATGCGCACCGCGTGGCTGCGGCGCCCGAGCAGCACCGGCACCGCGCCGTCGCGCCACATGCGGCAGACGCGATCGGCGGCCGCTTCCGGGGAGAGCGCGTCGGTGGCGACGGCGCCGTGCGACTCGGCGTAGACCACGGCGCGCGCCTCCACGATGTGCGCCAGCTCCGCGGCCACGTCGCTTCGTCCAGCGAGCAGGGGGCGATCGCTGCCGGCCACGCGCTCGGCGAGCACGCGCGGCGCGGCGGTCAGGTTGATGACCCGCGCCTGGCGCAGCGCGCGGCGCCGGCGCTCGGTGTCGAGGAGCGAGCCGCCGCCCAGCGCCGCCACGCGCGGCCCGCCCACGTGGTCCAGCACGGCGTCGAGGGCGCGACCTTCCAGGGCGCGGAAGGCCTCCTCGCCGTCCTCGGCGAAGATGCGCGAAGCGCTCTTGCCGGCGAGCTCCAGGACCACCGTGTCGAGGTCGACGAAGTCGCAGCCGGTGCGGGCGGCGACCAGGCGACCGATGGTCGACTTCCCCGCGCCCATCGGGCCTCCGAGGAGCAGCGTGCACGCGCCCTGGCCGGTGTCGCCGGCTCCGCTGCGCTCGCTCACCTCAGAATCGCTCCAGCTGCTGGCGGTACGCGGCCAGGTTCTGCAGCGTCTCGCCCATGCTGTCGCCGCCGAGCTTCTCCAGGGCCGCCTCGGCGAGGGTCACCGCCACCATGGCCTCGCCGACCACCGAGGCCGCGGCGACCGCGCAGATGTCGCTGCGCTCGAAGGCGGCCTCGAACGGCTCCTTGGTGAGCACGTCGACGGAGGGCAGGGCGCGCCGCAAGGTGGCGATGGGCTTCATCGCCGCTCGACAGACCACCGGCATACCGTTGGTGACGCCGCCCTCCAGGCCGCCGGCGCGGTTGCTGGGGCGGGTGAAGGCACGCGCTTCGCGGTCGTAGCCGATGGGGTCGTGCACCTCGGAGCCCCGGCGCCGGGCGCTCTCCTGGCCGAGGCCGATCTCGACCGCCTTGATGGCATGGATGGACATCAGCGCCTGAGCCAGCCGCCCGTCGAGCTTGCGGTCCCAGTGCACGTGGCTGCCCAGGCCGGCGACGACGCCGGTGGCCACCACCTCGAAGACGCCGCCGAGCGTGTCGCCGGCGTGCGAGGCCTCGTGGATGGCCTCGCGCATGGCGCGCTCGGCGTCGGCGTCGGCGCACGACAGGTCGGAGGCGCGCGCGCGGTCGCGCAGGAAATCGGAGGCCAGGCCGGCGGTGGCGGCCTGAACCGGGCCGATCGACACCACGTGGGCGAAGATCTCGATGCCCAGCGCCGCCAGCAGCTTGCGGCACACGGCGCCGACGGCGACGCGGGCGGCGGTCTCGCGGGCGCTGGCGCGCTCCAGCACGTCGCGCAGGTCGTGGCGGTCGTACTTCAGGCCGCCGGCCAGGTCGGCGTGGCCGGGGCGAGGGCGGGTGAGGGGCTCGGGGGTGGTCGGGAAGGGCGCGGCGCCCATGCGCCCCGTCCAGCTGGCGTGGTCGCGGTTGTCGATGCGCAGGGCGATGGGTGAGCCGAGCGTGGAGCCGCCGCGCACCCCGGCCAGGATCTCGGCGCGGTCCTGCTCGATCTTCATGCGCCCGCCGCGCCCGTAGCCGCGCTGGCGGCGGGCGAGGTCGCCGTCGAGGTCCTCGGCGAGCAGCGGCAAGCCGGCCGGGATGCCGTCGACGATGGCCACCAGCGCCGGGCCGTGCGACTCGCCGGCCGTCGACCAGCGCAGGCGGGTCACGGCCCAGCCCGGTGCGCGCCGGCGCGCGCTCTGCCTCGGTTTGCCTCGAACATCGCCGTCTCCGGTGGCGATGGTATCTTGGCGCGATGCCGAGTGGAGCCGCGGACTTCCGCACCGCCGGGGCGCCGACCTTGGCAGGCCGCACGGGCGTCGCCACGAGCAGGAACAAGGCGCCGCCCGGCCGGTGCGGGGCGGCGGGGCGGCGATGAGGCTGCTGCGCTTCGAGAAGTGGGAGGGGCTGGGCAACGACTTCCTGGTGGTCGCCGCCGATCCGGACCGCCTCCCGAACGAGGCCGAGATCCGCTGGCTGTGCGATCGGCGCCGCGGCGTGGGCGGAGACGGCGTGCTCTTCGTCGGGCAGACGGCCAGCGAGAGGCCGCGGATGGTGGTGCGCAACGCCGACGGCTCGCGCCCGGAGATGTGCGGCAACGGGGTGCGCTGCGTGGCGGCCTGGCTGCGGCCCGGCGGCGGCGAGCTGCTCATCGAGACGGACGCCGGCGGGCGTCGCTGCGTGGTCGAGCGCCAGGGCCAGGGCTGGGAGGTGGCCGTGGACATGGGCCGGCGCTTCGGCGAGGAGATCACCCACCCCGCCGCGCCGGGCCTGCGATTCCAGCAAGTGGACATGGGCAATCCGCACGCGGTCAGCCTCGGCCAGGAGCCAGATCTCCTGCCGAGCCTCGACAGGAGCGAGGTCTCCTGGCGGAGCCTCAAGGGGCTCGACGAGCTGCTCGACCGCGTCGGGCCGGCGCTGTCGGCCGCGCCTCCGAGCGGGTGCAACGTGGAGCTGTGCCGGATCACCGGCGCCGGGCCGCAGCCTTCGCGCATCGACGTGCTGGTGTGGGAGCGCGGGGTCGGGCGGACGCAGGCGTGCGGCACCGGCGCGTGCGCGGTGGCCGCGGCCGCCTGCCGGGCCGGGCGCGCGCGCTGGGGCGAGCCGCTTGTGGTCGGGCTCCCCGGCGGCGATCTGACGATCACCGTCGCCGCGGGGGGCGAGGCGGTGACCATGCGCGGCCCCGCGCGGCGCGCGTTCGAGGGCGAAGTGGCCGTGCCGTGAGCGAGCACGTCGATCCACACCGGTCCGTGGGTCCGTTCGACCCGCAGGTGCCCGGCGCCCCGGTGGAACCGCTCTCCGCGACCCTGCCGATGGATGCCCCGATCTCGGTGCTGGTCATCGTCGGCGACGACGCGTCCTGCCAGGTGGTGGAGCGCGTGCTGGTCGAGGAGAAGCTGGTGGTGGCGCGCGACCTGGCGGCGGGCCTGGCCCACGTGCGCGCACAGGCGCCCGACGTGGCCTTCGTCGACGTGACGCTCGGCGAGGGCGCGGGGCTGGCCATGGTGCACCACGTGAAGGCCATGGCGCCGGAGGTCACCGTCTTCGCCCTGACCACGCCGGAGGCCCTGGAGATCGCCGCCAACGCCATCGCGCTCGGTGGCGCAGGGCTGCTCATGCTCCCGCTCTCCGGCGACGAGGTGCTGAGCGCCATCGGCGGCGTGAAGCAGAGCCGCGCCGAGCGGGGCATCCGCGTCGAGCTGGAGGCCGCGGCGTCGTTTCACGAGCGGGCCGCGGGCTGGATCGCGCGCGTGGCCGAGCTGGCCGAGGCGCCGGACCGTACCACCGCCGCGCGCGCGCTGGTGCAGGTGCTGCTGGAGGCCACCGGAGCCGTGGGCGCCGCCGTATACCTGCCGGCCGCCGAGGGCGCCGGCGAGCTGGTGCGCTGCGCGGCCACGCCGGACCTGGAGAACGCGCCCTCGTTCGGGGTGGAGATGCTGGTCCTCGGTCACGCGCGCAGCGAGCGGCTGCTGGTCGTGCCGCTGACGCTGCGCAAGCTGGCCTTCGGGCACCTGCTGCTGCGCGAGGAGCAGCACGCCGAGGGCGGCGAGCGCGTGCGCATCGAGTCGCTGGTGCGCCTCCTCGCCGCCCAGGCCACCACCGCGCTGGCGCTGCTCGCCGAGCGCGACCGCTCCGCCGGCGGGTCGATCAAGGACCCCAAGTCGAGCGCCTACTCCTTCGCGTACTACGTCGACGTCGCCGGGCGCGAGATCGATCGCGCGCGCCGCCACGGGCGGCGCTTCGCCATCGCCACCATCGCCCTCGATACACCGGTCCACGGCGCGGCCTCCGCGCTGCCGCCCGGCGAGCTCGCCGAGCAGGTGCTGAAGGCGGTACGCGACACCGACGTGGTGGCCCACGTGGACGAGCAGGAGCTGCAGGTGCTGCTGCCGGAGACCGACGGCCTCGGGGCGCACGCGTGCCGGCGGCGCGTGCTCGCTCGGCTCGCGGGCAGCGGGCGCACCACCCTGCTCCCTGCCGGGGTGCTGGTGGGTACGGCCACGTTCCCGCACGACGGCCGCGATCTGTCGCAGCTGCTGCGCATCGCGCGGCGCCGCGCCGAGTCGAGCAAGGCCTCGCTGGTACACCGCCTGGCGCCGGAGCATGGCAGCCTGTCCGAGATCCTCGAGGCCCTGGAGTGGGACGATGACATCGGGCACCCGCTCGCCAGCGAGCCCATCGCCGCGCGCGCCCTGGAGCTGCCCATCGGCGACGCGGCCGCGCTGGCGGCGGCCGTGGTCGCCGACGCCGTTCGCGGCGGCGCCACCCTGCTGGCGGTGGCACACCACCCGACGCTGAGCCTGGGCGCCGCGGTGCGCGCCAGCATCCCGCCCGGTCGCGACAACGTGACCGTGCACCTCGTCGACGCCTCCACCGCGCCCGGGTGCGAGGACGTCGAGGCGTTCAGCGTCATCGCCGAGCACGGCGCCTACGCCTTCATCGCCCGCAACCACGGCGGTGTGCTGCGCGGCGTCCACGCCGCCGACCCCCTCCTGGCCGACCTGCTCGCCGAACGCCTCGGTCGAGCCGGCGGCGTGCGCGTCTTCCCCTAGGCCCGGGATCCGAGGACATGTCGCGCCACGTCCTGCTGGTCGATACCGACGTCGATGCCCTCGGAGCGCTGGCCTCGGCGCTGCGCGCGCACGGGATCATCGTCACCAACGCCAGCGAGGCCTACGACGCGGTGGAGATCGCCTTCCAGATCCGCCCCGACGTGGTGATGGTCGCCGAGGAGCTCGACCGCGACGGCGAGATCACCGAGGCCTTCCGCGCCGTGCCGGAGCTGGTGGAGACACCGATCCTGGCGCTGGTCGACGAGGGCAGCGCGCTCACCCTGCCCACCGATCGGGTGCTGCGCATCGACGTCGACCACATCATCTCGCGCATCACCGCCGCCTCGCCGCGCGACTCCAAGCAGATCTTCGCCCAGGAGCTGCGCGGCACGGTGGAGCAGATGCCGCTCTCGGACCTGCTCCAGCTGCTGGCCATGAACCGCCGCAGCGGCGTGCTGACCACCTCCACCCGCGGCGGCGCCGGCGAGGTGCGGCTCTCCGGCGGCGAGGTGGTCGACGCCGTCTTCCGCCGCCTCGAGGGTGAGAAGGCGCTCTTCCGCCTCCTCGCCGAGCTTGACGGTACCTTCGCATTCTCGCCCGGCGAGCCCGACACCGCGCGCCGCATCCACGCCACCACTGCGGCGCTGCTCATGGAAGGCATGCGCCAGGTGGACGAGGTGGCCAAGCGCCGCAGCGAGATGGCCTCGCGCGACGTCGCCTACCTCTACGAGGACTTCTCCACACCCGCGCCCCTGCCGGAGAACGTCCGCGCGCCCGAGCAGCAGACGATGCGCGACCTGGTGGCGCTGCTCTGTGTGCCGCGCCGCATCGACGAGGCGCTCGACGAGATCGCCGCGCCGGACCTGGACATCCTCGACGCCCTCGGCGTCCTCATCGCCGCCGGCAGCGTGCGCGGCATCCCGAGCGCGGAGCTCACCACCCCGCTGGCGCCGGTGGAGCAGATGCCGATGCTGCGCTCCCTGGTCTCGCGGCTGACCCGCGCCGGCTTCGCGCCGCCGGCGCGGATGGTCATCGCCACCACCGCCAAGCGCATGCCGGCGCTGGCGCACGCCGTTCGCGGCATCACCGACGCGCAGGGGCCGACCGAGGTGCCGCCGCGCGCCGGGCTGGTGCGGCCGCTCGGCGTGCTGCACCTCGGCGACGGCGTGGAGCTGGCGCTCACCGGCCTGCCCGCCGAGGAGGCGTTCGCGCCCACCTGGGGCCTGTGCATCCCGGGCGCGGCGGCGGTGGTGCGCCTCAACGACGCCGGCGGCGAGGCGCTGGCCGCACACTGTCAGGCGGTGGAGGTGATGCTCATCGACGCCGAGAGCCTGATGGGCGCCGTCGACGTGGCCGTGCCCACGCAGATCGCCGCCATGGTCCGCTCGGCGCTGGAGATGGCCGCCGGGGTGTAGGCGCGCTCCGGGAATCCGCCTCGCCCGCGGAACGTACGCGCCGGGCGGGTGTCGCTCCGCCATGCGCTTCATGCCCGCCCTGCTCGCTGGCGTTGGGGTCGCTTCCGCTGCGCTGCCGGCGGCAGCGGATACCTTCACCGCCACGCGCTCCGACAAGCTGGTGGAGCGCGCCCACACCATCGAGGTGCGCGTCGGGCGCGGCAGCGCGCGCATGGTGGTGCGCCGGGTGGTGCGCAACGGCGGCGAGCGCTTCGACCAGGCCACCTTCCACATCGATCTCCCGGGCGGCGCGGTGGCCACCGGCCTGCGCACCTCGGCGCTGGTCGACGGCGAGCTGCGCTGGTTCGAGGGCGAGCTGCTGGAGGCCGAGCTGGCGGCGCGCCGCTACAAGGAGCTCACCGGCATCGGCGGCTACTACCCGAAGGACCCGGCGCTGCTCTCCTGGCGCCAGCAGGGACACCTGGCGCTGCAGGTGTTTCCGTGTCCGCCTGGCGAGGACAAGACGGTCGAGTACACGCTCACCCTGCCGACCACGTACAGCGCGGGCCGCGAGCGCCTGACGCTGCCCTCCATGGGCACCAGCGAAGTGGCCGCGCGCGCCACCCTCTTCGCCGAGCACCCCGAGGATGCGCTGCTCGTCGACGGGTCGGCGGTGGCGCAAGGCGCAAGCCTGGTGCTCGACGACACCCACGAGATCGCGGTGCGCCCGCAGGTGGAGGGCGACCTGTCGGCGTCGCTGGCCATGGTGCCGTTCGCGGACAGGCGCGCGCTCATGCATTACCGCGTGGCCGCGCCTCCGGTGCTGTCGGTGGTCCCGCGCGGCGCCAACGTGGTGGTGCTCCTCGACGCGTCGCGCACCATGAGCGAGCAGCAGGTGATCGCTTCGCGTCACGCCGCGCGCGCCTACCTGCACCATTTCGCCGGCACCGGCGCGCAGGTGGCGGTGGTGCCCTTCGATCGCTTCGCGCGGCCGCGCAGCAGCGGTTTCGTCGGGGTGAGCGAGGCGATGCGCGACCTGGCCGCGGCCCCGCCGAGCCGCGCCAACGGCAGCGCCATCGACGCCGCCCTGGCCCACGCTCGCAGCTTGCTGGAGAGCGCCTCCGCCGCCGCGCCACGCCGGGTGCTCCTGGTGTCCGACCTGGAGACGCGCAGCGCGCTCACTGTGCCCCAGATGCGCGCCGCGCTCCCGGCCGGCACCGTGCTGCACGTCTCCACCATCTCCACGGGCAAGGCCAACCTGATCCGAGACGACAGCGCCGACGATCGCTGGGGCGGCGTGGCGCGCGCCACCGGTGGGCTGCTCTGGAGCGCGAGCGCGCAGGCCGAGGACGACGCGCTGGCCCGCGCCATCTTCGAGGAGTGGGCGCGCCCGCTGCGCATCCACAACGTCAAGCTCGAGCTGCCCGGGCTGCCGGACGAGACCTACGAGAGCGCGAGCCTCGAAGAAGGCGAGGAGGTGGACAAGCTGGCGCTGGTGCCGGGCGGCAGCCCCTTCCTGCGCATCCGCGGCGAGGTCTGGTCGCGCAAGCTCGACGAGAGGGCACCGGCCTCGATGGACGAGGGGCGGCGCTGGTCGGCGCTGGCCTTCGGCTCACCGGTCCTTCAGGAGCTGAACGAGCGGGAGATGATGCCGCTGGCCTTCTTCGGACGCGCCGTCTCGCCGGTGACCAGCTACCTGGCCATCGAGCCTGGCGTCCGTCCTTCCACCGAGGGGCTCGAGGGCTCGGGGTTCGGGTCGGGCTCCGGTCGTCTCGGCGGCTCGCACCGGACGCGCCAGCCGTCCATCCGCGGGGGCAGCATCGACACCTTCGACCGCCAGGCGTTCCTCGCCGCCCGCGTGCGCGACGCGTGGCGCAGCTGTGGCGGCTCGGACGGGGCGGGCGCGGTCATTTCCATCCAGACCACGCGCGACGAGATCGTCGACGTCGCCTTCCCCACGCCGGCGCAGAGCTTCCCCGCTGCGCAGGGCTGCTTCCGCGAGGCCATCTGGGCCATCGAGCTGCCGGTGGACTTCAAGCAGGGGCTGCAGGACTTCGTCGTCAGCGTCTGAGCGGCGCCCGCTCCGCCGCGGGAGGCCGTCCCTTCGACCGTTCACGCGCGCGGCGTCCCGGTTTCACGCACGTGGGTGGATTGGGTTCACGCACGTGCGCGACCCGCGTGCGCAGCCAGGGGCACGGGCTCGACCGGCTGTTCATCGAGTGCCGCGTCGGAAGTAACTAGAAATACAGGTATCTGGCCGCCCGGCCGAACGTCACAACGCAATTGACTAAAAAGAAAGTTCGCAATAGCCTTCGCAGCTCACCGGCTGCGTCCCGGGCGGGACGCAGCGCAGCCCGGAGGCACGACGATGGCCCAGAGCTTCGACCTCGGTTCCGCACCCGTCCTCGACTTCCCTTCCAGCTCCGGCGCGTCGCGGGACGCAGCGCCGGACGAGAGCGGACCGGTGCGCATCGCCGACCGAATGCCCGCGCCGCCAACCGGCGTGGACGTCATTCCCGTCTCCTACGACGCCATCTACACCTGGCAGTACGACGTGCAGCGCGCCGACCTGCGCGCGCTCTACGAGAAGTCGAAGGACATGATGTGGAACGCGCGCACGGATCTGCCGTGGGCCACAGACGTCGATCCGGAGTCGACGAACGTCCCCGATCAGTTCTGCCCCATCTACGGCTCGCACCTCTGGGACAAGCTCAACCCGGCCGAGGTCAAGAAGCTGCGACGCCTCTCGTCGTCGTATCTGCTCTCCAACTTCCTGCACGGCGAGCAGGGCGCGCTCCTGGCCGCGGCGCAGATCGTCGGCGCGGTGCCCAGCGCCGACGCCAAGTTCTACGCCGCCACGCAGGTCATGGACGAGGCGCGCCACGTGGAGGCCTACGACCGTTACCTGCGCGAGAAGATCGGGCTCACCTTCCCCATCTCCCCGCACCTGCGCACCCTGCTCGACGAGATCCTGCGCGAGAGCCGCTGGGACATGAAGTACCTGGGCATGCAGATCATGGTCGAGGGCCTGGCCCTGGCCGCCTTCGGCTTCATCACCCAGACCTCGAGCGAGCCGCTCATCCGGCAGATCGTGGAGATGATCGTGCGCGACGAGGCGCGCCACGTGGCCTTCGGCGTGCTCTCGCTCAAGGGCATCTACTCCGAGATGAGCGAGTCCGAGCTGCGCGACCGCGAGGAGTTCATCATCGAGGCCTCGCGGCTGATGCGCGATCGCTTGCTGATGCAGGAGGTCTGGCAGTACATGGACATGCCGGCCGACGAGTGCGTGGAGATCTCCTTGCGCAGCGAGTCGATGGCCATGTTCCGCACCCTGCTCTTCTCCAAGATCGTGCCCAACGTCAAGCGCCTCGGCCTGCTCACCCCGCGCGTGCGCAAGGCCTTCGAGGAGCTGGGCGTCATCCAGTTCGAGACCTGGGAACCGTCCGCCTGATGCCTCCGCCGGACTCCATCCTCCCGGCCGCCGAGCCGCGGCGGCCGCGCAACGCCGAGGCCACCCGCAAACGCCTCCTCGACGCCGCCGAGCGCGAGTTCGCGCGCACCGGCTTCGCGGGCGCCCGCCTGCGCGACATCGCCGACGCCGCCGGGGTGCAGCCGGCGCTCATCCACCACTATTTCGCCGACAAGCACGGCCTCTACCGCGCCGTGCTCGACCGCGGGCTGTTGCAGACCAGCGCCCTGTCCTGGGAGCTGCTCGCCGGGCGCAGCGACGTCGAGGGCCTGGTGCGTGGCTTCGTCGATCTCCTCGTCGACTTCCACTCGCAGCACGAGCACCTGATGGCCATCCTTCGCCACGAGGCCGCCGCCGGCGGGCAGATGGCCGCGCCGCTGCTGGCCGAGCGCACGCTGCCGGTGGTCGAGGCGGTGGCCGTCCTCATCGAGGAGCGGCAGAAGGCCGGCGAGGTGCGCGCCGACGTCGATGCGCGCGAGATCATCCTCGCGGCCATGAGCATGGCCGTGTACCCATTCTCCGACGCGGCCATGCTGCTGCCCGTGCTGCCGTGCTGCTCGCCGCGCGAGGGCGCCGCGCTGGCGCGACGCAAGGAGGCCATCGTCAAGTTGTTGATCGCTGGCATGCGCGCCTGAGCGCCGGCGCGCGTCTACGCACGCCGGCGAGCGCCCCTTCCTCGGTTGGCCTCGGGAAGGTTGCGGCCCGAGCGCGCCGTCCCGCCGCCAAGCTGCCGGAGGCGCGCGGGTCCATCCAGGGGCCGGAACTTCCTCCACCCGTGGCCGTACCAATGCAGAGCCGCTCATGACCCTGGCCTCGTCCCGCGCCGCACGCGTTGTCCTGCCGCTGCTCTGCGCAGCGGCGGCCGCCGTCGTCGCCGGAGCCCCGCGCGACGCCGAGGCCTTGAGCTGCGCGCCGCCCCGCGTCTCGATCCTGCCGGGCGGCGAGGTGGTGGCGCCTCTGAACACCCATGTGACGATCACCATCCCCCCGAACACCGGCCACTTCGACAAGCCGAGCGGCGTGGCCAAGGTCACCGCCAACCTCCGCCGACAGGGCAGCTCGGAGCGGGTCGACGTGGCGCGCGTGGATCTCGGCGCCGGCGAGCAGCGGCGATCGAGCTCGAGCCGGTGATGCCGCTCCGGCCGCGCACCCAGTACGAGCGCCTTCTCGGCAGCAGCGACAAGCCGGACCAGGTCCCCACCGTGGCCGGCACCTTCCGGACCGGCGCCGAGATGGACCGGCACCCGCCCATCTGGAATGGCGTGCAGCGCGGCACCCTCTCGCCGCGCACCCGCGGCCACTGGGGGCCGAGCGGGCCGGATGCGGTCCTGCGCTACGTGACCGCCAGCGACGAGGCGACGCCCACGCCCATGCTGCGCTTCGGGGTGTGGCTGCCCGACGCCAGCGGAAAGCTCGATTACACGCGCGACCCGGTGACCTGGGAGACCGGCAGCGACGGCTTCTTCACGCTCACCGGCGGCGGCCCCTGCGGGTGGGCGACCTTCAAGTTTCCCATCGTCACGCGACTCGGCGTGCGCGTCGCCGACCTCGCCGGCAACCTCGGCGAGCCGAGCGAGGTGCGCTTGGTCCCGACGCGCAATCCCGAGTAGGGGCGCTCGCCGTGCGCGCGTGCTGCGCTGCGTCGTAGTTGCGAGCGCGCGCCAGGCGCACAGCTTTGCTATGGTCGCCGCGTTTCGCCACCGGCACGGCGAGGGAGCCGAGCGGCGCGCCCGTCGCGCTCTCCGGCAGCCAACGGCGCCCGGTGCAGTGCCCCGCGCCGCGTGCGGCGCCATCGAGGAGACGGCCTTGCTCATCGGCATCCCGAAGGAAATCAAGACGCGCGAGTACCGGGTCGGCATGACCCCGGCCGGCGTGCGCGCGCTCGTCGCCCACGGGCACAGCGTCGTCGTCGAGACCACGGCCGGCGACGGCAGCGGAATCGGCGACGAGGCCTACGCGCGTGCCGGCGCCAAGATCGAGGCGCGCGCCGCCGAGATCTGGGCCGCGGACCTGGTGGTCAAGGTCAAGGAGCCGCTGCCCGCCGAGTACGGCTTCTTCCGTGAGGGCCTCACCCTCTACACCTACCTGCACCTCGCCGCCGAGCCCGAGCTGACCCGCGAGCTGGCCCGCAAGAAGGTCGCCGGCGTGGCCTACGAGACCATCCAGCTCGAGGACGGGTCGCTGCCGCTGCTGCGCCCGATGAGCGAGGTGGCCGGCCGCATGGCGGTGCAGGTTGGCGCCTCGTGCCTGGAGAAGTGGCGCGGTGGCAAGGGCGTGCTCCTGGGCGGCGTGCCCGGCCCGCGCCGCGGCCGGGTGGTCATCCTCGGTGGCGGCGTCGTCGGCCGCAACGCGGCGACCATCGCCGTGGGCATGGGCGCGCAGGTCACCGTGCTCGACGTGCGCGCCGAGACGATGACCTACCTCGAGGACGTCTTCGGCGGCGCCATCGAGACGCTCTACTCCAACGCCGAGAACATCGAGACCTGCCTGCAGCGCGCCGACCTGGTGGTCGGCGCGGTGCTCGTCCCCGGCGCCAAGGCGCCGCTGCTGGTGAGCGAGGAGCTCATCGGCCAGATGGAGAAGGGCAGCGTGGTCGTCGACGTCGCCGTCGATCAGGGTGGCTGCATCGCCACCTGCCACCCGACCACCCACGACAACCCGACCTACGAGGTGCACGGCGTCGTCCACTACTGTGTGGCCAACATGCCGGGCGCCGTCTCGCACACCAGCACCTGGGCGCTGACCAACACCACCGTCGGCTACGCGGTGGCCATCGCCAACCAGGGCCTGGTGGCCGCGGCCAAGGGCGACGACGCGCTGATGCTGGGCATCAACACCTTTGGCGGCCACGTCACTTACCAGCCGGTGGCGCAGGCCCACAAGCTGGAGCATATGCCCGTCGAGCGCGCGCTCGGGTAGCCGATGAGCGACGCCAAGCGCAAGAAGATCGCCCTCGTCGGCGGTGATGGCATCGGGCCCTCGGTGGTGCACGAGGCCAAGCTCCTGCTCGAGGTCTATCGCGACAAGGGCGGGCTGCCGCTCGACCTCTGGGAGCTCGACCTCGGCGCCGATCGCTTCCTGCGCGACGGCACCACCTTCCCCAAGGAGATCCAGATCGCGGTGCAGCGCGAGTGCGCGGCGGTGCTCCTCGGCGCGCTCGGTGATCCGCGCGTGCCGAGCCTGGAGCACGCGCGCGACATCCTCTTCGGCATGCGCTTCGGGTACGACCTCTACGCCAACATCCGCCCGGTACGCGCCCTGCACGACCGGCTGGTGCCCCTGGTGGGCCGCCAGGCCAAGGACGTCGACTTCGTCGTCTTCCGCGAGAACACCGAGGGCATCTACGTCGGCATGGGCGGCCAGTTCAAGCGCGGCACGCCGGACGAGATCGCCATCAACGAGGACGTCAACACGCGCAAGGGGGTGGAGCGCATCATCCGCGCCGCCTTCGAGTACGCGCGCGCCACCAAGCGTCCCAAGGTGACCATGGCCGACAAGTCGAACGCCATGCGCCACGCGCACGAGCTGTGGCTGCGCGTCTTCCACGAGGTCGGCGCCCAGTACGCCGACATCCAGCACAACCACGTCTACGTCGACGCGCTCTGCCTCTACATCATCCAGGACCCTTCGCAGTTCTCGGTGGTGGTCACCAACAACCTCTTCGGCGACATCCTGACCGACCTCGGCGCCGCCCTGCAGGGCGGCCTGGGCATGGCCGCCAGCGCCAACGTGCACTCCGCGCCCGAGGGCAAGGTGGCCATGTTCGAGCCCGTGCACGGCTCCGCGCCGCCGCTCGCCGGCAAGGACATCGCCAACCCCTTCGCCGCCCTGCTCACCGCGGGGATGATGCTCGCCCACCTCGGCTGGGCCGACGAGGAGAAGCGCATCGAGCGCTGGGTGACGGCGGCCATCGAGGAGCGCAAGTGCACCGTCGACGTCGGCGGAAAGCTGGGCACTCGCGCCGCCGGCGCCTGGGTGCGCGAGCGCATCGCCACCGAGCTCTAGGCCGCTCCGGGCGGGCTTCCCGCTTTACGCCCGCGACTGCGCGGCTTACGCCGCAAATTGGAGGCTGATTGCGCGCTCGTGCTACGGGCTGAGCATGGCCTCGGGAGCCGCAGCAGCCGTGGAGCGCAAAGAGGAGGAGACCGATCGCCTCGGCGGCGCGCGCGCCGACTTCGTGGGCAACCTCGGCCGACGCGTGGCCGATCTGGCCACCACCCTCAAGAACTACCGCAAGGAACCGGCCTCCGGTCGCCTGCGCGACGAGCTGCGCCGCCGCGTGCACGCGCTGGCCGCCGGCGCGCGCTTGCTCCGCTTCGGCATGCTCGCCGAGGAGCTGAAGGCCTGCGAGGCGCTCCTCGAGGAGATTGCCTCCAAGGGAGAGCTCGAGGACGCGCAGGCCGTCGTGCTGGCCTCCATGTTCGAGCGCATGCCCCAGCTCGCCTGGGGGCAGCAGCCGAGTCCCACCCCGCCCCCGGCCAGCGGGCCTGGCGCCCGGGCAGTGCCGGCGCCGCGCGCCACCCTGCCCGGGCTGGGCATCGGCGAGCTGGAGGGTGTCGAGCTCACCCCCTCGCCCGCCCTGCCGGTGCCGCCCGCCCCGCCGCCGCCCTCGGGCGCGACCTCCATCGGCGCCTCGCTGTCGCCCGTTATCACGCCGCCCTCGCCGTCGGCATCACCCGGTGCGCCCTCGCCCACGCCGGCGCGCTCGACCATGCCGGCGTTCACCGCCTCGGGCGCCTTCGCGACGCCATCCGAGCGAGGCGCTCCGCCGTCCCCGCGCAACGTCGACCTCGAGGCCTCGGTATCGATGCGCGGCGTCCCGCAGACGGCGCTGGTCGTCGGGGCCGCGCCGCTCGCCGACCTCCTCACCAACGCCATCGACGCCACCGGCCGCGAGCCGGATCTGGAGTCGGCCGGCTTCGAGGTGGAGCGCACCGAGGAGCTGGAGACGGCCATCGACCTCGCCCGCGCGCTGGCGCCGGACGTGGCGGTCATCGACGCCGACGCCAGCGGCGCCCGCCAGCTCATCGAGGCGTTGCTGTCCGACCCGCTCACCGAGCCGGTCCCGGTGGTGGTCGTCGGCACCTGGGCCCGTCCCGACGAGGCTGCGCCCTTCGTGGCGCTCGGTGTGGCCCGCGCCCTGCCCAAGCCCGTCTCGCCCGCCAGCCTGCGGCGCGCCTGCATCGAGGCCATCGCCAGCTACGGCCGGCGCGAGGTGCACCGCGAGCCGCTCGGCGAGGTCAGCCTCGACGAGCTCGGCCATCGCCTGGCCGAGGAGCTGCGCCGCGGCCTCTGCGACGCCGCCGAGGCCAAGGGCCGCGGCGCGCGCGTCGATCTCGGCGAGGGCAGCGAGGTGCTGGCCGCGCTGTGGGGCGCGGTGGCCCGCATCCGCGACCTGGTGACCATCGAGTCCAAGGGTGTGGTGCGCTACTCCGGACACGGCCCCGAGGGCGCGCTCCCGGTGGCGGCCTGGATCGGCGCGCAGGACGGCAGCACGATGTCGGCCCGGGCCCTCTCGCCGGAGAAGGCGCGCACCGGCGGCACGGCGCGCCTCGACGGAATGAGCGTGCTCGTCGTCGACGACGACCCGGCCGTGATCTGGTTCCTGGCCGGTGTGCTGCGCGAGGCCGGCGCCGAGGTGCACGAGGCGCACGACGGCGCGCGCGCCCTGGACATCGCTTACCGCACCGCGCCCGACCTGGTCATCAGCGACGTGGTCATGCCGGGTCTCGATGGCTTCGCCCTCTGTCGCGCGCTCAAGCGCGACCTGGTGCTGCGCGACGTGCCGGTCATCCTCCTGTCCTGGAAGGAGGACCTGCTGCAGCGCGTGCGCGAGCTCGGCGCCGACGCCGACGGCTACCTGCGCAAGGAGGCCAGCGCGGCGGCCATCGTGCAGCGCGTGCGCGAGGTGATGCGCCCGCGCCGGCGCGTCGCCGAGCGTCTCGCCGCCGGCGGTGAGGTGCGCGGTCGCCTCGACGGCCTCACCACCCGCACCCTGCTCGGCCTGGCCTGCCAGAACCGCCCGTGGTCGACGCTCACCGTGCGCGACGCGTCCTTCCTCTACGAGGTGGAGATCCAGGACGGCCGCCCGGCGCGCGCCACGCGCACCGCCACCGACGGCACCTTCCAGCGCGGCCCGACGGTGCTTGCTGCCCTGCTCGGCGTCGGCTCGGGCCGCTTCGTGCTCACTCCGGTACCGGCGCCCGAGTCCGGCCGAGGTGGCCGCCCCGATCTCGAGGGCCGCCTCTCCGAGCAGCTCTTCCCGCCCGTGGCCGCGGCGCGGGCGGCCCAGCGCCTCCTGTCGGGCGCGCAGCTGATGCAGATCGACAGGGTGACCATCGCCGAGGAGCGCGTCGCCGCCTACCTCGGCGCCACCCCGGAGCCGGCGCGCTCGCTGATGCGCGCCTTCGCCGCCGGCGCCTCGCCGCGGCTGCTCATCACCAGCGGTCAGGCCGCGGCGCGCCTCGTGGAGGACGTCCTCTGTGACGCGGCCGCACACGGCGCGGTCACCGGCGTCACCTCGCGCGATGGCATCGACGTGCTCGGCCCGGCCATCGAGCGCGAATTGGCCGTGCTCACCGGCCCGGGCAGCGCCTGTCGATGGCGCCCCGCCGGAGATGCTCGCCGAGCTCACCACGCTGCCGATGGCCGCCACGCCGGCGCCGCTCGACGTCGCGCGCTCGCCGCCGACGCCGACGCCGACGCCGGCGCCGCGGACGACGCGGATGCCGACGCGGACGCCGACGCCGCTGACGCCGCCGCCTCGCTGACGCCGCCGCCGCCAACGACGACGACGACGAAGTGGTGGTGCCCGGCGACGACGAAGAGCTGCCCGGCGCCGCCCAGCCGCCGCAGCGCCTCTCCTCCCAGCGGGCTCGAGGACGAGGAGGAAGGCCTCTGGCCCTTCCGTCGTTCGCTGGTCAGCCAGGAGCCGCCCTCGTTCACGCGGCGCAGCCTCGGTCACGCCCACGCCGACCGCGACGCGCGCCCGCGCGCCGCGGCGCCCACCGACGACGACAAGCCGGCCGTCACCAGCGGGCTGGGATGGACCCACCGCGCGAGGCACCCACCCTGGAGGCCGCCTCCGCTTCGCTCGCCGTCGACGGCAGCGCCCAGGCGCGCCAGCCCGCGCGCCGGCGCTGCCGGAACCGATGGGTGCGGAGTCGCCAGCCTGGCCACGATGGCGCTCGACGGCGAGACGCCGCCGCACAGCCCGCGCGCCCGCGTCGCCAGGGCCGCGCGCAGCGTGCCGCCGGCCGCCGCTCCGCCCGCGGAGCCCGATCCCTCCATGCCCGGTCTACCGGCGATCGCCGTGGCGCCGTTGACCAGCCTCGGCTCGCTCACGCCCCCGCCGGTCTCCCCGGACGTCCTCGGTTCGCTGGTGCGGCCGGCGCCCCCCGCCGAGCCCCAGCGCCCCGCCCGGCCCGCGGCGCGCCGCCCGAACGACGACGTGGACCCCGAGCCGGAGCCCACGCCCTCGCGCCCGCCGCGCGCGCGCGCCGTGCCCCGTCCCAGCGCATACCTACCGTCCGCGCCGCCGGCGCCGCCGCGCGATCGCCGCGGGACGTACCTGTGGGTCGCGTTCGCCGCGTCGGCATGCGTGTTCGCCGTGGCCATGCGGTGGAATCGCCAGCAGCAGGACGCGCTGCCTCCGCCGGCCTTGCCCGGGGTGGCTGCGCCCACCGAGGCCACCGCCGCTGCGCCGACCGGCGCGGCGACGGCCGCGCCGAGCGCCGAGGGCGGCGACGATCGCATCACCACCGAGGAGCTCGCCATGCGCGCCGAGGACAAGGTCGGCGACGCCGAGGGCATGCTCGAGGTGGTGGCCGGCAGCAGCGACACCATCTACGTCGACGGCAAGGAGCTCGGCTCGGGCCCGGTGCAGAAGGTCGCCCTCGCCGCCCGCGCCAAGCCCTACGAGGTGCGCGTCAAGCTGCGCGGCGACGAGGAGCGCGTGCGCTTCGTCGCCGTCAAGGCAGGCAAGCTGGTACGGCGTGCGCGCCGCGCCGCCGTGGTCGCGCTGAGCCGACTCGGCACCGCCGGCAGCATGGCAGCCGCCCTCGCTTCGGCGACGGGCGGCTGTGGCTCGTGCGGCGACCTCGACCTCGCCGGTCGACGGCGGGGCGGCGACGAGCAGCGCCGATGCCGCGGTGGCGCCGCCGAGCGGGCGCGTCGCCGTCGATCTGGTCGACATCCTGCCCAGCTGCGAGATCGAGCACCGCGGCCTGCTCTTCGACGCCGGCGGCGACGCCCTGCTCGGGCGCAGCGGCTGGCGGTGGGGGCCCCCGGCCGGTGTCGAGGTCACCGAGCACGACGGCGCGACCTGGGCCCGCATGATGGAGCGCAAGCTGGAGCTGTCGTTCGTGCTCGCCGAGCCGACACCCCTCTTCGTCGCCGTGCGCGGCGTCGGCGTGGCCGCCAGGAGTGCGGTGGTCCTCCTCGACGAACAGATGCTCGGCAACCTGAGCTTCAGCCGCGACGACATCCGCACCGCCACCACGCCGAACACGACCTTGCCCGTCGATCGCGGCGCGCACACCCTGACCATTCGATTCATCGGCCGCGCCAAGGAGGCGGAGGCGTACGCCGAGGTCGACTGGATCCGCGTCGGGCTGCCCGACGACGATCCCACCACCTATGGCGCGCCCACGCTGCGCGACCTGGTCTCGCCGGCGGCGGCGCTGGGGAACATCCCGCACCGGGCCATCGCCCTGCGCGCGCCGGGTGCGGTGCGCTGCCCGCTGCGGCCCCCCAAGGGCGGGCGCGTGCGCGTGGCGCTCGGCCTGCAGGGTGCCGGCGAGGGCCAGGCCGAGCTCGGCTTCGTGCGCGACGGCATGCCCACCATCCCGCTGGGGACCTTCGCCCTCAGCGGCGGTGACCAGTCGGTGTGGAAGGACGTGGAGATCCCGCTCCCGCCCGAGGCCGCCGCCGTCGGGGCGCTGGAGCTGCGCGCCAACGCGGCACCCCGCGGCGCGCGCGTGCTCTTCGGCGACCCGGCGCTGACCCTGGCAGCGCGCGAGCTGCCGCCGCCGGCCAGGGCGCGCGCGGTGGTGATGGTGGTTCTCGACGGAGTGGAGCGCGCCGACCTGCCGCCGTGGAGCAGCACGCGCTCGCCGTTGACCACGCTGTCCGAGCTCGCCCTGGCGGGGACGACCTTCGACTCGCACCGAGGGCCGAGCACGGTGGTGGCCTCGGTGTTGGCCTCGCTGCTCACCGGCCTGCCGCCGCGCGCGCACACCGTGGTCGACGGCGGTGCGCGCCTCCCGGAGTCCATGACCAACCTCGGCGAGATCGCGCGCGACGCGAGCGTGCGCACCGCCTTCTTCACCGGCGTGCCACAGACCTTCCGCGCCTTCGGCTTCGCGCACGGCTGGGAGCGCTTCGTCGAGTACTCCCCCGTCCTGGGCACCGCGGCCAGCGGCCCCATCGACGAGGCCGCCACCTGGATCACCGAGGTGGCGCACAGCGCACCCGAGGCGCGGATGCTGGTGCTGGTGCATGCGCGCGGCGCGCACCCGCCGTGGGACGTCCCAAAGAGCCGCGCGTTCCACCGCCCGACTACGCGGGCATGATCGAGCCGCGCCGCGCTGCTCAGGTGCTGGCACGCGCGCGCCAGCGCCGCACCGGCCAGGCCCTGTCGCCGACCGACGCCGGCCGGGTGCGCGCCCTCGCTGCGCTGGCACTGGCCAACCAGGATCGCGCCCTGGGCACCCTCGTCGCCGCGCTGCGCACCGCCAACGTCTGGGACGACACGCTGCTGGTGGTCACCGGCGACCTCGGCAGCGGCGCCAGCGAGGAAAACCTCTTCGCCGAGGGCGGGCCGCTGCGCGAGGCGCTGCTCGCTCTGCCGCTCTGGATCCACTTCCCCGGCAGCGCGCTGCGGCGGCGCGCGCGTCGAGGCGCCGACCGAGGTCTACGACCTGACGCGCACCGCCGCCGCTGCGCTCGGGCTGACCCTGCCCAAGGAGGCGCTCGGCAGCGAGCTCGGCGCGGTCGCTGCCGGCGCCATCGACCCTGGAGTGGCGCCGCAGGTGGCGTCCATCGGCGATCGCTACTCCGCGCGGTGGGGCGAGCTGGTGCTGAGCGGGCGCATGGACCAGTCGCCGGCGATCTGCGACCTGCGCGTCGACCCGACGTGCGCCTTCGATCGCGGCGAGGTGCTGCCCTCGGCGGCGCGCGCCATCTTCCGGCGCACCGTGCGCTTCGACCTCGCCACCCGCTCGCCCGTCGAGAAGCGCGAGCCGGCCACCGTCGACCCCGAGACCAACGCGGCGCTCACCGTGTGGGGCGCCGGCGAGTGAGCGCCGCGGCGCACGCTCGGGCCTGGTCTGCTATGTCGCGTCCATGACCACCGTGCACGCCCCGGAGCTCGACGGCGGCCGGGCCTGGCTGAACATCGATCGCGCGCTGACCCTGCGCGAGCTGCGCGGCTCCGTGGTCGTCCTCGACTTCTGGACCTACTGCTGCATCAACTGCATGCACGTCCTGCCCACGCTGCGGGCCATCGAGGAGCGTCACCGCGGTGAGCCGCTGGTGGTCATCGGCGTGCACAGCGGCAAGTTCACCGCCGAGGGCGATCCGGATCGTATTCGCGAGGCGGTGGAGCGCTACGGCGTCGAACACCCGGTCGTCGCCGACGACGACATGACCATCTGGAGCCGCTTCGGCGTGCGCTCGTGGCCCACGCTGGTCGTCGTCCGCCCGGACGGCACCATCGCCGCCATCGCCCCGGGAGAGCCGGAGCTCGAGGTGCTCGATGCCTTCCTGGTGCGCGAGCTCGAGCTGGCCAGGAAGGCCGGCACGCTCGCTGCCGCGCCGCCCGTCTTCCACCACCCGGCGCCGCGCGAGCACGATCCGCTGCTCTATCCCGGCAAGTGCTGCCCGCTGCCCGACGGTGGCTTCGCCCTCAGCGACAGTGGCCACCACCGCGTCCTGGTCTGCGCCGCCGACGGCACCGTGCGCGCCACCGCCGGCAGCGGCGTGCGCGGCCTGGCCGACGGCGCCTTCGCCGACGCCGCCTTCGACGATCCGCAGGGGCTCGCCTTCCACGGCGGGGCGCTCTGGGTCGCCGACACGCGCAACCACGCCATCCGCCGCCTCGACCTGGAGAGCGGCCGCGTGGCCACCGTCGCCGGCACCGGTGAGCTCGGCCGCGCCACCCCGGTCGGCCGTGCGCCCGGTGCGGTCACCGCGCTGCGCTCTCCCTGGGACCTCTGCCCGGCCCCCGCGCCCGACGTCTCGTCCGAGGCCGTCGCCCTCTACGTGGCCATGGCCGGCAGCCACCAGCTCTGGCGCTTCTGGCCGGACAGCGGCGAGATCGAGCTCTACGCTGGCACCGGCGTGGAGGCGCTCGACGACGGCCCGCGCGAGCACAGCGCCTGGGCGCAGCCGTCTGGCCTGACCGTGCGCGGCAGCACCCTCTTCGTCGCCGACAGCGAGAGCAGCGCGGTTCGCGCCGTCGACCTCGCGCGCGGCGAGGTGCGCACGCTGATCGGTCAGGGCCTCTTCGACTTCGGAGACGACGAGGGGACCGCCACCGAGGCGCTGCTCCAGCACGGCCTCGGCGTGGCCGCGCTCGAGGGCGCGGTGCTGGTGGCGGACACCTACAACAACAAGCTCAAGCTCCTGGAGCTGGACGCCGCCGGCGCGGTCACCGACGTGCGCACTGTCCTCGAGGGTCTGAGCGAGCCCGGCTCGGTGAGCGTCGCCGCCGACGGTTCGTGGCTCGTCGCCGACACCAACGCGCACCGCATCGTCCGCGTCGCCCCCGAGGACGCCCGCCACGCCCGCAAGGCGCGCCGTCCCATCCGCGACGCGCAGGGCATCCCGCTCCATGGCGCGCCCACCGCGCTCCGCGGCGCCTTGCCGCGCCGCGAGCCGGGGCCGGCGCGTGGTGGCGTCGAGGGCTGGTTCACCACCCTGCTCGAGCTCCCCGCTGGCGTCGGGCTGGGTCCGGGTTCCGGCGAGGTGCGCCTCGAGCTCGCCTCCGCCAGCGGCAGCGAGCTGTCCGACACCGCGCCGCTGCGCGTGACCGTCGAGGTCTCGCGCCGCAGCGACCTGCTGCGCGTGCAGCGCGATCGCTTCACCCTCGACCCCGCCGCCGGGAGCACCCGCCTGGTCCCCATCGTGGTCCAGGTGGAGGCCCTGCCGGCGTCGGTCGTCGAGGCGGAGATGGTGGTCAGCATCGACTACGTGGCCTGCGACGCGCACAACCACGCGGCCTGCGTGCCCGGCAAGCTGCACGCGCGCGTCCCGGTGCGCCTGATGGCCGAGGGCGGCCGCAGCGCGCTGGAGCTGCGCGTGCCGCTGCCCATGCTCGAGATCTGAGATCTCGGGTCGCTCGGCGTGGGCGCTGCCGGGGCAGAAGGTTGTGGTAGCGTCGCCGCGTGGCGCGCTGGATGTTCCTCTGCGCGGCGACGGCGGCGGCAGCGGTCGCTGGGGTGGCGGGTGCGGTGCGCGTGGCCCATGCCGATGGGGCCGCGGCCGGTAGTGCCGACGCGGCGCGCCTCCTGCTCGACCCACACGAGGCGGGGCGGTCGCCGGACGTGCTCGGAAGCGCGGACGGCGGTGCCGAGGATTCGCGCGCCGCCGCCGGTGCCAGCGAACCCGACGAGGGCGAGGGCGCGGCCCCGGTCCCCGGCCTCGCTCCGCCGGGTGCGAGCGGCGGAGCCTGGTGCGCCCCGGAGCTGGGTGTGCTCGCGCACGACGTCTGCTTCGCACCCGGCGCGGGCACCAAGGGGGACCGGCGCACGCTGGTCATCTTCCTCCACGGCGTCATCCAGCCCGACAGCGGCTGGCAGTGGACGCAGCAGCGCGGCATGGCAATGGCCGCGCGGCGCCTCGGGTTCACCGTCCTCCTGCCCCGCGGCCGCCGCGGCATCGGGCCGCCGGGCATGACCGATTGGTGGACCTGGCCGACCGCCGCGCGCGCCCAGGGCATCGAGCCCGAGCTCTTCGCCGAGTGGCAGACCGCGCGCGCCGAGCTCGAGAAGCGCGACGGCAAACCCTTCGACGAGGTCTTCGTCTTCGGCTTCTCCAACGGCGCGTACTACGTGACCTCCCTCATGGCGCGCGGCCGCGCGCCGGTCGACGGTTACGCGGCCTTCGCCGGCGGCGCAGGCGCAAAGCACATCCAGAGCGCTCTGCGCAGCACCCGCGATCGCAAGCCGTTCTTCCTGGGAATCGCCAGCAAGGACAAGACGACGGTCAAGGGCGCCCGCGCCCTGGCCAGGGCGCTCGCGGCCACCGGCTGGCCGCATCGCGCCGAGTCCCTCCCCGTCGGCCCCGCCGTCGCCGACACGCACCTCGAGCACGCCCGCGAGTTCCTGCGCGCGCCGAACGCCACCACGGTGGCGAAGCACGACGCAGCCACCAAGGCCGCCCCGAAGAAGAAGACCACCGCGAACAAGGCCGTCCGGAAGCCGAGGCGCTGATCGGGGACGGCCGGGTCGGCGCACCCTGCGGCGCGCCCGCCAGGCCGCGCGCCGCAGCTCGCAGCCCGCCGCCGCTCTTTCCCCGCGGCCCGCCTAGCAAGCCACGCCGGCCGCGCGCTTCCTTCTCGCCGCACTGCGCGGCGCCGGCGGTACTTTCGCCGTCGCCCCGCGCGCCTCCTGTCCGACCGCGATCTCGCGCCACGCCCCATCGGCCGCCGCGACCCGCACCACCGTGCGCGCACCACCGTGCGCGAGCGCCGGCCCGGCGGTCGCCATCCCCTCTCCACGCCGCCCGCGCGACGAAGACCACCGGTGCACGAACACCTTCCCGTCGAACGCGTCGTCGACGGACCACGCATCCAGGTCCGCCAGATCCCCGCCCCGCGGTGCCCGCAGCTCCGCGTGCATCTCCCGACCCCGCTGCACCAGCGCCACCTCGACCCGCGGGCCGGGCCCATCCTCGCGAGGTCCGCACCGCGCCACCTCGAAGGCCGCGCCGGCCAGGCCCTCGCTCTCCAGCGCCAGCAGTCGCTTCTTCGTCGTATGCAGCGCGACCGGGCTCGCGTCGCACCCGATGAATCGCCGCCCGCTCTTGGCCGCCACCGCCAGCGTCGTCCCCGACCCGCAGAAGAAGTCCGCCACCAGGTCCCCCGGCCGGGTCACCGTCTCCACGATGCGGCGCAGCAGCGCCTCCGGCTTCTGCGTCGGATACCCCGATCGCTCCCGGGAGATCGGCGCCAGGATCCCCACGTCCCACACATCGGACATCGGCGCGCCCGGCGTCTCCACCTCGAGCTGGCCCGGCTTCCGCCGCCCGCTCGAGAAGTCCGCCACCTGCTTGCGCGTGCCGAACGTGGCCAGCGTGCTCGCCGCCAGCGGCTCGTACATCGTCTCGAACGAGTGCCCGTCGCCCTCCGAACGGCCGTACCAGAAGATCACGTCGTGCATCCGCTGGAACACCCGCGTCTTCGCCGGCCAGCGCCGGTACCGCCAGACGATCTCGTTCTTGAAACACCCGGCCCCGAACACCTCGTCGAGCAGACAGCGCAGCCAGTGGCTCGCATGCCAGTCGCAGTGCAGGAACAGCGACCCGTTCGGCCCCAGCAGCGCCCGCGCCGCCACCAGCCGCTCGTACATCGCCGACAGATACGACCCGATGCCCCCGCTCCACCGATCCCGGTAGGCGACCGTGTCGCGCCCTCCGCGCTGCAACACGAACTCGTCGCCGGTTGCAAAGGGCGGGTCGAGGTAGATCAGGTCCACCTCCACCTTGCCGCGCAACGCGCGCATCACCGCGAGGTTGTCACCCTCGTAGACCCTCCCCACGCGCGCCGCGGAGGCGCCCGCGCTTCGCTCCCCGACGACCAGCTCGGGCGCGAGCCCTTGGAGCGCCTCCCGCTCGCGAGGCCGCCCCTCCCAGAGCAGGGTCGGTGCGCGCCCCGCGTCCTCCGCACACCGTGCCATGGACCGGATCTTCGCCTGCCACCCACATAGGCACCAAATTCCCTACATACCGGGCGGTGGCCGATTGGCGGCGGAGTTTGTTGCTCGGGCATCTCCCGACCCGACGTCCCGGCCGTGGCGCGCCACGCCGCCACCCCTTCGACAAGGTCCAGCGGCTGTGAACCCAGCGAGCGCTCCCTACCTCAACGCCCTCGCTTGCCCGTCGCCACCGCCGCGCCGCCGCCGAACATCGATAGTTGCTCGACCAACGGTTCCGCAATCGGCAGAGCCTCCCCGGTCGCCTCCAGGAGGCCAGGGTCGTCGTTCTCGACGGAATTCACCCGTGGCGACACCACCATTCCCTCGATCGCCCCCTCCGCCGCAGCATCCAGGAGGCCCACCAGACGCTCCCGCCCGCCCGCCCCCTTGCCCGCCTCGGGATCCATCCAGGTGCCGACCTCGTCGGGAGCAAGGATCACCGGCATCCGGTCATGCGCCCCCCGCACCGTGTCGTTCGCCGCCGTGGTCACGATCGTGAACGTCCGGTGCCACGACCCTTCGGCGACCTTCCACGACTCGTACAGCCCGGCGAGGTGGATGAGCCCGCCCTCGGGCGGGTGGAACCAGATCGGCCGCCGCGCCCCCTTCTTCCCGGTCCACTCGTAGAAACCGTCCGCCGGCACCACGCACCGTCGCTTCTCGAAGGCGTGCTTGAACGCGGGGCTGGTGGCCACCGTCTCCGCCCGCGCGTTGATCTTCTTCGCGCCGCCCGAACCGTCGCTTGCCCAGCTGTTGACCAGACCCCAGGTCGCCAGGCACAGCTCACGCTTCCCGTCCTTCACGCGCAGCACCCAGTGCGGGTCGGTCGGGGCCACGTTGTACCGGGGTCGGTAGATGTCGGCGGCGTCCGGGTCCGGCTCCACACCGAGTGCCCGGGCCAGTGTTTCGTAGTCCGGGAACGTCAGGGTGAAGCGGCCGCACATGGCCACGGAAGGGTAGCCGCCCGCGCACGCCCGCGGTACCCCGCCCGCGGCAGGAGAACGAACCGATGACCAGCAAGAGCGACAGCTTCGGCAGCAAGAACGCCCTGAAAGTCGGCGCCGACTCGTACACCATCTACCGCCTCGACAAGGCGGCGAGCGGGCGGGCGCTGACGCGGTTGCCGGTCTCGCTGCGCATCCTCCTCGAGAACCTCCTCCGCCACGAGGACGGCCGGGTGGTGAAGCGCGAGCACGTCGAGTCTCTCCTCCAGTGGGACGCCAAGGCGGCCCCCACCGAGGAGATCGCCTTCCACCCCGGTCGCGTCCTGCTCCAGGACTTCACCGGCGTGCCCGCCGTCGTCGATCTCGCCGCCATGCGCGAGGCGGTGACCCAGATGGGCGGCGACCCGCAGCGCATCAACCCCCTGCAGCCCGCCGACCTGGTCATCGACCACTCGGTCCAGGTCGATCACTTCGGCGCCAGCTCGGCCGCCAAGCTCAACGTGCAGCTCGAGTACGAGCGCAACCGCGAGCGCTACGCGTTCCTGCGCTGGGGCCAGAACGCCTTCAAGAACTTCAGCGTGGTCCCGCCCGGCACCGGCATCTGCCACCAGGTCAACCTCGAGTACCTGGCCAGCTGCGTCATGCGCGACCAGCTGGGCAACGCCTTCCCCGACACCCTCGTCGGCACCGACTCGCACACCACCATGGTCAACGGCCTGGGCGTGGTCGGCTGGGGCGTGGGCGGCATCGAGGCCGAGGCGGCCATGCTCGGCCAGCCGCTGAGCATGCTCGTCCCGCAGGTCGTCGGCTTCCGGCTCACCGGCCGACTCCGCGAGGGCTCCACGGCCACCGACGCCGTGCTCACCGCCACCGAGATGCTGCGCAAGAAGAACGTCGTCGGGAAGTTCGTGGAGTTCTACGGCCCGGGCGTGGGGTCGCTCTCGTTGCCCGACCGCGCCACCATCGCCAACATGGCGCCCGAGTACGGCGCCACCATCGGCTTCTTCCCCGTCGACCAGGAGACGCTCGCGTACCTGACCTTCACCGGCCGCTCCAAGCAGCTGGTCGCCCTGGTGGAGACCTACTGCAAGGAGCAGGGCATCTTCTACGGCGCCGAGACCCCCGAGCCGGAATTCAGCGACGTCCTGGAGCTCGACCTCTCCACGGTCGAGCCCTCCCTGGCCGGCCCGCGCCGCCCGCAGGATCGTGTGCCGCTCCAGGACATGAAGCGCGTCTACCGCCGCTCCCTCTACGGCATGCTCGAGAAGGACCTAGGCCACCTCGATCAGGACAAGACCACCCGCTGGCTCAACGAGGGCGGCAGCGCCGACCTGCCGCCGATGCAGATGGTGGCCGCGCACGACGCCCAGCTCGGCAAGCTGGTGAACGACGTGCCCATCGAACACAACGGCGTCCGCTACGACCTCAAGCACGGCGCGGTGGTCATCGCCGCCATCACCTCCTGCACCAACACCTCCAACCCCGCGGTCATGATCGGCGCAGGCCTGCTCGCCAAGAAGGCCGTCGAGCGTGGCCTGACGGTGAAGCCCTGGGTGAAGACCTCGCTCGCGCCCGGCTCCAAGGTGGTCATGGAGTACCTCGAGGAGGCCGGCCTGGTGCCGTACCTCGAGGCCCTCGGCTTCCACCTGGTCGGCTTCGGCTGCACCACCTGCATCGGCAACTCCGGCCCGCTGCCCGAGCACCTGGCCTCGGCCATCAAGGGCGGCGACCTGGTGGTGGCCAGCGTCCTGTCCGGAAATCGCAACTTCGAGGGACGCATCAACGCCTTCGTGCGCATGAACTACCTGGCCTCCCCGCCGCTGGTGGTGGCCTACGCGCTGCGCGGCGACGTGGACGCCGACCTCTCGGTGGAGCCGCTGGGCACCGACAAGGAGGGCAAGCCCGTCTACCTCAAGGACGTCTGGCCCACCGCCGAGGAGACGAATGCCGCCATGCGCACCGGCGTGCGGCCCGATCAGTTCACCGAGCAGTACGCGCGCGTCTTCGATGGGGACGAGGAGTGGCAGAAGCTCGAGATCCCCACCGGGCAGACCTTCGCCTGGGACGACAAGTCGACGTACGTGAAGAAGCCGCCGTTCTTCGAGAACATCGCCGCCAGGCCGGCGCCGGTCACCGACGTCGACGGCGCGCGGGTCCTGGCCATCCTCGGCGACTCGGTGACCACCGATCACATCTCCCCGGCCGGCTCCATCGCCCCCAACAGCCCGGCCGCGACGTACCTCTCCGGCGAGGGCGTCAACCCGGCCGACTTCAACTCCTACGGTGCCCGCCGCGGCAATCACGAAGTGATGATGCGCGGCACCTTCGCCAACATCCGCATCAAGAACCTCATGCTCGACGGCATCGAGGGTGGCCTCGCCCGGCACGTGCCCTCCGGCGAGCAGCTGGCCATCTACGACGCCGCCATGAAGTACAAGGCCGAGAACGTGCCGCTGGTCATCCTCGCCGGCAGCGAATACGGCACCGGCTCCTCGCGCGACTGGGCGGCCAAGGGCACCATGCTCCTCGGCGTGCGCGCGGTCATCGCCAAGAGCTTCGAGCGCATCCACCGCTCCAACCTGGTGGGCATGGGCGTCCTGCCGCTGGAGTTCGACAGCGGCGCCGGCGCCAACGAGCTCGGCCTCACCGGCGACGAGGTCTTCAGCATCCGCGGCGTGGCCTCCGGGCTGACGCCGAAGAAGCGCCTCCAGGTCTCGGCCAGGAAGCCCGACGGCAGCACCAAGGACTTCGAGGTCACCGCGCGCATCGATACCCCGAACGAGGTCGACTACTACAAGCACGGCGGCATCCTGCACTTCGTGCTCCGTCAGCTCGTCGCCTCTGCAGGGACGAAGTCTCCTGTCGGAGCTTCTGCAGAAACGAAGCCTCCTGCCGGAGCTTCTGCAGAAACGAAGCCTCCTGCCGGAGCTTCGAAGTAAGTCCGTCTGTCTCAGTCGCGCTCCGCTGCGCCGGGAGCGCCGCCGCGGCCAGGGCAAGCGCCTCGGTCGCGGAGCATACACGGGCGCCTCCCGGTCGCTTGCCATGCTCGATCTGCGTCACGTGGTGGAACACCTCGACGAAGTGCGCGCCGCCCTCGGGCGCCGCGGCCCGGCCGCGGCCGAGGCCCTGGCCCCCATCGCCTCCCTGGGCGCGCGCCGCCGCGAGGCCATCCTGGCCGTCGAGAAGAAGCAGGCCGAGCGCAACACCCACAACGACGCCATGGCCAAGGCCGACAAGAAGTCGGCCGAGTTCACCGAGCGCCGCGACGCCCTCAAGGCCCTCTCCGGCGAGATCAAGGAGCTGGACAAGGCGCGCGACGCCATCGACGCCGAGATCCAGACGCTGCTCGCCGGCGTCCCGAACATCCCCGACGCCTCGGTCCCCAGCGGCACCAGCGAGGCCGACAACGTCGTCGTTCGCGAGTGGGGCGACGAGAAGAAGTACGACTTCACCCCCAGGCCGCACTGGGAGCTGGGCACTGCCCTCGGCATCCTCGACTTCGAGCGCGCCGCCAAGCTCTCGGGCGCGCGCTTCACCGTGCTCTTCGGCGCCGCCGCGCGCCTCGAGCGCGCGCTCATCTCCTTCATGCTCGACCTGCACACGCGCGAGCACGGGTACACCGAGGTGCTGCCGCCGTTCCTGGTCAAGGACAGCGCCCTCTACGGCACCGGTCAGCTCCCGAAGTTCGAGGACGACCTCTTCAAGACCCACAACTCCGACCCCGAGCGCGCCTACGACCTCTACTTGATCCCGACCGCCGAGGTCCCGGTCACCAACCTGCACGCCGACGAGATCCTCGACGCCCCGCAGCTGCCCATCGCCTACACCGCGTACACGCCGTGCTTCCGCGCCGAGGCCGGCAGCCACGGCAAGGACGTGCGCGGCCTCATCCGCCAGCACCAGTTCGACAAGGTCGAGCTGGTCCGCTTCTGCAAGCCCGAGGACAGCGACGCGCAGCTCGAGCTCCTCACCGGCCACGCCGAGCAGGTTCTGAAGAAGCTCGGCCTGCGCCACCGCGTCGTCGCGCTGTGCGCCGCCGACCTCGGCTTCGGCGCGCGCAAGACCTACGACCTCGAGGTCTTCCTCCCCGGCCAGGGAGGCTTCCGAGAGATCTCCAGCTGCTCCAGCTACGGCGACTTCCAGGCCCGCCGCGCAAAAATTCGCTTCCGCCCCGAGCCCAAGGCCAAGCCCGAGCTCTGCCACACCCTCAACGGCTCCGCCCTCGCCGTCGGCCGCACGGTGATCGCGATCCTCGAGCAATATCAACAGGCCGACGGCAGCGTCGTGGTCCCGGAGTTACTCAGGCCCGCGATGGGGTGCGACATCATCCGCGAACGCTGAACGATCCAGGCGACCGCAACACCGACGCCCCGCGTCGTCCGCGACGTCTAGACAGTCATCGCGCGCACGTGCGTAGATACGCTTCGGTTTTCAGACCCGAGGTGACCCATGCGTGCCCCGAATCCGTGCCTCCGCGCACTCGCCCTAGCAGTCCCCATGGCCCTCGTCGCTTGTGGTGGGGAAGACGACGGCGGCCCGACTGTTCAAGAGGATCCGAACAAGCTGAGCTTCAGCACCGGCGAGTTCGAGGTGGAGCCTGGCGACACGTTCACCTGCTTCTATCTCGACAAGTACACGGAGCGCGAATTGGCGGTCGTGAACGGGCACGGCCAGCAGGGCGTCGGCGGCCATCACATCCTCGTCTACTATGCAGACGAGCCGCGCGACCCTGGGCACCACGCCTGCGAGGACACCGAGATGGTGAACCTCCACCAGATCTCGGGATCAGGCGGGCAGGACGCTTCTGCGGCCGAGGGTTCGATCCTCGGCCTTCCGGACGGGCTCGCGTTGAAGGTGCCCCCCGGGAAGCAGCTTGTGCTGCAGGCGCACTACATCAACACCTCCGGCGGGACGATGACTGTGAACGACACCGTGTCGCTCGACCTGAGCGACCCCGAGGATGTCGAGGCGTACGTGAACTACTTCGTTCTCGCGGATCTGGCGCTGAACGTGCCGCCGCAGTCGGACTTCACGCGCGCCACCGAGTGCAAGCTCGATCGCGACTACGACATCATTCTCGGCCTCGGGCACATGCACGAGCAAGGCAAGCACTTCAAGCTGGAGCAACTCGACGAACAGGGCAACAGCACGGTGCTGCGGGATGATCCGTGGAACGAAGTCTACGTCTCGCACCCGCCCGTCAGTTACTTCACCAAGGAAGAGCCGCTCAAGCTCAAGAAGGGCACCTCGATCCGGCAGACGTGCAACTGGAACAACACCACGTCGGAGCCCTTGCTGTTCCCGCGCGAGATGTGCGTCACGTTCCTCTACTACTTCCCGGGCGATGGCGACATCGAGTGCAACCTCTCCGAAGTCGAGCCCGCGCAGTGAAGCGTATCGTTGCGGTCGGTGCTTCTGTCGTCGCGCTGGCGGTGTGGGCCGGGTGCTCGTCGGACGACGACGACGGCGATTCGGCCGCCAGCAGCACGGGCACTGGAGCGGGGGGGAGCTCCGCCGGTGGCCAGGGTGCTGGTGGTGATCCGACGCCGGCCGAATCCTGCGTGAGGCCCGGGGACCACGGAAATTCGAAGGGTATCGGGGAGTACTGTACTCCGGGCGGTGGCGAGTGCGAGCCGTTCCCCGAGGCAGCGCTGTGCCTCGCGGACGTTGGACAGACCCAGTGGTTCTGCGCACAGATCGGTTGCGACGTGACCACCGACTGCGGCGAGGACGCTGGTTGTGAGCTGAACCCAGGTGGCTCGGCCTGCATCCCCTGCTCCTGCGACGATCAGACCGCACAGTGCCAGGCAGGTGCAGGAGGTAGCGGTTCAGGCGGCACAGGCGGCACCGCGACCGGCGGCATGGGTGGCGCCGGCGGCGCTGGCTGAAGCCCAGAGCAAGTCGCCACGACGGTTCGGCGACGCCACGACGCGCGCCCGGTTTCGACCCGGCGCGCGTCATCGCGTCCATCCCCTACGGTCCACGCGGGCGACTGGGTCCCCGAGAATACGAAGACCCCCCAGCAACGCGGGCAACTGGGCCTCGAGAGTACGAAGACCCACCCCTCCTCAGGGGCTAGGGGCTAGCGCCGCCGCTCCCACTGCCGCTGGCGCTGCTCCCGTCTCCATCCTCGAAGATGAAGCAGTCGTTCGGGCAGGTGAACTGATTCTCCCCGCAGAACGTGTCGCAGAAGAAGTCCCCGCACAAGAAGCACCCGCTCCCACCGCAGTCGAACCCGCAGTTGAACTGGTTCTCCCCGCAGAACCCATCGCAGAACCCGTCGCCGCAGAAGAAGCACCCTCCGCCGCAATCCAGGCTGCAGCTGAACTGGTTCTCCCCGCAGGCCGAGTTGCACAACCCGTCGCCGCAGAAGCACCCTCCGCCGCAGTCGTTCGGGCAGGAGAACTGATTCTCGCCGCAGGCCGAGTTGCACAGCCCGTCGCCGCAGAAACAACCCCCGAAGCAGTCGAACCCGCAGGTGAACTGATTCTCTCCGCACTGCGGATTGCAGAACCCGTCGCCGCAGGAGCAGAGCTGCCCACAGTCGTTGGGGCAGTTGAACTGACTCTCCCCGCACTGCGGGTTGCACACGAAGTCGCCGCAGAAGCAGCCGCCGCCGCAGTCGTTGGGGCAGGTGAACTGGCTCTCGCCGCACTGCGGATTGCAGAGCCCGTCGCCGCAGAAGCACGGTGACCCGCAGTCGTTGGGGCAGGTGAACTGGCTCTCGCCGCACTGCGGATTGCAGACGAAGTCCCCGCACACGCAGGCGCTGCCGCAGTCGAACGGGCAGCTGAACTGGTTCTCGCCGCACGACGGATCGCAGACGAAGTCCCCGCAGGCGCAGACCTTGCCGCAGTCGAACGGGCAGCTGAACTGGTTCTCTCCGCACTGCGGATTGCAGACGAAGTCCCCGCAGGTGCACGGGCTGCCGCAGTCGAACGGGCACGAGAACGGACTCTCACCGCACTGCGGATTGCAGATGAAGTCGCCGCACACGCAGGCCTGACCGCAGTCGGTCGGGCAGCTGAACTGGCTCTCGCCGCAGCCCTGCTGGCAGACCCCGTTGCCGCACTGACAAGGCACCGGGCACTGCTGCCCGCAGACCGAGGCCACCTCGCCCGTGCACAGGCTGTCCCAGCTGCTGTTGCAGCAGAACGGGTCGGCGGCGCAGATCGCCGCCACGCACGGATCGCAGGCCGGCGTCAGCGCCGCCCCGGTCGAGCACTTGTCGTGCGAGCACGGCGGGCAGTCGGTGCTGCAGGTGGCGTGCGTCTCGCCGCAGGCGCCCGTCTGGCACTGACCGTTGCCGCACACGCACACCGGCGGGCAGTCACCGGCGCACGTCGCCGACGACTCGCCGCACTCCGGCTGGCACGTCCCGTTGCCGCACACGCACGGCTTGCCGCAGTCCTGGCTGCAGGTCTGCTGGGTCTCGCCGCAGGCCGCCTGGCACGTCCCGTTGCCGCAGACGCACGGCTGCTGGCAGTCGTTGGCGCAGCTCTGCGTGCTCTCGCCGCACTCCGGCTGGCACACGAAGTCGCCGCAGATGCAGGGCTGGCCGCAGTCGAACCCGCAGCTGAACTGGCTCTCGCCGCACTGCGGCTGGCAGATGCCGTTGCCGCACAGGCAACCGCCGCCGCAGTCGACGCTGCAGCTGAACTGGTTCTCACCGCAC
>JBBJMR010000448.1:0-5485 GCA_037720395.1 Polyangiaceae bacterium
GCACGTCGAGCATGCCCTTCATCTTGGAGTGATTGGTGCCGCAGTGCTGCGCGCAGCCGATGTCGAACTGCCCGGTGAACTTCGACTGGAACCAGAGGCGGTTGATGATGCCGGGCATGGCGTCCGACTTCACCCGCAGGTTGGGCAGGTAGAAGGAGTGGATGACGTCGGCCGAGGCCAGCTGCAGGAGCACCGGGGTGTTCACCGGAACGCGCAGGTGGTTGAGGGTCACGATGTCGTCGGCGGTGTTGAACTTGCCGTCCTTGCCCGGGTAGCGAAAGTCCCAGGCCCACTGGTGGGCGTTGACCTCGACGCGCAGGGTGCGCGGGTTCTTGTCGACGGCGGCAAAGTTCCAGAACGCGCCGTTGACGTCGATCGTCGAGTTGATCCAGAGGTTGCCGTCGACGACAAAGAAGACGAGCGCCGACAGGGTGGCGGCGAACCGCACCTGCTTGGCGGAGCTGCCGTGGTCGTACTCGGCGGTGTGCTTCTCGTTGTGCTTGATGCACGCCCAGGCGATCCAGACGCACATGATCACGAAGAGGACGGTGACGAAGAACATCGTCACCTGGATGAGCCAATCGATGCGGTGCCCATCCAGGGAGACGTCGCGCGGCATTCCCCAGCCGCGCTCCGGCTGCGGCGCCGCGGCGGCCGTGCCCGGCAGCATCACCGCCACGGCCAGCGCCGCCGCCGTCGAAAGTCCACGGCGCACCCTGTCGAGCGGCGCTCCACGCGCACGCTTGTCGCTACCCATGCTCATGAGAAGGGTCTCCTCGAAGGGGTCGTCCCGAGGTCGTTGCTCGCGGCGCTAGCGCTCTCGAGCGCCGCGCCCTCCAGGTCCTTGGTGCCATCACCGCGTTTGATGAAGCGCATCACCACCGCCACCACCGCGAAGGGAAAGGTGACGAATACGCCGAGCGCCAGGTACTGCGAGATGCCGCCCCCGGCCCGCTCGGCGCACTGCGGGCACGCCGCGGCCAGCGCCGGCCAGCAGGCCACCGCCGCCGCGGCCATGGCCACCGCGGCCGGATGCCCGCGTCGCCTCTCGACGCGCCTCTCGACGAGCCTCTCGACGCGCCTCTCGACGACGCCGAGCGACGCACGCGCGCCATCCCGCTTCACTTGGCGTGCCTCCACGCCGCGTCGGCGATGAGCGCCAGCGCGTAGACGGCGGGCGCGGCGAAGGGGATGGCCACCCAGAAGCGCAGCACCTTCGTCTCGTGCTTCAGGTGCATGTAGAAGAGGGCCACGATGGCGGCCTTGGTCAGGGCCATGGCCACCAGCAGGAAGCCGAGCGTCGTCTTCCCGATGCCGGGGAGCTGAGCGACGATGACCTCCAGGACCGTCAGCACCAGCAGCACGACGAAGATCTTCCAGTACTCCTTGCGGTTCGGGGCGTGGTGCCCGTGCGCGGAGTGGTCGTGCGAAGGCGGCGGCGCCGCGGCGCGCGGCGCTTCGTCCGCGTGCTGGTCGCTGGCGCGCGCTGCTCGGGCGGCCTTGGCGGAGGTGCCCGCCTCGGCCTTGCCGCCGCCATTGCCCTTGTCGGCCACGGTGCTCCGCGAGGAGCCCCGCTCCTGGGCGAGGCTCTCGTCCTCGGCAGCCGCCTTGTCGGCACCGTTCTTGGTGCCGCTCTTCTGCGACTTGCTCTTCCCCTTCTGATCGTTACGCGCCATGTCGGGTGCCCCGCGGGTCGGTGGTGGAAGCGCCTGTTTGCTCGGTGCCGGGCGGGTGCGTCACGCCCCCGCGGGCGGCGCTGCCTACAGCAGGTAGATGAAGGTGAAGACCAGGATCCAGACCAGGTCGACGAAGTGCCAGAAGAGGCCGACGACCTCGATGTGATTGGCGTTGTTCCCCCCGCCGTCGTACTTGCCCATCGCCGTGCGCACCAGGATCACCGTCAGGTAGAGGACCCCGGTGGTCACGTGCAAGCCGTGGAAGGCGGTCGTCACGTAGAACGTCGTTGCGTAGTGCGAGGCGCCGAAGTGCAAGCCCTCGCTGATGAGGCCGTGGTGCGGGATGATCCCCCAGTACTCGTGGTACTGCCCGCACAGGAAGAGCACGCCACCGAGGATGGTGAGCGCCAGGAACTTGACCGTCTCCTTGCGCTTGCCCTCCACGGCGGCCGCGTGGGCGAGCACCATGGTGACGCTCGAGCAGATGAGGAGGAACGTCAGGACGGCGGTGAAGTTGATGCCGAGGATCGGCTCGTTCAGCGCCTGGTCGTGCCAGACCTTCGACCCGCCGCGGAGGATTCCGTAGGCGAGGAGCAGGCCGCCGAAGGAGAAGGCGTCCGAGAGCAGGAACATCCACATGCCGAGCTTGCCGAGGGAGGCCTGCCCGACGTGTCGGTCTTCCGGGTACTCCAGTGCCCCGTCATGGTGATGGTCGGCGTGTGCGGCAGTCGCGCTCATCCGTTGTCTCTCCGCGGGTCGACGGGCTGTCCCCGTTGCTGGTGATCGACGGGCTGTCCCCGTTGCTGGTGATCGACGGGCTGTCCCTGTTGCTGGTGATCGACGGGAAGGTCCCCGTTGCTGGTGATCGACGGGAAGGTCCCGTCGCGTCCTGCCGACGGGAGGCTCCCGTCGTGTGATCTCGACGGGTTCGTCCCGTCGCGAGTGGGCGATGCCAGGCTCTACCCGAGTCGACAAACCACGGGTCATTCCAACGCGACTACGGCCGCCGTTCTGTACCTTTGCCGACGCTGCCGCGTCAACAGGAACGTCAGGAAATCCTGCAACCTTCTCCGGGCTTGTGGCCGCTTGCCGGGTCTCGAAGCCGAGGCGCTCAGGGCAGGTTCACCAGGATGCCCACGTCGCGCATCAGCTTGTCGAGGCCCTCGTCGTTGGCCTCGTAGTAACCGCGGATGTGGCCGTGCCGGTCGACGACCACGAAGTGCTCGCCGTGCACGATGCTGAAGAGGCCGTGCTCGACCTCCTCCTTCTCCATGGTGATCTTGAAGCCGTCTACGACGGCCTTCTCCACGTCTCCCAGCGGGCCGGTGAGGAACTTCCAGCGCCGCGGGTTGGGGTGGTACGGGCGCCCGAAGGCGGCCATCTTCTCCGGGGTGTCGTTGTCCGGGTCGACGGTGATGGTCACCAGGTGGAACGCCTCGCCCAGGTTGCGGCCGCGCTGCTGGAGCTCGGCCATCCGTTCCGCGAGCTTGGGGCAGACGCTGGGGCAGCTGGTGAAGACGAAGCTCGCCACCCACACCTTGCCGCGCAGGTCGGCGCTGCCGAAGGGCGCGCCGGTCTCGTCGACGAGCTGGAACGCAGGCAGCGGCAGGTCGAGCTGCGGCGGCGCGGGGATGTCGCGCATCATGGTGCGGCCCATGAGCACCACCGTCACCACGCCGAAGAACGCGCCCCAGAACAGCGGCCGGCCGACGAGCGCGGCCACGCGCGCTTGCAGCCGCTCACCGAAGTGCAGGAGCGCCGCGCGGTCCTTCATCGCGCGCGCACCCTAGCAAACGGCAACGCGGTCGTCACTGCACCTGCGCCTCGCACGCCGCGGCTCTTCACTGGACGAGCGGAGCCACGTGGTAGAGCAGCACATAGACCACCACCCCGGTCACCGACACGTAGAGCCAGATGGGGAACGTCCAGCGGGCGAGGCCCCGGTGCTTCGCGAAGCGCTTCTCGCGCGCCAGGAAGAGGGTCCGGAGCACGAGCGGAACGGTGGCCACAGCCAGGATCATGTGGCTGACGAGGATGACCAGGTAGACGGTGCGCACCAGGCTGGAGCCGGGGAAGGCGTGGCTGCCGGTGAGGTAGTACCGGGTCAGGTAGCTGACCAGGAAGACGCCGACGTCAGGAACGCGAGCTCATGAAGCTCGTGCTGGCGATGTACCCGGGCGCTCGGTCGCTCGCCGGAGCGCAGCCTGCGGATCTTGGTAGCCCACCAGCAACAGGAGGAGCGCGCTGTGTTCAGCCCCGCGACTTCGCCAGGATGTCGCCCACGCCGGCCGTCACCCTGCTCAGCCAAACCGATCGCCGGACCAGTACCACATGAACATCCAGCCAGCGCCTCAACGAGGCGGCGGTGCGGCGACGGAGCTGACCCGGCGCCGGAAGGCGGCGTCGCCGGCGAAACCGCCAGTCACTGCGCCGTGCTGCCTGGCGATCAGGCCCCGGCCATGAGCGCCGAGGAGCAGCACCAGGTAGATCATGGAGAAGAAGAAGAGGCCGCGCGCCCAGCGCACCCCGGCGCCCCGGCGCAGGCCCCACAGGCCGAAGCCGAGGAAGGCGGCGCCGAGGAGCACCGCCGCCGCCGGATACCCGGGCCCGCCGACGTCGAGCGCCGCCAGCAGCAGGCTCACCGTCACCAGCGCGACCAGGTAGCCGACGATGTGCCACCGCGTCACGCGATCGCCTCGCTCGACCGGCAAGACCTTGAGCCCGGCACGCGCGTAGTCGTCGCGGCGGAAGGTGGCGATGGCCAGGAAGTGCGGCACCTGCCAGAAGAAGAGGACGGCGAAGAGCAGCAGTCCGGGCGCCTCGAACCCGCCGGTGACCGCCGTCCAGCCAATGAGCGGTGGCATGGCACCGGGCACCGCCCCGATGAGCAGCGACGCCGTCGTGCGCCGCTTGAGCGGCGTGTAGAGGAGCACGTACGCCAGGAGCGCGATGGCCGCGAGCAGGCCCGTCGCGGCGTTGACCGCGAAGGTGAGCCAGGGCAGCGCCAGCGCGGACAGGGACAGGCCGACGACCAGGGCAACCCAGGCAGGCAGGCGCCCGGCGGGGAGCGGACGGTTGCGGGTGCGGGCCATGAGCGCGTCCGTGTCGCGCTCCAGGTACATGTTGAGGGCGTTGGCGCCGCCGACGACGAGCGCGGTGGCGGCCAGGGCCGTGAGCAGCACGCGCGGGTCATCGCGACCGGTGGCGCGAGCTGCCAGCCACGCACCGCCCAGAGCGGTGGCCACGACCATGACGTTGATGCGCGGCTTGGTCAGCGCCACCACGTCGGCCAGCCGCGAGAGCACCACGGCGCGGCGTCGCGACGCATCCGCCGACGAGGGCGCGGCCGCGCCCTCGATCGGCCAGCGCTCCGGGAGGCCGGCGCTCATGCGCTCACCCCCGCCGCGCCGTGCGGATCATCGACCTCGCGCTCGTCGCCCTGGTCACTGCGGCGCGCGTTGCGCGCGGCAGATACCGCGGCCACCGGCGCCGCCAGCGCCCAGAGGGTGACCATGGAGCCGATGAGCAGCGCGCCGACGCCGAGGTGCGCGACCACCGTCGGTCGATGGAGGAGCGAGGTGACGCTGAGCACGCCGAGCGTCGCCTGCACCAGCACCAACAGCGGCGCGGCCACTGCCAGGCGGCGCAGGCCGGTGCCCGGGGTGGACTCGCGCCAGACGCGCCAGGCGGCGAAGAGGACGGCGATGGTCACCAGCACGGCGCCGTATCGGTGCGCCATGTGGATGCGCTCCGCGGAGCTGTCGGCGGGCCAGGCAGAGCCGAAGCACAGCGGGAAGGTGATGCAGGCC
>JBBJMR010000173.1:0-18184 GCA_037720395.1 Polyangiaceae bacterium
CGGCTCGCTTCGGTTTCGGCGCTCTCGCTACGGGTTTCAACCCGTTTGTCGCTCTAGGTGCCGCAGAACGTCGCCATCACGCGCTCTTCGGCCTGCGGCGGCTCGGCCAGGTCGGCGTGCTCCGGCTGGTCGTCGTACGGTCGCGCCAGCACCTCCACCAGCGCCTCGAAGGGCCCGAGGTCGCCGTGCCCGACCGCAGCGGCAATGGCTTGCTCGACGCGGTGATTGCGCGGGATGAACGCCGGGTTCACGCGTCGCATGGCGGTCGCGCGGTCTTCCGGCGTGCCGGGATCGTCGGTCAGGCGGCGCCGCCAGGCTTCGGCCCAGGTATGGAACGCGGCGGGCTCGGCGAAGAGACGTGCAGCAGCGGCGTCTGCGGCCGGGTCGGCCGCGCAGGCGCAGAGGTGGCGGAAGAACACGGTGTGGTCGACCTCATTGGAGGCCAGGCGCTGGAGGAGATCGTCCGCGAGCACCCGGTCGCCCTCGAGCTCGCGCCCGAGACCCAGCTTGGCACGGAGCACGCGCGCGTACTCCGCCTCGAACAGGGCAGGGAACCGCGAGATGCGCTCCTCGGCCGCCTTCACCGCCGATGTCTCGTCGTCGGCGATGAGCGGCAGGAGCGCCTCCGCCAGCCGTGCCAGGTTCCACTGCGCGATGCGCGGCTGGTTGGCGAACGCGTAGCGCCCCTGGTGGTCGATGGAGCTGAAGCGCTTGCGCGGGTCGTACTCGTCGAGGAACGCGCACGGGCCGTAGTCGATGGTCTCGCCCGAGATCGAGCTGTTGTCGGTGTTCATCACGCCGTGGATGAACCCGACGCCGAGCCACTGCGCGACCAGCCGCGCCTGCGCAGCGGCGACGTGGTCTACCAGCGCGAGCGCCTTGTTCGGGGCTCGCGCGGCCTCAGGGTAGTGCCGCTCCAGCGCGTAGGCGGCGAGGAGCTCCAGGGCCTGGCGATCGTCGCGTGCCGCGAAGTACTGGAAGGTGCCCACCCGGATGTGGCTGGCCGCGACACGGGTCAGTACCGCGCCGGGCAGGACGCGGTCGCGGACGACGCGCTCGCCGGTGGTCACCGCGGCGAGCGCACGCGTGGTGGGGACACCGAGCGCGGCCATCGCCTCGCTGACGATGTACTCGCGCAGCACCGGACCGAGGGCCGCTCGGCCGTCGCCCCCGCGGGAGAACGGGGTACGCCCCGCGCCCTTGAGCTGGATGTCGCGCCGGCGCCCGTCGGTGCCGACGACCTCGCCGAGGAGGATGGCGCGGCCGTCGCCGAGCTGTGGCACGAACACCCCGAACTGGTGGCCGGCGTAGGCCAGCGCGATGGGCTCGGCGCCCTCCGGCAGGACGTTTCCGGCGAACACCAGCGCGCCCTCGCTGGAGGCGAGGCGCTCGGCATCGGCACCGAGCGCCTCGGCCAGGAGCCGATTCAACCGGACGAGCTGCGGGGCACGCACGGTCGTCGGGGCAACGCGCGCGTAGAAGCGATCGGGCAGGCGAAAATAGGTGTTGTCGAAGGCGAGCATGCGTTCCGGGATCGCGGACGAGTGGAGTTGGCAATCCTCGCCAGCTGGACCCGCTGTGGCGAGCTGGGCGCCGGATCGTGCGACCAGCTAGCACGGTTCGGGGGCACGCGCCGGGCTCACGCGCGGTCCCCATGGCGCAGGTGAAGGCCTGCTCGGCGCGTCTGAAGAGTGTTGGGCGGGCAGCTGGAATGCCTAGAACGCACACATGACCGGAGATGCCTCGGAGACCTCGGTGACCATCGTCCCCGCGACGTCCCAGGTGACCTTCAGCTTCCACGTGTTGCCGCGGCCACCGCCGCAGTATTCGCATGGTGGGATCGTTCCCGACCCGGATCCCTGCACCTTGGTGTGCGTCACGGTCACCGTCGCGCCCGCGGGGACGATGTTGCTGTCGGCGGGAGAGACGTCGAGCTCCCAGTCCGTGGCCATGACGCCGTCGTCGAGCTCGAGCAGCACCTTGGTGATCGTCGCCAGTCCATCGACGGCGTCCTGATTGTCGTAGCTGGCGGTGAAGCTGCCGTTGATCGGATCGGGCGGCACGGCCGGCTGACAATTGACGAAGAAGTCGTAGCCATCGATGGTGGGAACGACGCTCCCCTGCGGGCCGCCACCCCCGCCGCCTGCGTCGCCTGCGCCGCCTGCCCCGCCAGAGCCCGCCGCACCGCCCGCTCCTCCGGACGCGCCGGCGCCACCTTCGCCGCCCCCGCTCCCGCCCGTGGCACCGGCGCCCGTCGAGGCGCTCGCGCTCGACGACGCGCTCTCGCTGGTGGCGCGGTCATCGTCCCCGTCCGAGGCACACGCCGCCATCGACGCCATCGACGCCAGGGTCGTGGCGCCGAGAGCAAGCACCCATGCGAAAGCGAGCTTCGAAGGAACCATGGAAGAGAGGGTAACACCGCCGCCGACGCGCAGGCGTTCGCGAGGGCGAGGCGCGTGAGATGGCGCTCCTGCGCGGTGCGTCTCGCCGGTGGGACCGCCGCCGCGTACGAGGTGTGGCTCGCGGTGCCCTGGTGCAGGAGCTGACAGGCGGCGCAAGCTAGCCGTCAACGCGCGAGGCGCCGACCGCGCGACCCAGCGCGAATCCGGGTGACCTCGGCGGGCGGCAACCCGAGCGATTCGAGGAAGTCCTGGTGTGCCTTCGGACTCATTCGCTCGAACTCGACGTGCCAGCGGTGCATGGCCGCGTCATCGAGCCCGGCGGCGCGGAGGACTGCTACCCACGCGTCCTTGTCCATCGCCCGAGCGCGCCGGAGCTTCCCCGCGTTGGCCAGGAGGCGGACGATGATCCGCTGCTGCTCCCGGAGCCGCTGGATCTCGCCGTCGAGCTCCTCGAGTCGTGCCCCGAGGAGCACTGCCGTGCGTCCGGTCGCGCCGTCGAGCAGCTCGCGGATCTGCACCAGGCTGAGCCCGAGGTCCCGGTAGCGGCAGATCGCCTCGAGGCGCTTCGCCTCGCGTTCCCCATAGACACGATACCCGGCGCCTGACCGGCGCGACGGCGAGAGCAGGCCGATCCGGTCGTAATAGAGCAGCGCGCTGCGCGACAGGCCGAACCGTCGGCCGAGCCCGGTGACCGATGCTGTCATGACCGCCTCGGGAGAACGAAGTACCGCCGCGCTTCGTCGGAGTCGAGCTGCGCGCGGTCGTAGTGCGCGTCCAGGGCACCCGCTCGGTGGTCGGCCAGCGCGGGGTGCTCGGCGAGCAGCTGCTCGAAGCCGGCGTCAGGCGATCGGTCCATCGCCGCATGGAGGAGGACCATGTAGCCCCAGGTCATGGTGGCGTGGAACTTGTTCGGGCTGCCCAGCGCCGCTGCGAGTCGACGCAGGTGACGCACGTAGCGGGCCAGCGCCTCCTCGAGCGGCAACGCACGCAGGTAGCACCAGGCCACGTAGAGGTGCTCGCGATGGTGGAACGTGCGCGGGTCGATGGTCGCGTGCTCGAAGGCGACGACCGCGGGATCGTTCAACACGGCCTTGCCGCCACCGCGGTGCTCCATCGGAGGAGAGATAGGGTCATCATCCGGGTCGAACTGTCGGGTGTGAAGCCGTAGACAGGTCAACCATGCTCGCGCACCCGTCCGGTGGCGTCGCTCGAGCTCGCCGGCACACCCACCAGGCCTGCGGTCCCCCGGCTGCCAATTTGACAGCCGCCGCGCTCCGACCGCGCCACGCCCGCCACCTTGGCGCAGGCGCCGGTATCGCGCGCGCGCTTCTCGTGTTGTTCGTGGCCCCCCCCGGCCTGGCACGCGCCTCGCTTGGCCCCTGCGCCGATGTGCCACGACAGGACCTTCCGCCGCATGTTTCCGTTCGTCGTCGGCCTCGCCATCGGGGTCGCCGCCTACCTGCAGGTGGTCGGCCTGCACCACCTCCTCGAGGCGACCCTCCAGGCGCGGCCCCGCATGCCGACGTCCGCTGTCGCGGCGATGCGTCCTCCGATGCCGCCAGCCCCCGAGGCTGTCGCCGACGCGGCGCCCATCCTGGAGCGCAATGCATTCGACTCGGTGACCGGCCCCCTCCCTGGGTGGGTCGTCGAGCATGACTTCTTCCGTGGCCCGGGCCTGGGCGAGGCGGGCCCCTGCGAGGGCGCGCGCGTCGTGCTCATCGCCGCGTCGAGTGACGGCTGGTCCTTTGCGACGCTGGTGGGCCCGGACGGCAAGCCGCAGCTGCGTCGTGAGGGTGACGCCTTCGGCGATCACGCGGTGACGGCCATCGGGTGGGATCGCGTCTGGCTCGCGCGAGCCGGGGTGCGCTGCCAGGCCCGCCTCGGGGGCTTGGCGCCGATCGCCGCGCCGCGACCGGCTGCAGCCGACGCGGGCGACGCGGTCGGCCTGCGCAAGATCGGGCCCGCCGCGTACGAGGTCGATCGCCAGGTCCTCGACGGCTTCCTCGAGAACCCTCAGGGCGCGTTCGGGCGCGTCCGCGTCGTGCCCGATGCGGGCGGCGTGCGCCTCTCCGGGATACGCCGGGACTCGCGGCTGGCGTTGCTGGGCCTGCAGAATGGCGACCGGATCGAGACGCTCAACGGCATGTCGCTCGCGACGCCCGAGGAGGCGCTCCTGGCCTATGCGCGCCTTCGCAGCGCCGAGCGCCTCCAGCTGACGATCACGCGCTCGGGCAAGAAGCAGCAACTCGACTACCGCGTGCGCTGATTCTCCGGATCGCGGGTGCGCGCCAGAACAGGCACCATGACAACCGCCGGTTGGCTGTGCCCGCGTGCGCTCGGCGGCCAGGGAGGCGCGGCCAGTGCAATGTTCGTTTGCTGGCGCGCGGATCGACTCTTGGTGTGCGTTTCGTCGTGGAACGGCGCACGACGGCTCGGGCACGGCCAGATCGAGCAGGTCGTCTTCCGCAACATCCACGCCCAGACGACCTACCAGCACGAGAGCTCGCTGTCGGGGTTCGATGCCGTTCACAAGGTGCGCGTTCGTCGTCTCCGCATCGATGGCCACGTTGCCTTCCTCGGCGCTGGCGATGCACTTGCCGTTCACGAACACGTTCTGCAGGCTCACGTTGCCCATCCGGATCATGAAGAGCAAGGACGGCAGCTGCCACACCGAGTGACGTGCTTCGCGTTGGCGCGGCACCTCGCCGGCGCACGCCGCTTCGGCGGTCAGTCGCGGCAGCAGAGGACGCCACCCTTGGCAGGGTCGGGCTTGGAGATCGTGTTCGCCTCGGTGGCGCCACCGTTGACGCACTGCCAGGGCGGGATCCCCGCCCGGGGTGAATCGCCGCATTGCACCTCGCTGAGGTAGTGCGTCAGCGGGCCGCAGTTCCACCCGACGCCGACCTGGGGACCGATGTCGCCGCAGCCAACCACGTTGTTCTCGGTAGGGTCGTCGCACGAGTTGCCGGCAGCGTTGAGGCTCTGCGCCGTCAGCCAGAAGGCGTCGGCCCCGGTGTCGGTCGGGCATTGCTGCGACTTTGCTTTCGCCCCCACCTCGGCTCCGCTCTGGCAGAGGTGGAACCCCAGGGCGCAGAGATTGGCCGCGGTGCAGCCCTGGCCCGTCGGGTTGTTGCTCGTGTTGCCGGCCTCGACGCACTCCGGCACTGGACCGAGGTTGATATCGGGCACGGAGAACCCGCCCTGGCAGGCGGCAACGTCCACCTCCGTGGCGGTCAGGTATCCTCGCGTTCGCCGTCGGCACACCCCGGCAAGGGCGCCGTGCCTCCGGTGCCACCTGCGCCGCCAGAGCCGGCGGTCGCGCCGCCGACGCCGGCTCCGCCACCGGGGCCGGCGCCGCCGCCCGAGGCGCTGCTCTGGGCAGTCCCGCTGGCGCCGCCGGCTGCCCCGGTGCTGCTCGAAGGTCCCGGCCCAGCGCCGCCCGGATCACCTTGGTCCTCCGGGGCCTGCACGGGCCCGAGGTCGAACACGCACCCACCCAGCCACGCGAAGACGATCGCCGCCGCGCTCGCAAACAGGCGGGTCGACGTCGCGGGCACGAAGGCGAGCGTACCAGTCGTGCTGGCGGTCAGCGAGGAGGCGCGCCGCCTACCAGGATGCGCGTCAGCACCTGGCGCACGAGCTCGGGATTTTCCGCTGCGATCTGCTGCATCACATCGCCCTCGGAGAGGATGGCCATCGCCATGGCGCGTCGCAGCTCGGGCTTGTCGCGCGACTGCACCAGCATGGCGCGGGTCATGATCTCGACGGCCTTCGGGTGCGCGGAGAGCTTGTCTGCGATCTTGGCCGCGAACGCGGGGTCCTCGAGGGCGGCGGCGGTCTGGGCCACGAGCTGGTTGAAGGTGGGGTCGTGGCTGCGCGCCTGTGCGAAGAGCTCGACCACGTACTCGGGATGCTCGTCGAAGATCTGCAGAGTGAGCGCCAGCGTCTCACGGCGCTCCTCCGGATCTTCGAGCGCACTGCGCAGCATGCTCTCCTTGGAGCACCCCGCCGTGGCGAGCACCACCATGGCTGCGCAGACGAAGAATTTTGCACGCATGCCTCAGCCGACCATCGTTCGAGGTGCGAGCGCAAGCGCTCCGAGGGCCGATGGTCGGCGACCTGCAATGGCCAGCGCCCTCGGGGACCGGTGCGCTCGTTCGTTCTGGCCGGATCCACGGAGGGACAGCCTCGGCCGCGCGGCCGGGCGGGAGACCAGCGGGCCGCGTGGCGGACACTGCCAGACGGACGCCGGATAGGATCGACGCCGTGATCAACGCCGACAAGGAAGCGCTGCGAGCGACGTGCACCCGGTTTCTCTGCCACCATCACCCGGCGCGCAAGGCGCCGCGGCAGCTGTTCCGCGAGCTTGCCGAGCGGGTCGACGGCGGTGCGGTGCCGGACATGTACGGGGAAGGTCCGCTGATCGCCGATTTCGAGCGCGAGATCGCCACGCTCCTCGGAAAGCCCGCAGCGGTCTTCATGCCGAGCGGAACGATGGCGCAGCAGATCGCGCTCCGGATCTGGTCGGAGCGGAGGCGGACGCGCAACGTGGCGTTCCACCCGAGGAGCCACCTCGAGCTGCACGAGCACAAGGCCTACCAGGCGCTCCACGGGCTCTCGGGCGTGCTCGCCGGCAACGCCGACCGCTTGCTCACCAGGAAGGACCTGGACCCGATCTCGCTGCCCCTGGCCGCGCTCTTGATCGAGCTTCCGCAGCGCGAGACCGGTGGCCAGCTGCCGAGCTGGGAGGAGCTCGCCGACATCCGGGCCTGGGCCGACGAGCGCAAATCCGCGTTGCATCTCGACGGGGCGCGCCTCTGGGAGTCGCAGCCCTTCTACGACCGCCCCCACGCCGAGATCGCTGCGCTCTTCGACTCGGTCTACGTCTCCTTCTACAAGGGCCTCGGCGGGATCGCGGGCGCCGCGCTCGCGGGGCCTGCCGACTTCTGTGCCGAGGCCAGGGTCTGGCAGCGCCGGCACGGCGGGAACCTGATCCACCTCTTCCCGTACGTGGTCCCCGCGCGCGGCGCTGGCGGAGCGGCTCCCCAAGATGAGTGCCTATCGCGATCGCGCGGTCGCCATCGCGCGCGCGCTGGTCTCTGCGGGGCTGGAGCTGGTGCCGGACCCTCCCCAGACCAGCATGATGCACGTCTTCCTGCGCGGGGACGCCAAGCAGTTCGAGGCCGCGGCGATGACCATCGCGCGCGAGGAAGGGCTCTGGCTCTTCGCCTCGCTGATGCCCACCCCACTACCGACGCTGCACAAGCTCGAGCTCAACGTGGGCGACGCAACCATGGAGCTCGCGGTCGACGAGATCGCGGCCAGGCTGGCGTCGCTCGGGTGAGCGTACGATGCGATCCATGGGTGAGCCGCTCGGCGCGGACGAGGCCTCCGAGATCGCCGCCGCTTTCCTGGGCGACTACTGGCGCAACCGGGTGGAGCGGGCGGGCACCGAGGACGCGCTGCGTGCCGGCTTTCGCGACGTCTTCCTGCGCGGTCTCGAAGCACAGCCCGACCGGAGCATCGCCGTTGATGAGCTGCGCGAAGCCCTGGAGGAACGCCTCGGCGCGGGGCGGGTAGCCGTCCGAGCGAAGGGGAAGCTGGCGACCGTCGACATCGCCGGTATATCGACGAGCACCGCCAAGGACGATTTCGCCGCGCTGCAGGCGGTGGTCGCGGGGCTCGGCTCCCACGCGACGCTCGCGGAGATCGCCATCGAGGGCAAGCCGTCCGCAGATGCGTACCGTGCCGGCGCCACCTGGTCGCTCCGCGCGCGCTGCCAGGTCCCGCTGGCGAACACGCTCTTCTTCGGGGAGCCGCCGGCGGTCCCTCGGCCCGCAATCGAGCATGGCCTCCTCGTCGACGACAGCGATCGCTTGCGGCTCGACCTGATCTCGTGCCCGCTTTGCGGGGCGGAGCACGCCGTCTTCTACAATGCCAAGTCCCACACCCAGGACAGCGAGGACGTCCCCTTCGCCTGCCTGGCGTGCTCACGCTACGCGTGCCGGGCGCTGGGCATCCCGGAGCTGTCGTCCTATCGAATCGACCTCGCCCATCGCCTTCCGCCGAGGCTCGCGGACTTCGTCCGCCGCCACCGCGCGCAGCTCGCGAGGTGGCGCGCCGAGCCCGGCGCGACGCCCCTGCTCGATGGGCTCCAGACGGTGCTCTGGGCGACGGTGGTCGTCCCCGCAGTCCTCCTCGTGCTCGCATGGCGCTCGCCGGAGTTTCGCGACCCGGTCTTCGTTGGTGCCCGCACCCTGGCCACGGTCGCGTGTGCCGCCCACGCGGTGGCCGTGGCTGTGCTCAACCGAAGCCTCTCCTCCGCGGCGCTGAGCTGGCTTCCCTTCACGTTCGCGGCGATCTTCGCGTTGATGATCCCGGTGCTGGTCGCGATGTGGGGGTAGGCCGGGCCGCGCCGCTGCGGTGCCTCGGTGAGCCCCGCCGGGCGCATCGCGGTTACTTGGGGAGCGCCGCCTCGATCGCCGAGACCAGCGCCGGATCGTCCGGCGCGGTCTGCGGGCGGAAGCGCCGGATCGACCCGTCGGCGCCGACCAGGAACTTCTCGAAGTTCCACGCCACGTCGCCCGCCTTGCCCGTCTCGTCCCCGATCGCAGTCAGCTCGCCGTAGATCGGATGGCGTCCCGCGCCATTGACCTCGACCTTCTCGAACATCGGGAAAGTCACCCCGTACGTGGCGCTGCAGAACGTCCCGATCTCCTCGGCGCTGCCCGGCTCCTGCGCGCCGAACTGATTGCACGGAAAGCCGAGCACCGAGAAGCCGCGCGCCGCGTACTTCTCGTGCAATGCTTCGAGGCCCGTGTACTGCGGCGTCAGCCCGCACTTCGACGCCACGTTGACGAGGAGGAGGGCCTTGCCCTTGTGAGCTGCCAGGGACGTCGGCTTGCCGTCGAGTGTGTGGATCGGCTGGTCGAAGATGGCTGTCATGACGGCGGACGCTACCAGAGCAGAGAGGACGCTCGTGCTTCGCGGGCGCGCCGACTTGAAGGCGAATGACGGCTGGTGTGAACGGGCATCCCACACCAGGAGGGCGGCGGCGGAATATTCCAATCCAGCGGGGTGCGCGCTGCTTCACTGCGCCACGGATGCTTGCGTGCCCTGCTCGAGCAGATATCTCTCGAACCGATGCTTCGAACCGTGCCTCGCCTTCCGGTCCTGGTGCTCGTCGCGCAGGCCGTCGCGCTGGGATGTATCGGGCAGATCGGCGACGGCTCGCCCGAGGGGAAGGGGCCTGGAGGCCCGGGCCACGAGGTGCCCCCGGGCGCGCAGAACGAGTCGCCAACGACGGCCATTCCTCGGCTCAGCCAGCGCGAGGTGGAGCGGTCCATCGTCGATGTGTTCGGCATCGTCGGTGCCGCCGAGAAGAACCTCGCGCCGGACCCGAAGATAGCCGTCAATCCGTCGAACAAGGCCGAGGTCGAGGTCTACGACACGCTGGCGGCGACCAAATCGCCGAGCCAGGTGTTCGTCGACGGCATGGAGTCGCTGGCCTTCGAGGTCGCGCGCGACTTCACCGCCGACACCGGCGCCGTCGACGCGCTCGCGGGTTGCACGCCGGTGCAGCCGCTCGACGACGCTTGCCTGCGCTCGTTGATCGATGCTGTGGGGCTGCGCCTGTGGCGCCGGCCGATGGAGGGCGCCGAGGTGGATGCGCTGGTGGCGGCCGCTGCGCCGCTGGCCAGCGATCCGGCCGCGGGCGCAGCGGGGCACTACGTGGCGGTGCGGGCGGCCATCGCCGCGCTGATCATGAGCCCGGAGTTCGTGTACCGCACCGAGATCGGTCAGCCCGCCGCGGAGGGCGTGGTGCGCCTGGGCAACCACGAGCTGGTGGCGCGGCTCTCGGACTTCCTCTGGGGTACGGCGCCGTCGCCGGACCTGCTGGTGCGCGCCTCCGGGCCGGATCTCTCCGACGCCGACGTCGCCGACCTGGTGGACGACATGCTGGCCGACGCGCGCGGGGTGGAACAGATGCGCGCCTTCCACGCGCTCTGGCTGCGCTACACGAACCTGCTGGTCACCGATCCCGAGCTCGCCGACGACATGCGCGCCGAGACCGACGCGCTGGTCGAGCGCGCGCTCGGTGACGACGGCGGGGACTGGACGCAGCTCTTCACGTCGGAGGAGACGTTCGCCACGCCGGCGCTGGCCGCGCACTACGGGCTGGAGGAGCCCGGCGAGCAAGCCTGGATCCCCTCCGGCGAGGGCCGCGCGGGCTTGCTCTCGCACGGCAGCTTCCTCTCCCTGAGCCAGACGAAGCAGACCGACACCCTGCCCAGCCGGCGTGGCGCGATGATCGGGCGGCGGCTGCTCTGCCAGGTCATCCTCCCACCGCCCAAGGACGTGGCCATCGACAAGGGCGTGCCGGTGCCCGAGGGGGCGTGCAAGATCGAGGCGTACCAGGCGCACGCCGGCGGGACCTGCCAGGGATGCCACAGCACCATCGACGGCATCGGCTTCGGCTTCGAGCGCTACGATGGCGTCGGGCGATACCGCGAGGTCGAGCAGGAGAACGCCTCCTGCGAGATTGAAGGCGTGGGCAGCTTCGGCGGGCAGTCGTTCTCGGGGCCGAGCGAGTTCGTCGCCGAGAACATGGACGCCATCTCCGACTGCGCCGTGGTGAACCTGCTGCGGTTCGCAGTGCGCGACTGGAACGCGTCCGAGGGACGCGTCGAGCAGATGGCCGCCGCGTTCCGTGATTCGGGCCATGACTTCGCCGCGCTGATGCGCGCCGTGGCCGTGGACCCACTCTTCCGCCATCGGCGCGATGGGGAGGCTTCGCAATGACGTTGGTGAAGCGGTTCCGCCTCAGCAGGCGCGCCATGCTGCGCGGCGCGTTCGGCACGGCGCTCGCCCTGCCCATGCTGGAGTGCATGCTCAACTCGCGCGGCAACGCGCTCGCCGACGGCACCTCGTTGCCCAAGCGCTACTTCCTCTTGCACTCGCCCACCTCGCTGGTGCCCAGCGGCAACTCCAAGGTCGATGGCATCACCCCCCAGAACGCAGGCTTCGGCTACGACCTCGGCACCTGCCTGCAGCCCTTCTCCCAGTACGACGTGGCCGGCGACATCTCCATCGTCTCCGGGCTCTTCGCGGCGCCGCTCGACGTCCCCGGTGGCTACAACGTCGACTACCACGGCCAGGCGCCGTTCGCGCTGATGACCGGGATGCGCTCCGGCTTCGGCGGCGTCGAGTGGCGCCCGCAGGGCCTGTCGGCCGACCAGGTCGCCGTGCAACGTCTGCAGCCGACGACGAAGTTCCCCTTCCTCTACTACCAGCTCGACCCGCAGACCGGCGGCATCGGCGTCTGTTACGAGCAGACCAACGGCTTCGAGGGCGAGCCCGACGTGGTCTTCAGCGAGATCCAGCAGCAGACCTCGCCGATGCTCGCCTACGGCCAGCTCTTCACCGGGTTCGCTCCGCCGAGCGACGAGCCCGACCCGCAGGCGGAGCTGGAGAAGCGCCTGCGCATGAGCAGCCTGTCGTACGCGAAGGAGAGTATCGGCTCGCTGCGCGGCCGGCTCGGCGCGGCCGATCAGCACACCCTCGACGACCACCTCGATCGCGTGCGCGCGCTGGAGAAGCAGATCGAGGCCATCAGCGGCGGCGCTTCCCCGGACTGCCACGATCCCCTGTTCGCCGGCAACGACCCGCCCGAGATCTCCGGCGACGTCCCCGACCAGTCGGCGCGCGCCACGCTGTTCGTGGAGCTCGTGCAGCTGGCCTTCGCCTGCGACATGACCCGCGTGATCACCATCGGCGGCGCCTCGGTGATGACCGGCACCGGCATGCGCAACGAGCTCTGGAACGACGTCGGCGGGCTGCACGGCGAGGTGCAGCACGGGTCGAGCCAGGCCGGCCTCGACGCCGCGAACCGCTGGTTCGTCGACGTCTACGCGCAGGTCATCGCCAAGCTCAAGGGCACCGTCGAGGGCGAGGGCAGCGTGCTCGACAACACCGCCGCGCTCTTCATGATGGAGGGCGGCAAGGGCCTCGCCGACGACCCGCAGCGCTCCGGCGACGGCGGCAGCGACCCCAACCACTCGGTCGACAACGCGGTGGCGTTCCTGGGCGGCCGGGTGGGCGGCCTCGCCGCCGGCCAGCACCTGAACCTCACCGGCCAGGACCTGCACCCCTCGAAGGTGATCTGCACGGCCTTCCAGGCGCTGGGCATCGAGCCCACGCTGGGAGAGATCGAAGGCGCCATCGAGGTGCTCTTCGCGTAGCGAGCCGGCTGGCGCGCGGGCGGCGCGCATCGGTGCGCCCGGGGCGCGCCGTGCGCGTGCGTCAACGAGGGCGAGGACGACGTGCTCGAGCGGTTGCCGGGCTCTCGCCTGCCTCGCCTGCCTTGCCCGCGCGCCGGCGCGTCGACGTGCGCGCGGGCCCCAGCGCGTCATCGTCGCGCGGGCGAGACCCGGGAGGTCCATCGGCACGGCGAGCTCGAGCATGGTCTGTGCCCCCACCACGACCGCGAGCAGAAGGACCGAGGCGTCGCGGGCCGCGACCTCGCCGCGCAGCGACGCATCCGCCTGGCCTTGCCGCACCAGCGCCTCGAGGCGATCGAGCGTCTCCACGATCAACCCCACGTAGCGCGCGCGGATCCGCGGCTCGCGCATGCAGGCGTCGACGAGCTGGTGGGGCCGCACGCCGCCCGCGCCCATCAGCGGGTAGACGCCGCTCGAGGCCGCCGCCAGGAAACGCGCCGCCGTCGCCGCCAGCGAGCTTCCGGCCCCCGCCTCGCCGCCCCCGACGTCCATGACCGCTGCGAGAAAGCGCTCGCCCACTCGGTCCATGACGGCCACCAGGAAGTCTTCCCGATCGCGGAAGTGCACGTAGAAGGCGCCGCGCGTGTAGCCCGCGCGATCGCAGATCTCATCCAGGCTGGGCGCGTCCAGGCCGCGCTCCCCGATGAGCGCCATCCCGGCCTCGATCAGCGCGGCCCGGCTGGCCACCTTGGCCTCGGCGCGGGCGGCAGGCAGGGGGGGCGGGGTGCGACCACGGGAACGGGAGGGCACGGCGTTGACATACGGTCTGGTATGTGGAATATCAAGCCCACATACGAGCCCGTATGCGAATCCGCCGTGGCCGGCCATCCCGCAGGCCCGCCCGGCACCACCGGAGGACCCCATGCACCCCGACGTGACCCCAGCGTTCCCGTCCGAGCCGGCCAGCGCCGCTCCCACCGCTCCCACCGCCCCCACCGCCCCGCGCACCCTCGACGCCCTGCTCGAGCTCGACGCGCCCGCGCTCCTCGAGCTCTATCGCCACGCTCGCGTGCCTCGCCTGGCGGACGTCGAGGGCGACCTCCGCGGTCGCATGCTCGCGGTCCCGGCGCTGCGCGGGCCTGTGGCCGCCGCGGTGCGTGCCCTGGCCGGCTCCGACCGGTTCCCCTGGCGAGGCAAGTCGTTCCGTCCGCTCGGCGAGACGCGCGGCGAGGGCATCAACCGGGTGTTCAGCGACCGCTTCCGGCTCTACCCGTTCCAGACCTCCATCGGTCCCTCGCGCGCCGGGGACTTCGACGCCGTTCAGCTCGACTACGACCTGCCGCAGAACCCCTTCTTCATCCGCCCGATCAAGGACGAGATCCGCGAGCTGCGCCCCGGTCTCTACCTCGGTCAGGCGCACCTCGGGCTGGGCTCGGGTACACGCCTGGTGCTCTACTTCGGGCTGGAGCGGCGCCGGTGACGCGCCGCGTGCTCCTCACGGGCGCGGCCGGCGGTGTCGGGGAAGCGACGCGCGCGGCGCTCGAAGCCCGCGGCGCGCGCGTCATCGGGATCGATCGTCAGCCGCGCCGGACGTCCTCGCCGCGGACCTCCGCGACCCCGGCTCGGTGCGCCGCGCCGTCGCCGAGGCCATCGCCACGCTCGGGGGTCTCGACGTCCTGATCAACAACGCCGGTGTCGCCGGGCCGCACGACGCCGGCGCCGAACCGGATGCTGCGGCGCTGGAGATGCTGGACGTGAACCTGCTCGGGACCTGGCGCGTCACCGCCGCCGCCCTGGCGGCGCTCGGTGCCTCGCGCGGCCGCGTGGTCAACGTCGCCTCCGGGCTGGCGCTGGCCAACCTCCCGCTCGCCGCCGCGTACTGCGCGAGCAAGCGCGCGCTGGCGGCGTACTCCGACGTGCTCCGCCTGGAGTACGGGAGCGTGATCGGGGTGACCACCGTCTACCCGATGTACATGAAGACCGCCCTGCACGCGCCAGGGGAGCGCGCCGGTCTGTTCATCGACGGCCTGCTGCGCGAGGAGACGGTCGACGACGCCGCGCGGGCCATCGTCCGTGCCGCGTTCGGGCCGCTGCTGCGCGATGTGGCGACCACGCCCATGGCGCGTCTCGAGCTCGCCGTGGCCCGGCACCTCCCTGCCGTCGCCGACCACATCGTGCGCTGGCGCGTCCGCCGCCTGGCCAGCGCCGGGCGCTTCGCGGGCGCCGAGCTGGCGGCACCGATGGTGGCGCGGATGCGCGCCGGGTAAGAGCCGCACGCTCCACCGCGGCCGCTATCATCCGCGGCCATGCCCATGCACCACGGCGGCTCGGTGCGCCCGATGGCGGCACGCGCGGCGGCGCTCTTCCTCACGGTCTGCGCGTTCGCATCCGCGGCCTGTTCGCATCCGCCGCCGCCGGCGCACCCTGCGCCGCCCGCCCAGCTGACCAGCGCCGCCGCCGGATTCGAGAGCGCACACTACGCGGACCCGGAGTCGTGGCTCTGCCTGCCCGGCAGGCAGGATGCGTGCGCTGGCAACCTCGACGCCACGGAGATCGGCGCGGACGGCTCGCACGTCGTCGTTCGCGACAAGCCCGCCCCGGGCGCCGAGAAGGTCGACTGCTTCTACGTCTACCCGACCGTCGATCTCCGGCTCAGCGCCGCGAACCACGAGGACTTCGACGATCTCGGGCCGATGACCCTGGCCACCGTCTCGCAGGCGGCGCGCTTTCGGTCCACCTGTTCTCTCTACGTCCCGCTCTACCGGCAGGTGACGATCGGGACCTACCTGCGTCGCGCCGAGGTGAAGAAGCGCTACACCGATGTGGCCTTCTCCGACGTGGCCGCCGCGTTCCTCCACTACATGGCCCGCTACAACCGCGGCCACCGGATCGTTCTTCTCGGCCATTCGCAGGGAGGCGAGATGGTCTCGCTCCTCTTGAAACGCTTCTTCGACCGCGATCCGGCGATGCACGAGCGGCTGCTCCTGGCCATGCCCATCGGCTGGGCGATGGAGGTCGCGGCCGGCAAGACGACGGGCGGAACGTTCGCCAACGTGCCGATCTGCACGCAGATCGCCGAGACCGGGTGCGTGGTCGGATACCGCGCGTTCCTCGGCGGCACCACGCACGACGCGTACCCCTCGGGGCCCTCCGCCGGGCACGAGAGCGTCTGCGTCAACCCGGCGGCGCTGGCCCACCGGGGGCGGGAGACGCTATCGCGCGCGTTCTTTCCGGTCGCTCGTCGAGGCGCGGCGTCGCTGTTCTTCCGCGGGGTCGACGACGTGACCTCCCCATTCGTGTTGCTGCGCGACTTTTACTCGGCGCGTTGCGTCGTCGGCCCGGACGGGGACCGATACCTGGCGGTCTCCGAGAGGCCGCGGCCCGGCGACCAGCGCCAGAGCCCGGTGGACCTGTGGTCCCCGCTCTTCCGCACCGACCTCGGGCTCCACATCCTCGACTACCAGCTGGCGCAGGGCGACCTCGTCGACCTGGTGGCCGAGCGCGCCGCCGTGCTCCCCTGACTGGAGCGCGGCCCGGCCTCGCTCCGTCCCTCGGCCCGCAGGGCATCCCACCGCGCCTGTCGCGTCGGCGCGGATCCCGGGCCGAGCGGAGAGCCGGGTCTTCGCGGCGGTGACTGCATTCCCCACCCGCCCGCCGGGGCTCGCCCGGGTTTCCCCCCGAAGTCGCGCCGACGCGCCCCGGCCTGGGTCTTGCGACGCGCGGGGAATGGCATCGAGTGAGCTCCGGCCGCCGCCCATTGCCGTCCCATGGACGTGACCCGCTTCTTTCACCCCGTGCTGCGTGCCGCCGAGCTGCGCGGCTCGAAGCCCGTGCGGGTGGTGCTGGACGGAACGCCGCTGGCCCTCTTCCGGGACCATCGCGGAGGCCCCGCGGCGTTGCTGGACCAGTGCCCTCACCGCTTCGCGCCGCTCTCAGCCGGTCGAGTGACGGACGACGGTCGGCTGGCGTGCCGCTACCACGGCTGGCGGTTCGACTCGACGGGCATCGGCGAGAGCCCGTCCCGAGCCAGGCCTCGGCCATGCACTGTCCGTGCGTTTCAGGCCATCGAGCGGCACGAGTTCATCTGGGTCGCGAGCGCGGACACGCCTGCTCGCGCCATGCCGGACATCGCGCCTGCCGGGTACGCGCTGGCCGGCACGATCTCGGCGCAGATCAGTGCGCCGCTGCACGTCGTCCTCGACAACTTCAGCGAGAACGAGCACACGCCGTTCGTTCACACGATGTTCGGCTGGAGCGAGTCGTCCCTGAATACGATCGCATTCGATGCCGAGAACTTCGACGGCCGGACGGAGGTGCGCTACTGAACCAGGTGGCGGCGCTCAGCGCCCGTGTCGCGCGCGTAGCGGGCGTGCGCCACGCATGACCCTGCGGCGCTGCGTGCTTTCGCTAGCGGGTGTCGATGACCCATCCGAGCGTCCCTCCCTCGGGGTCGGGGCGCGTCGGGTCGGGTCGGGTCACGACCACCGTCGTCACCACCGCTCCGGCGACCACCGCCGCGGCTGCGCTCCAGAACCACCACCGTTCGTAGAGGGCCGGCTTCTCCTCGGGCATCACGCCGCGGATGGTGAGCTGCTCGCCGGGCTGGACGGCGACGCGTGTCTCGTAAGGGACGAACCCCTTCTTCCTGATGACCACGAGGTGGCTGCCACCGGGTCGCGAGATGTCCACCGGCACGGCGCCGACGTCGGCGCCGTCGACGGTGACGATCGCCCCTTCGCGGTTGGCCCCGATGCGCAGGGTCGCCGGCAGCCGGTTCAGCTGGAGGTCGAGCTTGTGGCGCGAGCTCGGCAAGAAGGTGCGGTTGACGACGACGTCGGCGAAGCCCTTGCGTGTCAGGGTGAACAGGTGCGCGCCGGGGTCGAGGAGCACGTCGAACGACTTGCCCGGCGCGGCGGCTCCCGGACCAGGTGGGCGCGTACCGGCCACCATCACCCGCGCGCCCGCGGCGTCGGCGCCGGGCTCGAGGGGCCGCCCGTCCACCGCGATGGCGGCGGCGGAAGGGGTGAGCTGGATCGAGACGCGGACCAGCAGCGCGTCGATCTCCGCCACGAAGGCCCTGGCTTGCGTGGTCAGGGTCTCCGAGAGCTGGCCGCCACCCGCGGCCTGATCCTCCGCGAGCGCCCGCAGCAGTGTGCGTCGCGCGCGGGTGTGCTGCCCGAGCGCGCGCTCGCAGACGCCCATGTTGTAGCGAGTCACCGCGTGCGGGCGCTTCGCCTGCGAGCGCTCGAATGCAGCCAGCGCATCCGGCCATTCGGCGCGCGCCACCAGCTCCGCACCCCGCACGAACTCCGCTCGGGCTTCGACGACGGCAGGGTCCGCCGGCTCGGGGGCCGTTGCGGGCACCGGGGGCTCGTCGGCGGCTGCCGGAAGCGGGCCTGCCAGCCCCAGCATCACCAGAGCGCGCGCGATGCTGCAGATGGCGCCGATTGTCCTGGGCCTGATGGTCGCACTGTGCCTGGGCAGCGTGAGCGGCCTGCTCGACATCGAGGATCTCTCTCGCCGCCCCGATGCGGCCAAGGTGTTCAAGTTCGTGCTCGCCGT
>JBBJMR010000016.1:0-52793 GCA_037720395.1 Polyangiaceae bacterium
CTCCACCACGCTCCACGCGTCTCCCCGCCGCCGCCCGCCCGCAGAGCGCCTGGCACCGCGGCCCCACGGCCCCGCCCGGCACTCCCTCGATCTTCAGGTCGCCTTGCCGCCCCGCCCGCGTGGCCACCGCCTGCACGCGTGCTCGCTCCAGCCCCGCTGCGCGCAGCTTCTTCTCCAGCTCCGCCGCGATCGCCCGGTCCGACGCCTTCACCGTTCGTCCCCCTCGGCTCCCGGCCTTCGGATTCGCCTGCCGGATCTCCTTCGCCGCATCGAGGACCTCTCGAGCCGTCGAGCCCTTCACATCGATGACGCCGCCCGAAGGCAGCGGCACCTCCGCCTCGGCGATGTCCTCCGGCCGGTCGTCTGCCGGAGTCGCCTGACAGAGCCGCACCAGCCCCAGCGCCTTGCTATGTCCCGCGCCCCGCGCGAGCCGCCCGGTCATGTTCGAGGCGATGTCGACCAGCTCGTTCACCGTGCTCGCCGGCAGCTCCACCTCCCGCGCGCACATCTCGTGGAACGACCGATACCCGAGCGCCGCCACCCGCCGCGGGTCCTTCAGCCGCACCAGCGCCAACCCGATGTCATAGAAGTCCTGCTTGATCCGCTCGACCCGCGCCTTGATCAGCGCCAGGTCCGCCCGAGCCGCCGCCGCCAGCTCCGCCACCGCCGCATCCGCCGCCGCCTCGAGCCCCTTCACCGCCTCGATGGGCCGTCTCGACGGAGTCAGAGCCCCACAGCCCCCGGCGTCTCCGACGCCGGCGCCTGCGTCTGCGCGGTCGGCACGGTCGGCGCGGTCGGCGCGGTCGGCGCGGAGGCTGGAACCGTCGGCGCCGCAGGCGTCGCGGGCCGGCCTACCGGTCCCGCCTGCACCGGCGCACGCGTCGATGGACTCGCAGGCTTCGGCGTCCGCGGCGGCACCGAGATGCCACCGGCGCAACCGGACCCTTGCCCCCACCGCCAGCCCCGCCACGCCCAAACCGCAAGCGCCCGACCGCCATGCTCACCCCTCGAGGCTCGTCACCTCGGCTCGACTACGCCTCGGCGCCCGACGATACCAGCTCTCCGCCGCTCGACGCCCTACGCCGTTCCCTGAGCCGAAACCTCACGACCCGCCACGCCACCACCAGCGGAGCCGGAACGCCACCGCGCCGGAACGGCGACATCACCGTCGGAACGGCGACGTCGCCCTTCCATCCGGTGCCCTCCCAGGCCTGGATCCGCAACGCATCCAAGCTCCTGGCCGACGGAAAGCTATCCAAGCGCGGCGCCAAGCGCGCGACGACGTATAGCGCCGGCCAGGGCTGACCGCCGGGAGGACTCGCCTATCGCCACGGCCGATAGGCCGCCGTGGCGTGTTTGAAGCGCTCGCGAAGCGTGGGGTCGGCGGTCATGCGTGTTTGCCAGGCCAGATCCTCGGCGCGCTTGGTCTCGGCGGTGAGGCCATAGCGAGACAGGATCTCGTCCTGTCGATCGCCATCCGCGGCGACATCGACGAGCAACGAGGCGTCCGGCGGCGCTCACCTCGAGCTCGGACGGCCCCCATGTTTCCGGATCAGAGACACGCGCCGGAGTCGCATTGGGCCGACATGCAATCGAATCCGTCGAAACATGGTGAACCCAGCATGCCGGTCTGGCACACGTCGCTGACGCAGAACGGATCGGTGCAGTCGAAATCGCTCTGGCACGGCGAGCCGGGCGACCCATCCTGACCGTCGAGGCGCTCGACGTGGTCGACGCCGTGGTCAGCAAGCTGAAGCGCTTCAGCCCGGCCGACCAGGACGACGTGGCCGCCATGGTCGAGCGTGGGCTCGTCGGTGAGTCGGACCTGACAGTGCTCGACTCTCTCGGGAACGCCAGGAACGATTCCACCAATGCGTCGGTCGCTCGTGAAGGGCTCGTTGGCATCGACTTCCCAGCGTGGACCGTGCCCGGGGTGCCTGCGCGATGCTGGTTGTTCAGCTCCGCTCGGAGGTCCACAGCGCCGAGATCCAGCTCGATCGCATCGAATGGTTCGGCGCGCACCTTCGGCTCCGCCCCGAGCACGGCGGCGACGACCCATCGACCGGCTTCGAGCCGGAATACCTCGGGCGTCCGCGCCGTCGGGTCGAGGAGCCAGACATGGCGCACACCGACGCGGGCGTAGACGGCGAGCTTGAGCAGTCGATCGATGCGGACGGTGGACGGCGACAGCACCTCGCAGAGCCAGTCGGGCGCGATCTCGATCCACGGCGTGTCGGGTGCCTCGGCCATGCGCTCCCGGCGCCACCCGGCGAGGTCCGGCACCACGACGTCCTCGCCGAAATGCAGCTCCGGCTCGAAGAGGATGATCCATCCACCAGGGCCGCCTCTCCCGCGGTGAAAGGCAGACCCGAGATCCATGCCGAGCACGGACGCTGCATGCGCGTGCGGGATGGCGGGACGCGGATGCAAGTAGAGCGTGCCGTCGATGAGCTCGGCGACGCGATCCTTCGGCGCCGCCCGTACATCGTCGTAGGTCGCTCCCTCGACGATGCCTACCGGCCGGGATGCGCTCATGTGTCGGGTCCTGAGCCGCAGTTGTACCACTCCGACGCGTGGCATCCGCGGGGCGTCCTCCAGCTCGGAACCGGCCGCGCGCAAAGTGGCACAGCCGCGCCGCCGACCCGGGGTTGCCCTGGCGAAACGCAGTCCCCGCCGACGATGTCCGTCCAGCCGAGCTTCGCCAGGGGGTAGGCGGTGCGGCGATCGCGGCGATGGTCCCGAGCCGCGTCGTGGCGGAGCTCACGGGCACACCCTCGATGAAGCGGCAGTCCTGCCGGAGCTATGGGGCGATGTAGTTGTCGTCGGTGGGCAGGTGCTATTGTCGTTCAGCACCGGATCGCTCCGTCCTGACGAACGTTCGTAGAGCCCGCCGGTCGAGTCAACGAGCCACAGCGATTCGACGCTGGGCACGCGGACCGCGTGCTACGTTGCGACAACGTGCGAGGCGATGCGCCCGCTGCGTGCCCCGGCACTTCGCCTGAGCGTCAATCGAGAGAGCCTGGGACATGTCGGCTGAAACTCTGATCGTGTATCTGATCGTCGGGCTCGTCGCGGGCTTCCTGGCAAGCAGGGTGGTGCGCGGGGGCGGGTTCGGCGTGATCGGCGACATCATCGTCGGCCTGGTCGGCGCTGTGATCGGCGGGTGGCTGTTCGGTCGACTCGGCCTTCTCTCCGGCTCCGGCCTCCTCGGCTCGATCGTCACGGCATTCGTGGGCGCCGTCCTCCTGCTGGTGGTCGTCCGGTTGGTCAAGCGCGCCTGACCCAGCGGCCTCGTCGAGGATCCCGTAACCATGAAGACAGCGGTAGCCGGCGTTCAACCTTGACTCATCACGTCTATCTATCGCCGGGGATGTTCGGATTCACGCGGCTCGCGTCGTACGACTACTTCGCGCACGTCGAGCGCGCGCTCCACGCACGCTTCGACCGCGCGGGCCAGCCGATGGAGACACACGTCTCGGATGTGCTGCCGACGGCCTCCGTGCGCCGCCGGGCGGCCAAGCTCGCGGAGCTGATCGCGCGAACGGCCACGTTCGACGGGCCCGTCCACCTGGTCGGGCACTCGACCGGCGGGCTGGACGCGCGCCTGGTCGCGTCGCCGTGCGCCCATCTCTCGGTCGCCGCCGACGCGATGCGGTGGCTCCCCCGCCTTCGCAGCGTCACCACGATGAACACGCCACACTACGGGACGCCGCTGGCCAGCTTCTTCGCCACCAACAGAGGCCAGCAGGTGCTCTACGCGCTCTCGGCGTTCACGGTCATCGGCCTCGCGGTCGGCGCCCGCCCCCTGGCGCTCATGAGCATGCTCATCGGCACCATCGGACGCGGTGATCGCATCATCGGGATCCCGATCCCGGTCCTGGACAGGTCCGTAGACTCGGTGCTCGCGGTCGTCGACGACGTGCGCAGCCCGGATGTGCGCACCTACCTGAAGGCAATCAAGGAGGACCAGGGCGCGATGTTGCAGCTCAGTCCGGAAGCCATGGATCTCATGGTGGCCGGCTTCGAGGATCGGCCCGGCGTGGCCTATCAATCGACCGCTTCGATGTCTCCGGGAGCATCGCCCAGGAAGTGGGTTCGCGCGCTCACGCATCCGTGGCAAGCGGCTTCGCTGGCGCTATTCAGCGCGCTCCACCTCATCACCTCGGGATTCGACAAACGATATCCGTGCGGGGCGATCCCCGCCGACCCGAGGGGCGAGGGGCGCGGGCCGTCGGGCGTCGAAGGGACCACGGGCACGGACGCCACCGAAGCCGTCCTGCGCCGCGCCTTCGGTTCCTCGCCCGATCTCCACGCCAACGACGGATGTGTGCCGATCCGCTCGCAGCTCTGGGGCAACGTCGTGTGGGCCGGGCTCGCCGATCATCTCGACGTGCTCGGTCACTATCGTGACGAGACGCCGGAGGTGCGCACCGAGCTCCGCCACCACGATTGGCTGACGAGCGGCTCGCATTTCGACGACAGCCACTTCGAGGCGCTGATGGACGCGATCACGAACGGGATGCTGCGCTCGACGGCCTGAGGAGAGGCTTCGGTTCGAGGGCGCCACTGCGCCGGGGACGGGCTGGCCGCTCCCGCTGGCGCGGTCGCTTGCGCCGCCTTCGGAGTAGCCCACGACCGCGGCGCTGCACTCCGCGACGACCCCGGCCCGTCGCCGTTCGGGCGCGGATGAACATCAGCCCGGGCGGCGCAACCCATGGTCGCACGATGCTTCCCCTCGGCCACGCTGCCCTGTTGATCTTCATCGCGACGTCACCGCTCCTCGGCGCCTGCTCCGCGGTCGACGAGCGCGCACCCGCCGACGACGGGGCCGCGAGCGCGAGCGCGAGCGCGGGCGCGGCCTCCTCGAGCGCCGGCGGTGGGGTCGGAGGCGGCAACGTGACGCTGCCGGGGACTGCGCGACGGCGATCGAGAGCAAGAGCTACATCGGCTGCGAGTACTGGCCGACGGTGACGCCGAACTCACTCGACGATGCCTTCGCGTTCGCCGTCGCGGCGTCGAACGGCTCCGCGGACGAGGCGGTCATCCAGATCGAGCTCGGCGGCCAGCTCGTGAAGGAGGCCGTCGTGCCGCCGGCCGAGGTGATCACGATCGAGCTGCCCTGGGTCGACGCGCTCAAGCACTTCGGCACGGCCAGCGGGGAGAAGGCGTCGAGCCTCGTTCTCGCGGGAGCATTCCATCTCACGAGCAGCGTGCCGATCACGCTCTACCAGTTCAATCCGCTCGACTACACCCGGTTGGATCGTTGCACGGTTGGATCGTTGAACCCGCACCGCGCGAGAGCCGCGAGCCATCCATGACCCCGATGGCGTTGGCCCTCGATCACGCTGCTAGGCTCCCGAGCATGATCGCCTTCCTCGGCACCGGTCTCCTCGGTTCGAACTTCACCCGCGCGCTGATCGATCGCGGCGAGAAGGTCCACGTCTGGAACCGCACCCCGGACCGCGCCAAGGCCCTCGAACCGCACGGCGCCAGGGCCTTCGCGAGCGCCGCAGACGCTGTGGCAGGCGCCGACCGCGTACACATCGCCGTCTCCGATGACGACGCAGTGAACAGCGTCCTCGCTGCCGCCGGCCCCACCGGCCTGGTCATCGACCACACCACCACCTCGATTGCAGGCGCCCTGCAGCGCATCGCTCGCACGGACATGACCTACGTGCACGCGCCAGTGTTCATGGGGCCGCAGAACGCGCGCGACGCGACGGGCCTGATGCTGATCAGTGGCGACCGCGCCCGGGTGGAACGCGTCACGCCCTTGCTCGGGCCGATGACCGGCAAGCTCGTCGACTTTGGCGAGCGCCCGGACGCGGCTTCGGCGATGAAGCTGATGGGCAACACGTTCCTGATGGGCTTCACGGCCGCCGTGGGCGATCTCATCGGCCTCGGCAAGGCGCTGGGCTTTCCTGCCGAGGACGCCATTCAGCTGTTCGATCACTTCAATCCCGGCACCACCGTCGGCGCGCGGGCGAAGCGCATGGCGTCTGGCGACTACGCCCAGCCATCCTGGGAGCTCGCCATGGCGCGGAAGGACGCACGCCTGGTCGCGGAGGAGGTGGACCGCGCGCACGTCGTCCTCACGGTAACGCCCGCCATCGCAGCAAAGATGGACGAGATGATGGCGCGCGGTCACGCGCACGATGACTGGACCGTCATCGGCAAGGACTTTCTCTGAGCGGCGAACCGCGCCACGTGAGCACCACCACGAGACCTCAGGGCCGCGCTGGCCGTCTTGATCAGGATCCCCGAGGGGCGGACAAACGAAGCCCGCTCAGAAGACCTGGCGAAGTCGTCCTGGGGGGTTCGCCTCCGGAAAGATCCACGGTTGCGATCCCCCCGCATCGAGGACCTCGCGCACCTTGCGCAGCAGCACCTCCGCGGTGATTGGCTTCTGCGACCGCGACACCTGCCGCCGGGCCGTCACCCTACTCCCTGGCGGCTCCAGGCGCCCCCCCCCGCCGCCCCGCGGCGCTGGCGAGCAGTGTCGGCGTCCTCGTCCGACCACCGAAACCCGCCCGGCGCCGGCGACCCGGAGAGGTCGACCCTTCGCCACGCGCGTGCGCAGGTCGTCGAGAAGCCGAGGCGTGCGTCGTCGAGAACTTCCTCGCCTCGAAGAGCGTGTGGGACGTGCAGGGTGGGACCGCGCCAAGTTACGCGCGACGCCATCGTGCTCAGGGCTTGGTGACGATCTGGCCATGCTGGCCACGGGATCGAGGCCGGCCCGCGACTGCGAGGCGCCGGAGAGGTCGGGGAAGCCGCAACACCCATTCACGATCAGATGGGTGGTGGCTCGAACCAATCCGGTACCGGTAAACTCTTCGCCCGCCGGAACGCCGCGGCGGCCCTTCGCAGGTCATTGATCCTGTTGACCGTCCGCTCTGGCAACCATCGCAGGTGCGCCCCTCTGAAGTTTCGCCATCTGTCGAGGTTTTCGAATGCCGTCTGCAGCTTCGCCGGCAATTCGCCGCTGCGCATTTGCGCTAGCGACTTGCCCAGCATCTGGCGCGTCAGGCCCGCTCTCTGTAGAGCCTCCCAGAGCGCCTTGTAGTTGTGCGCCCAGATTCTGGCGCGTGACACTCGGTACGTATGCTCGCGCTCGATCTCGAGGTTGTACACGCGCTGCATGGATCGACCCTGGGCGACGTCCACGAGCCGCAAGGCGCCCCCATCCGTCCTCAGCAGGTCCCCGACTTCCAGGTCGCCTGCCTCCACCCATCCGTGCCCCTCGAGGTACAGAGGGTGGGCCGGAGTCACCTCGATCAGGGTTCCTCCCTCGAACGTCAGCGCCAGCACCTCTGGCGCAGTGCGCCGCATGGTGGTCACCACCAGGCAGCCATCGCCGGGTTCCTCGGCGGGCGGCGGGCCGATGCGCTTCACGTGGGCCCACCCTGAGATGCCCACCTCCCCGAGGTCGACGTACGCGAGGCCATCGAGGAGACCGCTCTGCTCCAACCATTGGCGCGGGCGCACCAGCTCCACCTCGTCCGGCTCCTCTTCACGCACCGAGCTCACGACCTCGAGCGAGATCGTCACACCATCTTCGGGCAGGTGGTCCCCGGCACAGGCTTCGTTGCCGGCCTGGACGCGCTGCCCTATGCGCAGTTCCTCGATTGGGACCTCGCCGCCCTCGGTTGCGACGAGCGTGCCCGCGACGAAGCAGAAGCCCCCGGGGATCTTGCAGCCACCCCGGCATACGTTCTTGAAGACCTGTGCGCCTGCGCCCAATCCCTTGCCGATTACACTGAGCGCCGCTCGCCCACCCCTTGCGAGAACCGTCGCCGGCCTGCCCATCGGGACAAGAAAGGTGGCCACCTCGAACATGTCCTTCACGAGGTACCCGTACTCCGGGATGACGTCCACGGTCTCCAGGCGCTGGTTGATGTCCCACGCAATCTGTTCCGCGACCCGCTTCTGCGCGAGCGGGAACCAATCCATTCCCCACTCGTCGGCGTGCGCCGCGTAGTTGGCGCCCAGGGTATCCCACCGCAGCCCCCAGGTGTCGCCCTGGACCAGGTGGCCCCAGTTCTTCTTGTAATGCTTGCCCTCCGGCGTTGTCGGCGTCCCCGGGTCCCTCGGCGAGCGATCCCAGAGGTCATCGCTCTGGGGTGCGTCATCGCCGAAGCGCGCCTCGAGCCCCTTGATCAGGCCGGCGCCGAGACCCGGCAGCGTATAGAGCTCATCGAGTCCGCCCCCCTCCGGGTCGAGCCCCGTCGGGTCCGAGCGGTTGACGGGGTCGTTGGCCGCGAACGCGTACGGGTTCGTCGACGCCGCAGTGCGCGGCAGCAGCAACGGGTCCCGGCTCAGGAACCGCCCGATCACCGGATCGTAGAGGCGCGCCCCGAGCTGCGAGACGCCGAACGCCGCCAGCGCGTCGCCCCCGTTCCACTGCGCGGACGTGTATTGCGCGGAGCCAGGCTTCTCTCCCTTGGTGCGGGCCTCACCGAACGACTCGTACTCGGTCTCCTGCAGGAACTTCCCATCGTGATCCACGAAGAATCGATTGCCACGCGGCTCGCCGAGCTCGAAGAGCCATGGCCCGCCGTGACCACGCCGGCTGGCAACGGTCCCCTCGATGGGTGCGTTGCGGGACACGAACGCGGTCGCCTGGCCGCCGCTCATGGCATCGCGACGCTCGATGTGCTCGCCGTACCGTCGATCGCGGCGCACATCCTCGACCGCTCCCATGATGTCCAGCTCCTGCACGGCACCGAAGGGGTCGTACCGGAACAGGGCCTGCGTACCCTGGTGATCGGTGATGCTGCGCACCGCGCCGGACGCGTGGTACTCCAGCTGCCGATAGCCATCGCGCGTGGCCTGTTCGATCACGTTGCCGACCTCGTCGTGAACGACGTTGCACGGCGGCCCCTGGTTGCCGGCGCCGTAGACGACGCGACAGAGCTTGTCGCGGTCCGCCGCCTGATAGGTCATCTGCGCCCCGTCGTTCCCGAGGTAGTCGTGCAGGTCGACGGTGTTGCCGAGCGCGTCGTAGGTGAAGCCCCGATCCGACATGACCTGCAGGCCGTTGGTCCTCAGCGACGCGGCCACCCGCCCGAGCGCGTCGTATTCGGTCACCGTGACGCTATCTCCCCCGGCGAGCTTCTCCATGCGGGACAGCTCGCGGTCCATCGGGTCCAGGGCCCCGAGGTCGATGCGCCGTTCGTCGTACGACGAGATGAGCGCGACCTGCTCGAGCTGGCGCCGGCCACCCTGCTGGTAGTGGGCCTCGTAGTCGGTTGCCCCGTAGGCGCCGTGGAGCAACGTGCCGAAGGCGTCGGCCTCGATGCGCTGGAAGAGCTTCTGGCTCCCCCCGGCGTCGCTGGCCACCACCCGCTGCAGGTTGCCCGCGCTGTCGTACTCGTACTCGATCACTTCCTCGTCATGGTTCGCGTCGGGCAGCTGCAGGGTGATGCTGGCCAGCGTGCCGTCGGCGTTGTGCCGCGTCCGCTCGATATAGACATCGCCCACGGCGCCGTCGGTGAACACGCGCTGGGTGACGTCGCCCTTCCAGCCATAGCCCAGGTACACGTCTCCCGCCGGCCCAGTGGCGCGAGCGAGCTGGCCGATGACGTTGTCCGGCTTCTGCGCCGGCTGCACCTCCATGGGAACGTCGTATGCGTAGTCGTACACCGAGTCGGCATCGACCTGGCCGTCGGTGCGCTCCTCCTTGTGGGTCAGCCTCCCGAGCCCATCGTGAACGAAGATCTGCTCACGCGGCGGCCCGGGTGGCGTCACGCTCTGCGGAGTGGACGACGCGATGAGCTCGCCGAAGCTGCTGTACTCGTTCAGCCGTGGCGCACTATCCGGCTCGTGAATCTCGGTCACCTGGCCGAGCGAGTCGAGGCGCCAGGACCAGGTCACCGACCCGGCCTCGGTGGCTGGTGAGCGATAGCGGGTCATCTCGACGGTCGCGCCAAGAGGATCCTGCTTGAACCTCGCAAGCTCGATGCGATTGCTGCCTTGCCAGGTCGAGCGCTCGAGGATTCGACCGATGGCAGTCGTGGTGGCCTTGCGCACCACGCCGAACTGCGGGCTTCCAGGCAGCAGGGCGTCCGGGCTGAAGACGCTGACGTTCTCGGTGTTCCCGGAGTACTCGCGAACGGTCCAGGCCGGGTAGCGCTCCTCGGCCTCGTCAGTGGTCCAGGTCGGGTCCTGGAACCCGTATCCGCGCACAGACGACGATGCCGACCCGTCGACATGGGAGTGGCTCGTCGTGCCATATGCGCTGTCCATCAGCGCCGGCGCCAGCGTCGCCGTGCCCGGGAACGGGTCTGCGGCGAAGACGACCCTGCCCAGGTCATCGTACGTGCGCGCGCCCGTGACGATGGTCTCGGCGTAGTCGGCGCCCATGTCGACGACCGTGAACCGCGGTCGACCCAGCTCGTCGAGGTACGTCGTGGAGACGACGCCGGGAGCGCTGTCCGCGGTCCCCTGCAACACGGGTTCGGCGAACGTCTTGTCCTCGATGCGCCGCCCCTGCGGGTCGTTGCCCTCGAAGCCGAGGTACTTCCGCGTCGAGAGCGCCTCCTTGGCGCCGCTCACGTGGGTGAGCTCCTGACGGAGTCGCCCGAAGCCATCGAACACCGAGCCGGTGGCAACGTTGTTGGCGTCGGTCACCCGGACGGCATCCAGGGTGATGGGGTCGAGCTCGTACACCGTCTCTTGCACCGCGGCGCCGGTGCCCTCTTCCTTCACCCGGACCGGCGCCAGCCCGAATGCGTCGTACTGCATGGACACGACGTGCTGGGCGCCATCGTGCGCACGCGTGCGCAGCACCTGGACCACGTTGCCGAGGGCGTCGTAGTACGCATCGAGCTCACGGATGCTGTCGAGGAGGGTGCCGTCCTGGGTGTCTCGTCGCTCCACGGTGTGCGCTGTCAGGAGCCCGTAGGAGACGCTGCCGGGCGGCAACTTGTCGTACTCCCAGTGCTCGGCCGCGAGCCAGTCGCCTCCCGGGTCGTTCGGTCCGTCGCACAAGCCAACGTATCGCGAGGCCATCGCGGTGAGCACCCGCCGCGGACCATTGGCGACCGGGGTCGCGTAGACGGTCTCGACGCACACGTCGTCGTCGCTGCGATACACGTCGTTGGCGGCGTAGATCTTGGTGTAACGCCCGAGCTCGTCGACTTGCACCACCTCGACGCGCGAGGCGACGTGCCCGGCGGACGGCGGCGCCTGGGTGCCACGCCAGCTGTCGGTGCTCACCCGGCGCAAGAAGCCGTGCGTGCGGCAGGTGTCCATAGGCGTGGAGCCAGACGCGTACGGCATCCAGCGGTCGACGCAATCGCTCCAACCGGGGTGGGGCAGGGGCGCTTCTTGCGTCGCCTCGGCTCGCGCCGCGTAGCTGGTGACAGCCCTCGTCCGCGCGTCGCCGTCGAGCTTCGCCGCTAGCAACTGGCGCGGATCGATCTCGAAGGTGCCGGCCAGGGTGGTCACAGCCTTCACGGTGCCAGGCAGCAAGTAGCGCTCGAGGCTCTCCTGGAGCGTTGGCTGCGCGCCTGGCGGCGCCGGTGTCGCGTGACGGTCGGTCACGGTGGCGACGCCATCGAGCCAGATCGACTCGCTGCTGGGCGCCGTGCGCTGCAGCTGGACGGAGCGGGCGTAGCCAGGGAAGCGGAAGCGGTCGGCATTCGGATCCCAGAACAGCACGGCCCCGCCGTGGGCGTGGAGCGTGGTCTCGACATCGCCACCGAGCCCCTTCGCGCCGGTCGTGCTCACGGAGGTCACCACCACCTCGGGGAACGGCACCTGATGGAGCGTGCTCGCATCCTCCTTTGCCGAGCCGTAGGCGACGTCCGTCCGCGCACCGGCACCGTTGTCCATATGGACCAGGCGCCCGGCCTCGGGAATGCGGCGGTTGGCGCTGCCGACCAGCTTGTACACGTCGAGCGCGCCCTGGTTCAGCACCACCATCTCCGGACGCCCGTCGCCGTCGATGTCATAGACGCCGCCGATCGTCTTGGAAACGCTTCCGCCGCAGGTCTCCTTCTCGAGCGAGAGCACGAACTCCACGCCGGATGGCATCGTGATGGCGATCGGTGGCCCGAACCCGGCGCCGGTGCCAACGCGCACAAGGGCGCCGCTTACCAGGTCGGGAATGCCGTCCCCCGTCATGTCGCGGAGGCTGCTCGAGGCTCTGGCCAGGAACTCGGTGGCGTCCGGCGCCTCATCTGCACACGCGCCCCTCGCCGGGTTCACGTACGTCGGATTGAAGGCGGCCCCCGATGGCATGGCGACCTGCGAGAAAAGGCCTCCGGTGCCGAGCTTGACCATGCCCCCTTCGAGCCTGTCGGCGAGGCCGTCGCCATTCACGTCTTCGATCGAGCAGACGGCCGTCTGCGCGACCACGGTCGGCAGATTCTCGACCGGGTTGTTGCAGTCGTTTGCGGGGCAGGTGATCGTGCCGCCGCCACCGGACATCAGCGCCACGCCGCACGCCGACGAGCCGTCGAGCGTGAACGGCGGCGAGAAGTCCATGATCGACGAGCTATGGTTGTAGGCCACCTCCAGCGCATTGAGCGGCCCCGCCTTCGGTCCGATCCGCTTCAGCTTCTTGCCATTCGCGTAGGGGTACGCTGCGCAATCCACGAAGTTGTCGTCGTTGTCGTCGTCGTCGTCGGGGTTCAAGTACTGGGGGTTCTTGCGCTCGATCGGAGACGAGTTCATGAGCAGGTCGGGGTACCCGTCCCCGTTGAAGTCGCTCAGCTCCCACTCCGTATAGGTCCTCTGCGGCTCGAACGTGACCCAGGTCGGGTGTGTTGGAAAAAGCCGTTGAGGTTCAGCTCGCACAGATCGATTGCGGCGGGTGTCGGGTCGGGACAGGGCGCATCGCTCATGTGGTGCCACCCGGTCAGCGAGTCCCAGCCGAAGCACGCCTCGAGCGTGGCGCCCGTGCCGGTGAAGCGGCGCTCGAGCGGCACGCCGCGTTGATCCGAGAGCTTGTGTCCTCGGAGCTCCAGCCACTCGCGAAGGTAGTCGGTGTGGAACGGGTACCAGCCCCACTGGACATTGGTGGGCCCGCCCGGGCCGGGCATGTTCAGGTAGATGATCCAGCGGTCGACCTCCTGCTGGGCATCGACGATGTCCAGGCGGCCATCCCCGTTCACGTCGATGACCCTGCGCCAGACCTCGTCGATCATGTCGATGTCCTGCGAGTGCGGGTACCGCATCGACGTCGACGATGTGCGCGCCTCCAGGACCGGCGAGGTCATCGTGGCGTCGCCGAGCTGGCTGGTGAAGAAGGCGATGTCGAGGATGCTGTTGCCGTTGCCGTCGGGCTGGTTCTGCGCCACCCACATGGTGTTGTTCTTCGGGAACACCAGGTCCACGCGGCCATCGCCGGTCATGTCCAGCAGGTTCTGCTGCGTGCGGCGATACCACCCGCCCTGGTTGACAAGCTCCGTGCTGGCGATCTTCGACGTGTCCACCACCGGCGGCAGCGCGATCGTCTGCGCCCACTCGTAGCGGAATGTCGGGAGCGCGCCCCCTTCGCCTGCGGTGCTCGCCGAGCCATATCCGTAGCCCGCGACGGGCAGCGACACGATGCCTTCCGGGGAGCCCTGGCGCCCGGAGACCGTCACTGCCTCGAGGCGCGACGTCTTGGTGATGCTCGCATCCGGCGCCTCGGTGTCCGCATCCGCGGCATAGGCAAGCGTGTACTTGCGAATGCGTTCGAACGGCGCGCCATTGGACGCGCGAGCGGTCACCTCCAGCGAGGTGAGCTTGCGCATGCGCACCAGCACGCGGCTCCCCACCACCGAGAGCGCCTGGGGCTCGGCCTGCGGTGCGTCATAGGCCAGCTCGATTCGATGCTTGAAGCTCTGGAGCTCGTCCGGGTTGTACTCGACGTACCGCAGATCGATGGACGTGCCTTCGCCATCCTCCCACGGTTGCAGCTGCACGTCGTAGGTGAGCTTGACCGTGGCTTTGCCGGCTCCGACGATGGTGCGCAGCAGCCAGATGTCCGTGCCCGCGAGCTCGGTGGAGGTCTCGAAGGTATAGATGACGCCGTTGGCATCCTGGACCTTCCAGGCCCCGCCCTCCTCGACCGCCGAGACGCCAGGCGACCCGACCCGTGCAATCCACGTCGTGCCGGTGCCGCTCGGGATCAGCTCCAGCGACTGCCCCAGCAGGTTGAGTGTCACCTCCTCCCGCGGCTGCGCCGGATCCACGTCCGAGTCCGCCGGCCGGCGATGTGCCAGGCTCAGGTCGCGGCGGATGAAGGAGATCGGCACGTCCCAGCCGAGGCCGGCGGCACCGAAGTGGTTGCCGCCATGCACGATGCTGACGGGCACGGGCAGCCCCTGGCGCGACGATGGCAGCTCGAGCGGAACGGACGCGGAGAAGTCGCCTGCCGGATCGACGTCCGAGTGCCCGGTATCGCGTTCGCGCGCGGCGTAGTGAGCGCCCGTCGGTGCCAGCTGCGCGCTCGCCTCGCGTGGCGGGGCGGCGAGGGTGGTCGCGAGAACCGCCACCGTGAACACGAGGGACGTGGAGCGACTCCAGCGACGGTGCATCGGCAAACCCCAAGGAGCTAGCCCGGTCGAGGTCCAAGGCGCAGGCGGCCTGGACCAAGGCCCGGAAGGAACCCCGGCAGCGCAAGAGGCATGCCTCGGTCGAGCGCCGGAATTCCTGGGCGATGCTGGTTGTCGACGGCTCGATTCCGGAAGCTGCAACGTGTCGCGCCACATCGCGCCACACGTTGCAGGTGGGTCTTCCACGCGACCCGGGGTTCAGCCGCGGTCCGCCGTCGGTGATGGCGTTGTCGATGAGCGCGGCGGCAGCGCGTCGGGCGGGCCCCGACGGTCGCCATGCGTGGAGCTTGAAGGTCGTGCCGCTACCGGGCTCCGCTGTAGTGCCAGGTAGCGCGGCTCGTTGCGCCCGCTCATTCGTCGGCGCCGACGCTGGTGCGCGCTCCTGGCGCGCGTCTCGTCCAAACCGGAGCACTCGACGAGGGCCTCCTCGTAAACTACCTGTCCGGTTGTCACACCGGAGGAGGACCGATCATGGCGAATCCGAGCACGGGACACTTCTGCTGGCACGAGCTGGTCACCAGCGACCTCGCCGCAGCCACCAGGTTCTATGGCGAGCTCCTCGGCTGGACGTCCCGCGACACCCCGAGCCCGGCGGGCGGGGCGTACCGCATGTTCTCGCTCGGCGAGACGACGGTCGGCGGCGCCATCGTGGCGCCGGCGGGCGTGCCGTCCGGGTGGCTCGTCTACGTCGCCGTCGACGACGCGGACGCGTCGGCGAAGAAGCTCACCGAGCTCGGCGGCAAGGTCATGGTGCCACCGACGACGGTCCCGGACATGCTGCGGTTCGCGTGCGCCTCGGACCCGCAGGGCGCGGCGTTCGGGATCCTCCAGCCGCTCGGCGCGGGCGCGCAGCAGCAGCCCTACCTGGGGCCCCCGCGCCCCGGCACGTTCTGCTGGGACGAGCTCCACACCAGGGACATGGCCGCGGCGAAGCGCTTCTACGACGGCCTCTTCGGATGGACGGGCAAGGGCGGAGCGGACGGCAGCGAGGGCTACTGGCACTGGAGGCACGCCGACACGGACATCGGCGGGATGACGTCGCACATGGGCGGGCCGGGCGTCCCTCCGCACTGGCTCTCGTACGTCGCGGCGTCCGACGTCGATGCGGTCACCGAGAAGGTCGCGTCGCTCGGAGGCAAGGTGCTGATGCCGGCGATGGAGCTTCCCAAGGTGGGCCGATTCTCCGTGGTCCAGGACCCCACCGGCGCCGTGTTCTCGCCGTTTCGTTCGGCGCGCGTCTGAGAGCCCCGGAGCGCGTCGCGGCTCACTTGCAGTGTCGGTGGGGTCGCAGTCCGAATTTGGACCGAGCTCGGTCAGGGCTGAAGCACCAGCTCGGCGTCGATGGTGATCTTGATGTTGTCTCCCACGACGACACCGGCGCCCTCGCCCGGGAACTCCCACCGAAGGCCGAAGTCCTTCCGATTGACGGTCGTGGTGGCCTCGATGCCGCGGCGCACGCCCCCGGCGTGTTCGAACTGCGGCGGGGCGGTCACCGCCAGGGTCACCGGCTTGGTCACGCCGTGCATGCTGAGGTTGCCGGTCACCGAATACGAGGTGGCGCGACTTCGTGAAGCTGGTCGAAACGAAGGTGATGGCGGGGTACTTCGCCGCGTCGAAGAAGTCTGGACCCTTGAGGTGCGTGTCACGCTCCTCCACGCCGGTCGTGATCGAGCTCACGTCGACGGTCACGTCGACCTTGGAGTTGGATGGGGTGCCTTCATCCAGCACCACGGTCCCGGAAGGCTTCGGGAACATGCCGCGCATGTTGGTGAGCACGTGCTTGCAGACGAAGTGCACCGAGGAGTTCTCCGGGTCGAGCGCCCACTTCGACGTCTGGGGAACAGCAGGAACCGACAGTTGAGCCGGGCCCGTGGCGACCGCTCCGGCGGTCGCGGCTGCCTCGCGGCCAGCGTCCACCGAGTCTGCCTGGGTGAGCGCCACGAGGCGCCTGGCCTGGTCGCTATCGGGGTGCAGCCGGTCGAGGCGGAGCTCGAGGGCCGCAAACGGCAACGCGGAGAGCAGGACGAAGGCCACGTTGGCGATCAGCGGATACCTTGCGAAGAGCGCGACGAGCGCTGGCACCCCGGCGGCCTCGTGCACCAGCCCCGTCCGGCCGAGCACGAGCACGCCGAGCACGGCGATGGGGTTGCCGCTCGCCGTCCAGCTGTCGATCGAGCCCCAGAGCGACAGAACATGCCCGCAGCCCAGGATGGCCATCGCGGCGGCCGCCAGGAGCGATCGCGCGTGGAGGCTTCGCGCGAACGCGAGCACAACGAAGATGAACCCCAGCAGCGCAGCCATGCCGCCCGCCGCAACGGACGAACCTGTCCGGTGATTCCTCGCGGCCGGGCCTCGACCCGTCGGCGAGGGCCGCGTCCCCCGCTCCGGCGCCGGCGTGGTGTTGTGCTCGTGCCGGGATCGTGCGAGCGATGAGCGATGCCGCGCTCGATCCTGGCCGACGACCTCATCCACCCCGCGATCCGCGGCAAGATCGCTTCGCACCACGCCGACATCGTCAAGGAGGTGCAGGAGGCGGCGGATCGACATCCGGTCGTCGTCGTGGGGATGAAGCAGAACCCCTATCCGCGGCGGGCACGCAAGGCGCTCGACGCCAGGGGCACCGCGTACCACTACCTCGAGTACGGCTCCTACTTCGGCTCCTGGCGCCCGCGTACGGCGCTCAAGATGTGGACCGGCTGGCCCACCTTCCCGCTGGTGTTCGTCAAGGGGGTACTGGTTGGCGGCGCCGATGAGCTCGCGAAGCTGATCGATAGCGGCGAGCTCGATCGGATGCTCTCGGCAGCGGGATAGCGACGCCCTTCCGATTGACCACGGGGGCCCAGTGCTCGCCGCGCTCGAGTGGCCGCCGTGGCGGACAGGGCCTCCGCGCGAGTGGCCGGCCCACCGGACGCCGCGACGAACATCCCGCGCGTTGCGCGCCTGGCACGAGCCTTGTGAAAGAGCGACCCCATGAGACTTTTCCGGCTCGGCCTGGTCGCGCTCCTGGGGTCGCCCTTGGCGCTTGTCGCATGCGGGGATGACAGCTTCGCAGGGCCAAGCGGCGCGGGGGCCGAGGCTGGCGCCCAGAGCGGAGGAGGCGGGGGCGAAGGCGGAGGTGGAAGCGGCGGAGCAGGAGGCGGGGCTGGCGGCGCAGCGCTCGCCTGGGAGCCGTGCCCGGTGTTCGAGGAGTACCCGCCGCTGGAAGACACCGCGACGCAGCCTGGCGAGTGCGCGAGGGTGAAGGTGCCCCTCCATTGGGCGTTCCTGCCACATCCGCCGCGATATCGAGCGCTGCCCGAGCTCGACGCGCTGCGCAGCTTCCGTGTCGAGGCGCTCGACGTGGTCGACGCCGTGGTCAGCAAGCTGAAGCGCTTCAGCCCGGCCGACCAGGACGACGTGGCCGCCATGGTCGAGCATGGGCTCGTCGACCATGGCGCGATGGTCGCGCAGTTCCGGAGCGCCGCGCATGGGTTCGCCGGCGACGCGCGTGCCGAGGACCTGCCGCGCTACGTCCGCAATCTGCACCGCGTCGAGCGCGACCTCTTCGGGGTCGGCCCTTCGGAGATCGAGCTGCCGGACTGGATTTGAGGGAGCTGCCGCCGACCGCGCATCGAAGGGCGTACGGCCTGCACGTCGCTGGCCACACCCCTTGACCGCAAGACGCCGCCGAAGAAGGGACGTTCCTGGGGACGATGAGGGCGTTGATCTCGATGGGCGTCAGCCCGGTGAGGGAGACGGTCTCTTCGACGATGACGAGGATCTCGACGTCGTGGACATCGACGGGTCAGCTTCGGTTGCCACCTCGGCGACGATCGCGTCGACCACTGCGGACTCGTAGCGACGTGCACGCCTCCTCCGGACGACCGCGCTGCGGAGCAGTGCATCCCCCGACATCGATCACCGCTACGACGTCGGTACGCGCCACGTCAGCGTCGGGGTGCTCCGCGCCCCGGAACCTACACGTACCGTTTTTTGAAGCCCGGCGGGAGGCTACCGCAGGTATGGCGGAGCAAGCGTCGCAGGCGAGACTCGCCGCAGCGCTGCGGCACTGCGTCGTCGCTGGGGAAGGTGATGAGGCCCTTCGTGTCCAAGGTGCGGCTGTCCAAGGTGCAGGTGGCGGTCTGACGTCTGTACGCGGGCCGAGGCGGGGGCCGGAGGGTCGGCCGCTCGCGCTTCTGCGTTGAAGCGAGTGCTGAAATCGCGCGCCTTGACGGTGACGGTATTCTGTAACATTATGAGTTACGCATGAAGCGAAGCGGCCGGTTCTCCGTTGCGCTCCATCTCTTGGTCTTCCTCGACAAACAGTCGAGTGGACCCGCGACCTCCGAGCTCCTTGCAGCGTGTGTCGGGACTCACGCGGTCGTCGTCCGCCGAACCCTCGCGGGACTCCGCCGCGCCGGGTTGGTGAGGTCAGCCGGCGGACACGGGGGCGGGTGGTCGCTCGCGCGACATGCGTCGGACATCTCCCTGCGCGACGTGTACGCGGCCCTGGGGGAGCGGTTCCTCGTCGCCGTCGACGTGCCCGATCCAGAGGCGGGTTGTCAGATCTCGAGCGCGGTCTCGCTCGCTCTCAACGAGGTTCTACGAGAAGCCGATGCGCTGCTCGAGGTCGGCCTAGGTCGGATCAGATTGGCCGACGTGGCCGCGAGAGTGCAGATCGGACGCCACCATCATCGTGGCCACGGAGGGGCGTCCAATGCCGGCTGACGCCTTCGTCGTCGGCAGCTTCGCGCAGTTCGTCCGCGTCAGGAGGAGGCGATGACCTCCGCCGCGATCGAGCGTTCCCGGGTCTGGTACTTTGCCTATGGTACCAATATGAATCCAAAGAGTTCCGCGGCGATGAACATCCATCCTACGCGATGTGTCGCGGCCACCTTGGAATTGTATTTGAACTTTCGAATGCTCGTAATCCCCTATATGGAGCCTTGCTTCCCCTCTGTCGGACCCGAACGCCTCTTCCCGGACCAACCCAGGTGCCACGGAGTGGCATTCGAGGTGACCGATCGAGAGTTCAGGCTCATCTGCCTGAAAGAGGCCGGAAATGGTCACGCGGGGCTCGGCTACGAAGTGACGGATATGCGGTGCAGGACCTATGACGGACAGGAGCTGGAATGCAAGGTTCTCCGTCTTGGAAATCCACGGCGAATCGACTTCCAGACGTTTCCAAGTAAGAGATATTTCGACCTATTCGAAGAAGGGGCTCGAGCCCATGACTTGGACAGCGGGTACCAAGCGTGGATTCGATCCCTTCCGCGCTATGACGGGCCGCAATGCCTTCGCCAGAAGATAGGGAAGGCCCTTTTTCTGCTGATCTTCGCTCCCCCTCAAGTCGCGTTGATTCTGCTGAGTCAGCTTTGGAGACCAGAACAATCGCCGAGATTCATCTCTTCCTGCCTTCACCTCCTGAGCTATCCGACTTGGTGGTGCTACGCGAACCTGTTTCGCCCCCTCTTTGGCCCGGGGGCTGGGGAGACCACGCGAGCTTGAGGATGTGCGCGTCAATGATCCTCAGGCATGAAGCCCTGAGCGGGGCCACGCTTCGCTGCGGCCACGACCTCTAGGCAACGAGCACCGCGCGGAACCGCGCTTTGCCCTGCCTCTTATGCTCCATTGCCTGGTTCGCTTCGCTCATCGGGAATAGTTCCACGAAGGGCTTCACGCCGTGGCGAGCCGTAGAGTCGAGCATGAGCTCCGTCTCCCGCAAAGACCCCGGGATCCCTCCGGCGACGACCTTCTCCGAGGTCAACAGGCTGAAACCAGAAAGCAGAGAACGCGATCGGCTTGTCGGGAAGGCCTACGACGCAAAGCTTTCCCTGCGGTCGAAGCGTCGCGAGGTACTCATCCCAGGGAAGGTCGGCAGACACCGTGCACAGGACGAAGTCGAAGGATTGAGCGGCGCTCTTCAGTTCATCGGTGTCCTTGGTCGCGATGAAGCGCGTCGCCCCTCTAGTCCTTCCTGGCGTAGGCCTTCATCCCGTTGGCGGTCACGACGGCGATCCCGAACGGCAGCAACACGACCAGGCGGTCGAAGTTGCGTGCGAACGCGCGCACCCGCATCGGCGTGCCCAGCACCCGTCTGCAGCTCTTCTTCGTTGATGCTCCGTCGCTGCTCGATGATCTGCAGCACCCCTCGAAAGTCCTCGTCGGTGACCATCGGCGTCCAGCTCGCCGTCGCGGGCGCGACTGCCGGGCTCGAGGGCGTGGCGATGGGCGCCGTCGCTGCCAGAGCCGGCGGCGAGGCGGCGTCCGGGAGCGGCGGCGCCTGCTCCGAGGTCCTCGACCGGCGCGGGCGGGCGACGTCGAAGAAGCCCACCACCAACGGGACTCGACCGATACCTGAAGGTGAACACCGTCAAGCGCCCCACGCATTCGCTCTTCCGGCAGGCCAGCTACTGGTACGACTGCATTCCAACGATGCGTGAAGAGTGGTTGCGTCCGCTGATGGGCGCCCTCGACCGCAATCGTGCGGGATCACGCCACGCTCTGCGCCTGCTTCGGCCTGATTTTAGGGGATGAATACGAGGGGATGCGTGAGCGTCAGGCCCTCAGATCAAGCGTCCGCCTTGCGGCCAGTTTCGCCAGTGCGTGTTCGGCGCCCGCGTGGGCCGGTAGGCGCCGGAGTCGCCGCTCTCGAGGACGCGCGCGAGTTGCTGGAAGGTCTCGTTGGCGCTCGGTAGCTGCGAAGCTACGCGCTCTGGATGGTGCCACTCGTCGAGGCGCAGGAGCTCGGTAAGATCCTCGGGCACGCTGACGCGGCGCTCGGCGGCCGTCGCGAGGACCTTTTCGCGTCGCGTCGCCGCGAGAGCACGGCACAGCTCGAACACGCAGATTCGGGGGGGCTCGGAAAGGTCGATTTCGAGGCGTGCGAAATCCTCGGCAGAAGGGACGCTGACGGATTCGCCTCGAACCAGTAGCTCTGCCGCATCCACGTGGACAAGATGGTCGTGCTCGGGATCCACCCAAGCACCCCGAGCGACGGGGGAGAAGGCCCGAAACTCGTCGTGGGGGTGCTGCGCGAGATAGTTTTCGTAGGCTTGCCGCGATACGTAACTCCCAGGCGGGTTCCGATCGCGCAGTCGGCTCGCGAACGTGGAGACGGCGACATCGAGCTCGCCACCGCCTGGGGAGAACCCGAAGACCTCCACCACCAGCGCCCAATCGGCCACGGAGCGAAACAGAGAAAGGCGCGTTGCCGCGAGGTAGACGTATCCGTTGTCCAGCATCGGGAAGCGGAACGATGCCGCGGCCCAGTCGAGCACGTCGAGGATCGATTTCGCCGAGGCCATGGGGAAGCGCTTAGGCTAGCGAGGTTTGCGACATGCGCCAAGCCATCGGAATGGTCCCGTGCCCACCACGCCGGTCGCGTTGATCCAGGCGCAGGGTGTAGCCGAGCCCGGCGCCAGACGACGCGACGTCCAGAGCGCTCTGCAGGCGCTCCGACGCTGGCGTTGAGGTGGCGGCGGGCAGCCGGCCGGTTCCTGTTCGATGAGGAGCCTCCCGAGTGCTCCACCGCCGCGGCGCCGCGCTCGCGATCCGGCAAGAAATCCCCAGCCGGAGAGCCGCACCCACCGAGCGCCGCCCTTCCGGAACGCCTGGTGTCGATTCGCGAGCCGTGGCGAAGCCGTCCGGACACAGCAGGCCACACGCCCGCTTCGGTCTGCATGCCCCAGCCCCCCATGTCGCACCGTGCTTTGCATCTTCGCACCACCGACGAAGCAGCCAGCCGAGGCGGCCGACCCGCGCCGGTCGACGACGGGCAGCCCGGCCCTCGAGCCGGCGCGCTCGTGGCCGACAGGTACCAGCTGCTCGCGGCCATCGGCGAAGGCGGCATGGGCACCGTCTGGCGCGCCCGCGACCTGCGGCGGGACGTCGATGTAGCCGTGAAGCTCCTTCGCCGCGAGGTCGCAGAGCCCACGCTGGTGCTTCGGTTCATGCGCGAAGCCCGCGAGTCCGCGCGCCTGCAGCACCCGTCCATCGTGCGCACCCTCGACTTCGCGACCACCTCCGGCGGCGAACCGTTCATGGTCATGGAGCTGCTGCGGGGCAGGACGCTTGCGAATCGGCTCGACGCGGAGACGCGCATCCCACCGCGCGAGGCGGTCGCCCTGCTGCTCCCCATCGTCTCGGCGCTCGCTGTCGCGCATCGGGCGGGCGTCGTGCACCGCGATGTCAAACCCGAGAACGTGTTCCTCGTCGAGTCGAGCGATGGCTCGGTGCGACCGGTGCTCATGGACTTCGGGCTCGCCAAGGTGGGGCAGACGGCGAGCGGCCGCTGCCTCACCGAGCGATACGCGCTCGTCGGCACGCCGGAGTACATGTCTCCTGAACAGTTCAGCGGAGAGGAAGACATCGATGGGCGCAGCGACGTGTGGAGCCTGTGCGTGATGCTGTACGAGGTGCTCGCGGGGTGGCGGCCGTTTCCGAGCGACGAACCGCTGGCGCTGTTCGCCGCGGTCATCGCCCGGAGGCCGCCGATGCTCGATGAGCTCTGTGCCGCAGACGCGCGCCTGAGTGCGATCGTGGAGCGTGGCCTCGCCAAGTCGCCCGAGGACCGGTGGAGCTCCATGCACGAGCTTGGCGCAGCGCTCGCCCAGTGGTCGAGGCCGACCCCCAGCTGCGCTCGCGCATCCGCCTCACCCCGCCGGGGATTTGCCTGGTAGCGCGCCGCCCGGTGCGCCGCGTCATCGAGCGCGACGCGCTCTTCACGCCGCGGAAAGCGCCATTTTACCCGCGGCGACGCCGCCGGGTCCAAGGGGTGCCCACCAAGGAGCCACCCGTGACCCGACCCATCCTGAACCTGCTCGCCATCGGCTGCTTCGCCTTCGCCCTCGAGGGATGCATCTCCAACGAGGACCTGGCTGCCGCCAGCGTGTCGACCGCGCTGAGCGGCGCCAAGAACACGCGCATGACGCGCGCCGCCTCCGACCACCTGAAGAAGGACACCTGCCTCGACGCCAGCGAAGCGGCCGCCGAGGCCGCCGCCGCGCCGTCGGCTGGGCTCTACCCGTCGGACTGCGTGGTGAAGACGGCCGAGGGTCCCTCGCTCCACGTCGAGTACGACAGCTGCACCGGCCCCTTCGGATACCTGCACCTTGAGGGCGGGCTCGACGCCGAGCTCACCGAGAAGTCGTGTGGCGTCCTGCAGGCAGCGCTCGAGGACAGCGGCGACCTGCGCGCCAACGGCGAGGCGGTCGAGTACACCGCCTCCGCCGACATCACCGCCGACGGCGACCTGCGCATGCTGGACTATCGAGGGGACTGGACCTCGCGCACCCGCCAGGGCCAGGACGTCTTCGTGACCGCCGACCTCGACATCGTCGTCGACCGCATCACCGCCTGCATCGAGGTCACCGGTGTCTCTTCGGGCTACCTCGGCGAGCACGATTTCAGCGCCGACACCCGCGGCTACACCGTCTGCCCGGACGCCTGTCCCTCCGCCGGGCGCACCGAGGTCGAGATCGACCTCTACCGCGAGCGCAACATCGTCGTGGAGTTCGACGGCTCGGAGATCGCCAAGGTCACCGTCGACGGCGAAGCGCACCAGGTGACCATGATCTGCGCCGGAGAGGACACCGAGGTCGAGCCGACCCGCGGCGGCATCTGACCCCGCAGCGCCCGCAGTGCCCGCAGCGCCCGATGCGCGAGCGCGATACGATGGGCCCATGAACCTTCATGCTTGGGCTTGCGCGGGTGTTGTGGCAGCGATCGCGGCGCTGGCGTCCTGCAGCGACGACGGCGACGACGACACCGACACCCCTGCGGCCTCGGGCAGCGGCACCTCGAGCAGCACCGCCAGTGGGGCCGGCGGCGCGGGAGCCACCAGCGGCGAGGGTGGGGGCGCGAGCGGGGGGGCAGGGGCCGCGGCCAGCGGTGGTGTGGGCGGCGGCGCTGGCGGCACCGGGGGCACCGGCGGCAGCCCGGCGCTGACCTGCGACGAGATCGACAGCGCCTATCAGAGCGCCATCGCCGGCGCCAAGACGTGCAACACCGCCGGGGGCTGCCAGGTCCTGCAGGGCCACTGCGGGATCGGGCTCGGTGGCTGCTACGAAGCGGTCAACTCGTCGCTGACCCAGTCCGACCTCGACAAGCTCGCCGCGGAGTGGTCCGCGCAGGGCTGCCTCGGCCCGGTCTGCAAGTGCGCGCCGCCACCGCTGACGGTGGGCTGCGATCAGGGCATGTGCGCCCTTCCGCCCTAGCAGCCTGCTGGATTCTCACGCGCGCCCTCCGATCCGGGCTCGCCCTCGAACGGTCCCACCATCACGTGTTGCGCAACGTGTGGCGCTACGTGGCGCTACAGCGACAACGACCCCACGCCTGCCGAGGAGACGCGGGGCCGCAGGGGCGCGCTTCTTGCTCCTCGGCGCCGCATGCAGAATCCCTTCGCTTCGCTCAAGCGGACCGCGCCCGGCGCGATCGGCCCGGTGGGCCTGGTCTTCGCCACCCTCTTGCTCTCACCCGCGTGCGCGACCGAAGACGATCCCCGCCGTACGGGCGTGGGTGGTGGGTCGTCGTCGTCGTCCGAGGCCAGCCCGTCCAGCGCGTCGTCGGGCGGCTCCTCTTCGGCGGAATCGTCGAGCTCGGGGGGCGCGTGTGCCCCGGGCTCGACGGTGAGCTGCTACGACGGGCCGCCCGACACGGTCGACGTGGGCAACTGCATCGCCGGCACCCAGACGTGCACGGATGACGGCATCGGATACGGCCCGTGCACCGGTCAAGTGCTGCCGGCGGCCGAGGACTGCGGTACGCCAGGCGACGAGGAATGCGACGGTGCTCCATGCGGCGACACCCTCTGGGCGATCGAGGAGGGGGATGCTGACCATCAAGCGTTGGCGGGCGTGGCGACTGATTCCGGGGGCAACGTCATCTCGGTCGGCAATTTCCAAGGCACGCTCGATCTGGGGAACGGCGCCGCCGCGAACGCCGGCTCCAGTCATGAGACGCCGTTCGTCGCGAAGATGTCGCCCGACGGAACCGCGGCGTGGCTGAAGAAGATCGACGGCAACGATTCGAGCTCACAGAGCATCGGTCACGTCGCGATCGACGACAACGATGCGATCGTGTTGTCGGGCTACTACAGCGGCCATCTGACGATCGATGCGCTCACGGTGGTGGCATCCTCGAATGCGTTCGACCTGTTCGTCGCGAAGCTCGCTCCGGACGGTAACGCGCTCTGGCTCCGGCAGGGCGCTGCCGACACGTTCGCCTCCGTCGACGCGATGACCATCTTGCCCGATAGCGGCGACGTCGTCGTCAGCGGGTACTATTGCGGCACGCTGTCGCTGGGGGGAGCGGCGAGCCCCCTCTTCTTCTCCTGCGGCCCTGTACCGAACGGCCACGCAGGGTTCCTGGCCAGGTTCGACGCGGCCACCGGCGACGCAAAGTTCGCGCTCGATCTCGGCGCGGGGGTGCGCCCATTCGGGCTCGCCGCCAGCCCGCTCGGCGACCTGATCGTGTCCGGTACCGCCGAGTCGGAGGGCACGCCGACCACGTTCGCCGCGCCGCCGCTCTCGGCCACGAGCAACGACAGCGGCGCGACGGCGTTCGTGGCCAGGCTCCTCGGCGACGGGACCGGGCTGTGGATCAAGATGATGGGAGAGGAGGGCGCGAATTCGAACATCTGGCGCGTCGCCGTGGACTCGAATGACGACATCGCTCTGGTGGCCGAATACGACGGCATCATCGATTTCGGCGGCATCACCCTGGCGGCGCCGGGGGACGGTGCGGCCTTCTGGGGTGCAGCCAAGCTCCAGGGCGACGGCACCGTCGCCTGGACGAAGAACTTCACCGTCAACGCGAGCTTCGAATTCGGCTATGCGCAGTATCCGAGCCTCGCCGTCGACAAGGACGACGCCATCGTGGTGGCGGGCCCCTTGGAGGGCTCTGTCAGCTTCGACGGGGTGCAGTGGCTGTCGAGCGTGGACAGCCAGGACATGTTCGTCGCCAAGCTCGCTTCCGACGGCCAGCATGTGTGGAGCCGCCGCTTCGGGACGCCCGAGATCGACTTCCTGTACACCGTCGCGGTCGACCCGAATGCCGCGGTCCTCATCGGCGGCAACGCGTGGCAGCCGATCGACCTCGGGACCGGACTCCTGACGTACTCCGGGACTGCCGACGTCATCCTCGCCAAGATCGCGCCCTGAGCGTTCACGCGAGCGGCGAGCGAAGACGCACAGCCGGTCGAGACCTCGAGGGTGGGGCATGCTCCCGCCGCGCAGCAGCGGCGGCCGGCGCTCGCGGCTCAGCGACTGGCGGTCGTCCAGCAGGCCGCGCCGTCCGCCGGCAGCTCGATGCAATCCCCGTTGCGCGCCACATCCTCCTCGTAGAGCCAGCACGACTCGCCGGCGGTCCGCCCCCGAGCAGGCGTCGATGGCTTTCGGCGGCACGGGCACCTCCTGCGGCCACGCCGCGGGCCGCGCCTCCACCGGTCCCGTGGCCGCGGGCGGCGGCGCCGGGTCGAGGCGCGGATGCATCGGCGGCGGCGACTGGCAGCCCATGGACGTCAGCGCCAGGATGGGAAACACGCCATTGCAAACGCGGAGCATCCACGCATTCTGGGCACGCACTCCGAACGCTGGATGAACACCGCGTGTGCGAGTGTGAAGTTTACTCCGCCCAGACGGCAGGTCATGTGGTGCAAGGTGTGGAGATCGGGTGAGGCGGGGCACCAAGGACGGTTTCTGAGCCACGACAGGCTCGTGTCGCCACGGCTGGCCTGGCCTCGATCGAACCCTGGAGCTCCAATGACTCTGCTGCGGCTGCCGTTTGCGATGGTCCTCCTGACGCTCGCCCCGCTGACGGTGAGCTCGTGCGGCGACGACGAGGACGATGGCGGCGCCAGTGGCGCTGCCGGCGATGGGCCGCCGCGGCCTCTCGACGGGCGCCGCGGCGGCGGCCCTGCCGGCGGCGCCGGTGACCAGGGCGCGGGCGGCGCCGGTGGCCAGGGCGCGGGCGGCGGCGAGGCCAGCTCCGGCTCCGGCGGCGGCCCGGGCGGTGCGGGCTCGGGTGGGAGCGCATGCGCCCCGACGTCCGGTGACGACGCCTGCGAGGCGTGCATGAAGCAATCCTGTTGTGCCGAGAAGACCGCGTGCGCGGCCGATGCGAGCTGCGCGTGCTGGCTCGACTGCGTGACTGGCGGCACGACGGTCCAGAAGTGCTTCGACGAGTGCGGACAGTTCTCGCGCGACGCGCAGGCCCAGGTCGCGTGCGCGCAGCAGGAGTGCCGCGAATGTGGCCCGTAGGGTCGCGGCGCGGACGGTCAGTCCTGCGGCCGCTTCACCTCGCGGGCAGGGCTGGTGGCGGCGGTGGCCCCCGACGGCCCCGTCGAGCAGCTCTTCGTCGACTGGCTCCTCCACGCCAACAACGTCCAGCTGCGCGCCGAGCACCGGGAGCTGTGTTCGGCCCCATCGCTGCGTGAGGTGCCTCCCTCCACGTCAGGTCCCGAAGTACGCGGTCGGCCTGGCCCTGGGCGTCTCCGTCCTCATTGGAGTCGTCTTCGGGGTCGGCCCCGCCCGCAGCGCGGCCAAGCTGGATCCCGTCGAGGCCCTGCGCTTCGAGTAAGTAGCGCCGGATCGTGGCTCCGGGGCGCCCGGGTCAGGTTGCACACGCGGGGATTCACCCTGAGCCGAACGAAACGAGTAGAACGTCTTCCTGACGATCCCGTCGTACCTTCGTCGACCCGCACCGAGGAGAGCTCATGCGCCCGTCCCCTTCCGTCGCCCTCGTGACCATGTTCGTGACCTCTGCCCTGGCCATGGCCGCATGCGGCGGCGGCGACGAGCAGTACGCGCAGGACCCGTCCCAGCAGTACCAGCAGCCCACCGGTGGCCCGCCGCAGCAGCAGGGGTACCCGCAGCAGGGTGGGTACCCGCAGCAGGGCGGCTACCCGCAGCAGGGCGGCTACCCGCAGCAGCAGCCGACGGCGACCGCGCCGGCAGCCACGACGCCGGCACAGCCGGTGATCGGCATCCCGTGTCAGGCCGACAGCGGCTGCGGTCTGAACAAGTGCAATCCCACCACCAAGACGTGCGCGCCCTGCGCCAGCGCCGCCGACTGCCAGAGCGGCGGCTGCGCCATCGGCATCTGCGTGCCCGGCGTCGCCCAGTAGCGCCGCCCGCGCGACGGCGCGCACGCCCGGAGGTGTGCGCGCCGCACGCGACCGCGCCCGTCACGGCTTGGCGGTGGCCGGCTTCGTGCCCGGCGGCGCCGGCGCGGCGCCCCCCGCGGGCTTTCCGGCGGTGAACCAGGCGCGCGTCTCCGCGAGCTGCTTGTCGCGTCGCGCGGCGCAGATGCGGATCGTCTCCAGCGTGGCAGCCAGGTTGCGCGCCCCGCCCTCGAGCTGGGTCCAGCGCGGGCCGAGCACGCGCTCCACCTCGTCGGCGCGCGCGCGGTCGCAGAACACGGCCGCGACGGAGATGACCCCGGCGGCGCGCGCGGGCGAGAGCCGGGCCAGGATGGCGTCGACGTTCTCGACGAAGTACTTCCACGCCGCCTCCCGGGTGGTGGGCTCGGCGAGCTGGGCCCCGAGCGGCAGGAGCGCCTCGATGACCCGCAGGCGCGGGTCGAGGGTGAGCGTACGCGCCCGCGCGGCCGTGGCCGCATCGCGGGGTGCGCCCAGCCCGGCCAGCAGCCGCCGGCGCACCACCTCGTCGGTGGTGCGATCGAGGCGCGCGCTCAGGGCGTCGAACGCCGTCGCGCTCTCGGTCTCGCCGAGCGCGGCCAGCGCTGCCTCGGCGAGGTTCGGGTCCACGGCCTCGGGGTGGAAGGCGTCGTCCTTGCCGATGCCCAGGTAGGCCTTGCCGCGCGCGGCTGCCTCGCGACGGGCCCCCGCATCGCGCGCGCCGGTGACCATGAAGGAGACGACCTCCTTGCGCAGCATGCGCCGCTCCGGCGGCTCGGCCTTGCCCTGCGGTGCCGCCCAGCCGACCTCCCGGTACTTCTTGGCGAAGATCTTCCGCCCGTAAGCCTCGACCTCGGCCCCGGCGGGCTCGAGCGCCAGCCAGTCGTGCACCCCGTCGAGCACGGAGGCCGCCGCCGCCACCACGGCTGGCTGCGGATCGTCGGCGAGCGGCGCGAGCATGGGCATGAGCTCGGCCGCGGGTAGCGTGCCGCGCGACCAGCCGGTGCGCAGGCTCTCGGCGAAGCTGGTGCGCTCGCGCGGCCCGAGCTTGGCCCAGCCGGCCGCGGCCAGCTTCCTGGTGTCGGCCACCGACAGCATCCACCGGTAGTAGCCGGAGGCATCGGCGTTCGGCAGCACCCAGCCCGGGCAGGCTGTGCCCTCGAGGTCGACGCCGGCCTTTTCCTCTGCCAGCAGCGTGCAGGTCTCCTTGACCTCGGCGCCCACCGGATAGCGCGCGCAGACCGGGATCTGCCAGGTGCGCTTGGGGTCGCCGGTGGAGCCCAGCGGCAGGAAGCGTGACTGGGCAAGCTCGAGGCGAGGCTTGCCGGCGCCGCACGAGATGCGGGCCTCGACCAGCGGCAGGCCAGCCTGGAAGAGGAAGCTCTTGAAGGGCGTGGTCACGTCCTTGCCGGCCGCCTTGGAGACGGCGCCGAGGAAGTCGTCGGCGGTGGCGCTGCCGTGGCGATGCGCGGCCAGGTACTGCTGCACGCCGCGCCGGAAGGCCTCCGCGCCGACCCAGCGCTCGAACATGGAGAGGACGCCGCCGCCCTTCTTGTAGGTGATGGAGTCGAAGGCGTTGAGGATGTCGCCGTTGTCGCGCACCTCCTGGCGGATCTGCCGCGCGCTGAGGAGGCTGTCGGTGACCATGGCCTCGTGCACGCCCTCCAGGGCGCGGATGTCGGCCTGCAGGTCGGGGCGCCAGGCGGCGGTGGCCTTGTAGCCCATCCAGGTGGCGAAGGCCTCGTTGAGCCAGATGTCGTCCCACCACGGCATGGTCACCAGATCGCCGAACCACTGGTGGGCCAGCTCGTGGGCCATGACGTAGGCGTAGGCGCGCTGCTGGGCCACGGGCGCCGTCTTCTCGTCGAGGAGCAGCAGGAGCTCGCCGAAGGTCACCGCGCCGGCGTTCTCCATGGCGCCGCCCTTGTCGGGCACGGCGATGATGTCGAGCTTGTCGTACGGGTACTCGATGCCGAAGTAGCGCTCCAGCGTGGCCAGGATGGCCGGCGTGTGCTGCAGCGCGTACGCCAGCTCCTTGCCGCGACCCTTCACCGCCACGCCGCGGAACGGCAGCGGGCGCTTGCGCGCCTCGTTGGGGGCGATGGGCGGCGCCTCGACGATGTCCAGATCGCCGACGGCGATGGCCAGCAGGTAGGTGGGCAGCGGCTCGGTGGTGGCGAAGGTCACCCGGTCCATGCCGTTCGGGCCCGGCGCGCGCGCCGTCTGGGTGGTGTTGGCGATGGCCGGCATGCCCTTCGGGACCACCAGCGTCACGTCGTACGGCGTCTTGAAGGCCGGCTCGTCGAACCCCGGGAACATCCTGCGCGCGAACACGGACTCCAGCTGGGTGAAGAGGTACGGCTTGCCGCCGCTCTGCACCTTGTAGAGGCCCTCGAGGCGCCCGAACGGTGCCTCGTACTCGATGACCAGCGTGGCCTTGCCCGGGCCCACGGCGCGCGGCAGCCGCACCGCGGCCACGCCGCCATCGGTCACCTGCTGCAGCGAGCCGCTCACCAGCTCCTGGCCCTCGAGCTGCACGGTCACCTTGCGCGCGGCGACGTCCTTGGCGTGCATCCAGATGGTGTCACGCGCGCGCCCGAGCTCGATGGCCATCTCCACCGTGCCGCTGAAGCGATCGCGGTCCGGCGCCACCTCCAGCGCGAGTTTGTAGCGCGTGGGCCGGACGTCGGCGGGCAGGCGCCCCAGGGGCGGCTGCTCGGCGGGCTGCGCCGCGCGGCCAGCGGGAGCGGCCGGCGGCGGCGGGTGCCAGTTGTCAACTTGCTGCGGCGGCCAGGCGCACGCGCAGAGCGACAGCGCCAGGGCGGCGGTGGTGAGCGCGCGGGCGACGCGCGCGATGGCGTTCGGGGTCAGGGGGCGGCGCACGCGCGCGAGGCTACCAGGGTACTCGCCCCGGCTCTAATCACAGTGGCCGCCCGAGGGTGGGTGGCATCGAGATCGGTATGGTGCACGAACCATCCGATCTGAGCCGACCTTGATCACCTCCATATCGGCGGGATAAGCGAACCGGTTGCCCGTCAGCTCGCGAACGATGCCCGTCACGCGCACCTTCTTTCCGACGTGCCCCTCCACGCCGGAGCCCTCGACGATCACGCTGTCTGCTTCCGGCGACCCAAATGAACCGCCCGTCAGACAGATAGGCCGCTCCAGCTTGAGGCGGAGGTTGCCCGAGCCGTCCGTGTGTTTCTCGAGGCGGCCCGTCAGGGTGCGCGCCGGGGCTTTGCCGGAGACGTCCAGACAGCCGGCCGACTCGGACAGCCTGGTGGCCAGGGAGCAGAGCTGCTTGTCCTTGTGGACGCTACAACCTCTGCTTGCAGAGGACGCGGCCCGCTGCGCCTGCTTGACCTCGCTGAAGAGGGCGGTCGCTCTCACGCAGGCCTGGAGACTCTGGCTGCGGCCGGGCTCCGAGCTGGCATTCATCCCGCAAGCCCGGCCGTAGAGGCTGGCGGCCTTGGCATCATCCCGCTTCACGGTCTTGCCGCCCTTGTCGAAGAGCACCGCGACCCCGTAGCAGCTGGGGGACTCGAGCGCCGCGCCGCCCCGCGGGCACGCGCGCTCGTAGATCTCGATCGCTCGGAGCTCGTCGCGCGCGCCCCTTCGCCGTTTGCGTGCATCTCGGCCAGCGCCACGCACGCGTCGCCCTTCGCGCCGCAGGCGAGCTCCAAGAGCTTGCGCGCCTTGTCCGGCGCGCTCTGCACCGAGCCTTCACCGGTCCGGTACATCGCGCCGACAGCTGCGCAGGACGCCATGAAGCGTTTGGAATTGCAGTTGATCAGGTGCAGAGCTGCGGCCGCCTTCGGATCGTTGGGCCCGAAGCCTCTCTTGCGCAGATAGTCTGCAAGCACGAAGCAGCTGCCCGCCTCACCGAGGTTGCACGACCGCTCCAGCGCCTGGCGACCTTGGCTCGGGTTCGCAACCACGCCCTTCCCCTCGACGAGCGCTATAGCCAGGCGTCGACAGCCGAGGCCGCTCCCGAGCTCGCATGCCCTGCGCGAGTAGACCACCGCCTGAAGCGCATCCTTGGAACCGATGGTCGCGTAGCCGGAGGCGAGGGCGTCACACGCGCCGGCGTCACCGGCTTCGCAAGCACGCGCGTAGAGCACCTTCGCCTTGCCGCTGTCACCCTGGCTCTGCGCGAGAGATCCCAGCGACGTGCAGCTCTTGACGTAGCCCTTCGTGCAGCCCTTCTCGTGGAACGAGGCGGCTTCACGCTCCGGGTCCTTGCCGGTCGCCTGCAGCTCGGCGGCAAGCCCGTAGGTCAAGTTCCCCGCGTTGAAGCAGCTCTCGGCGCTGCCCGGCAGATGTCAGTCGGAGCAGCGCGCCGCGTCCGTGTCGCGACGCAGCGGCCTGCCCGGGCGAGAATGCTTGGCAGACTCCGAAACCACCACGGTGATCGTCATGTCGCTCTCGCAGCTCAAGGGTAGGAAGGTCGACGTCAAGCTGTGGACGCAGCTCCACCAGGTGGAGTCGTCCGCGCTCGACCAGCTCCGCAACATCGCCGCCCTGCCGTGGGTCTTCCACCACGTGGCGGCCATGCCTGACGTGCACTTCGGCAAGGGCGCCACGGTGGGCTCGGTCATCGCCATGAAGGGCGCGGTCGCGCCGGCCGCGGTCGGCGTGGACATCGGCTGCGGCATGGCGGCCATGCGCACCAACCTCGTCGCCTCGGATCTGCCCGACGACCTGAAGGCCATCCGCTCGGACCTCGAGGCCGCCATCCCGGTCGGCTTCTGCTCGCACGACGAGGCGCGCGATCGCAAGGCAGACGCCGAGCTCTGGTCGGAGTTCTCCACGCTGGCGCCGGAGGTGCAGAAGCTCCTCGGCAAGGCGCGCAAGCAGCTGGGTACGCTCGGAGGCGGCAACCACTTCATCGAGCTCTGCCTCGACACCGAGCAGCGCGTGTGGCTCATGCTCCACTCGGGCTCGCGCAACATCGGCAAGGAGCTGGCCGAGGTCCACATGTGGCGCGCCAAGAAGCTGGCGCACAACCGGGACCTGCCGGACCGCGACCTGGCCGTGTTCCTGGCCGGCACCGAGGAGATGGCCGCGTACCGCCGTGACCTCTTCTGGGCGCAGCGCTACGCGCGCAAGAACCGCGAGGTCATGCTCGAGCTGGCGCAGGCCGTGCTCACGCGCCACCTGGCGAAGCTCGAGGTGCTCGAGGCGGTGCACTGCCACCACAACTACGTGGCCGAGGAGATCCACTACGGCGAGGACGTCCTGGTGACCCGCAAGGGTGCCATCCGGGCCGGCCTCGGCGACCTGGGGATCATCCCCGGATCCATGGGGACGCGCTCGTACATCGTCCGCGGTCTCGGCTGCGCCGAGTCGTTCCAGAGCGCCTCGCACGGCGCCGGCCGCCGCATGAGCCGCGGCGAGGCGAAGCGCCGCTTCACCGTGGCCGACCTGGAGAAGCAGACCGAGGGCGTCGAGTGCCGCAAGGACGCCGGCGTGCTCGACGAGATCCCGGGCGCCTACAAGTCGATCGACGAGGTCATGGCCAACCAGCGCGACCTGGTCGAGGTGGTGGCGGAGCTGCGGCAGGTGATGTGCATCAAGGGGTGATGTGACCGAGGGGTGACCGAGGGAGAGCGAGTCGGTGGGTTGTGCCGGCTCGCTCTCTTCGAGGTCGAGGTCGAGATCGGGCACGGACACGGACACGGACACGGACAGGACACGGACACGGACACGGAACCTGGGTCTCGACGTGGTTGCCCGGAACGCTCGCAGTGCCCGTGATACGCATCGCGCATGCGGCACTGCACGAACCGGGAGTGCCCGCACCGCCTGGCCGTGGGGGCGGCTGCGGAGTTCGTCGACGATGCGCGCCGGGTTTGCAGCGACTGCGGGGCGGAGCTGCTGGAGGGGGCCGCCCCGAGGCCGGAGGATGCGCTGCCACCGGTTGGCGATGCGCTGCGCACGCGCGCGTGGATCACGATGGGGGGTCCTCTGGCGGTGCTCCTGGTCGGGCTGCTCGTGCCGCTGCCGGGCGTCCGCGTCGACGTGCCGTCGCTGCGAGGCCTCATGGCCATCCGCACGCCGCACCTCCCCGACCTGGGCATCACCCACTTCCTGGCCGCGGAGGTGATCTGCGAGCTCGTGCGCTGGGTCTGGCCCTCGTGGCGGCCGCGCTCCGCGGCGGAGCGCGCGCGCGCGCCGATCGGGATGACGGCGGTGGTGCTGGGCGGCATCGCTGCCGCCGCGCTGGCCTGGCAGCGAGGCACGCTCGCCGTGCAGGCGAACATGTCCACGTTGCCGGCCTGGAACGTGGCGCTGACCCTGGTCGCGGGCAGCGCGATGGCACTGGCCGCGGCCACGGTGGTGACGCGGCGCGGGCTGGCGCCGGGGCTGGCGCTGATCCCTGCGTGCATCGTGCTGCCCTCCCTGCTCGACGCGCTGGTGCAAGCGTGGCGCGGAGACCTGCCCCTGCACACCGGCGCCTTGCCGCTGGTGGCCATGGCCGCGGCCGCCCTGGTGACGTGGTGGGCGACCGTCACCCACCGGCGTCTGCGCGGGCCGATCGACGCGCCGGTGCCGGCGGACGGTGGCGGCGCGCCCCAGGCGGACGCCGCGCCGGACGCGGATGCTGCGCTGGACGCAGAGCCGGCGCCGGACGCAGAGCCGGCGCCGGACGCGGACGCCGCGCCGCACGCGGACGCCGCGCTGGACGCGGAGCCGCCGGCGGACGCGGCGCTGCCGCCGGTGCGCGGGCAGGACGTCGTGGTCGCGGCGCGGATGCCGGTGGTGCGCCTGCCGCTCTCCGCCTTCCCGGTGCTGCTACTGACGCTGCTCTTCGAGCAGCTGCGCTACGCCGCCTGGCAGCTGCGCCTGACGCCTGTCTTCGAGTCCAGCTTCGGGCCGCCCGCCATGCGCTGGACGGTGCTCGGCGTCGTCGCGGTGGTGGCGCTGCTCGCCGATGGCGCGGTGTTGCGGCCGGCGCGCGCGGCTGCGACCTGGGCGCGCGCCGCCGGCGACGGTCGCGCCGCCGTCTACGAGGACTGGCTGCGCGCGGTGCGCAAGGCCGCCAGCTTGCGCAGCCTGGGCTGGGCAGCGGCGCTGGTCACGCTCTCGCTCACCTGCCAGGTCGGCCTGTGGGCGCTGCTCCTGGCGGCCATGGCCACCACCGCGGCGCTCGACGCGCGCGCCGAGTGGCGGGCGCGCCGCGCCGAGCCGACCTTGATCACCATCGCGCACGAGGACGACCCGTCCACCGCCGATGCCCTGCTCTTCGCGCTGCGCCGCGCCGGCATCGAGGGGCACGTGCGCGCCCTGCGCACGCGCGCGCTGCTGCGCTTCGTGGGGCCATTCGTGCCCATGGCGGTGATGGTGCCGCGCGCGCGCGGTGACCAGGCGCGCGCGCTGGTGGCCACCGTGCAGGGCGAGCCTCAGCCGTCGAGGTAGGACCGCACCCAGGCGTCGCTGCGCGCGCGCAGCTCGTCCTGGAGCGCCACGTCGAGCGCGAACGCCGAGGCCTCGCGCGGCCGCTCGCGCTCGTAGTAGAGCCCCGACTCCTCTGCCAGCGCCGGGTCGATGGCGCAGCGCAGCTGGGTGCGCGTGCCCTGCTCGTTGGTCAGCAGGAACGGCTTGAGCAGCGCGGCGAAGGGCCCCAGGCGCCGGCTCCAGATGTCGCTGGCCACGCCGCCCGGGTGCACGGCGTAGACGGTCACCGGCGTGCCGGCGAGACGACGCGCCAGCTCCTTGGCGTGCAGCACGTTGCACAGCTTGCTCACGCAGTACTCGGGGAAGGCGCTCACCGTGGCCGAGGGCCGGGTCAGCGCGTCCCAGTCGATGCCTCGGCGCGCGCGGTAATGCCCGTGGCTGGCGACGATGACGATGCGCCCCTGCTTCGCGCGCCTCACCAGAGGCAGGAGCTTCTCGATGAGCAGGTAATGGCCGAGGTGGTTGGTGCCGAAGGCCAGCTCGAAGCCGTCCGTCGTCTGCCCGCGCACGCCGGCGATGCCGGCGTTGGCGACCAGGACGTCGATCGTCGCGCCCTTGGCCAGCATCTCGTCGGCGGCCGGGCGCACCGCCGCCAGGCTGCCCAGATCGAGGGCCACGAAGTCGACCTGCCCCGCGGGGTTCCGGGCGCGCATCTCGTCGAGCACCGGTTGCGTGCGCTCGAGGCTGCGCGCGGCGACGATCACCTGGCCGGCGCGCTGCTCCGCCAGCGCGAGCACGTTGGCGCGCCCGATGCCGGTGTTGGCGCCGGTGACGACGAAGGTCTTGTCTTGCAGGGACATCGGGCCGAACCTCCCCGGCGATGGGCCACCCTATCACCGCCTCGATGGGCTGCGCGCTCGAGCCTGGTCGCGATGTCGCCCACTGCGTCTCGCTGCGGTTGGCGTGGCAGGAGCTGGTGGCGCGCTTCGGCTCGCTGCGCTTCGACCCCCAGCCGGCGCTGGCGGATGCGCTGAACGAGCCGCTCGACGCGGCGTGCGTCGAGCGCGCGGCGTGCGCTGCGCACGCTGGCTTCGGAGCCGAGGGCATACTGGAACGCATCCGCGCCGACCTGTCGGCGCGCTTCCCCGGCACGGCGCCGTCCCTCCTGCCGGCGGCCATCGCCGACGAAGGCTTGCTGGCCTTCGCGTACCTGGCGCGGCAGCTGCCCTTCCGCTCGGCCTTCCGAGCGATGTCTTGCCGCTTCCAGGAGCGCACGGTGGCGGGCTTCGGCGTCGACGAGCACGGTCCACACGGGGAGGTGCTCCGCGCTCAGCTGCGTGTCCACGACTTCGTCTCCGCTGCAGACTTCGTCCTCGAGCTCCTGCCCGAACCTGCCGGCGAGCGCATCGTCGTGGCCCAGGTTCCACGGCAACCCACGCTACAGCAAGCCGTCGATCACGTGCGCGCGCGGCTCGGCCGCCTCCGGGGCGAGGCCGCTGCCCTTCGCGCCGACGACGCCTTCTCCATGCCCACCCTGGCGATCGACGCCATGGCGCAGCTCCCCGAGCTCGTCGGCAGGCCGCTGTGCAACGACGCCGTGCGGGGCACGCAGCTCGACGACGTGCGCCAGGGCATCCGCTTCTCGCTCGACGAGCGTGGGGCGCGCGTGGAGTCCCAGGCGGTGCTGCTCGCGTACGGTGCGCCGATGCGAGCGTTTCGGGTCACGGCGCCGTTCCTGCTCATGCTGCTGCGCGACGGCAGCCGTACGCCGTACCTCACGCTCTGGGTGGAGACGCCCACCTGGATGCAGGATCGCGGCGAGGCGCCGAAGCCGCCCGCCGGCTTCTCGTTCGGGGGCGGTCCGCGCTAGCGTCGAAGTCCGGCGCGCCGCCTCTGCGCCGGCGCGGTCGCATCAGCGCCGGCCCCCGCCCTTGCGCGTCACCCGGTGCAGCGCCGTGCGCGTCGACGGGGCGAGGTCCATCCCATCGCGCTCGCCGGCTGCCAGGCGCAGCGCACCGGCGTAGGCGATCATGGCCGCGTTGTCGGTGCAGCTCGCCAGCGGCGGCACGAACAGCGCCAGCCCGCGCGCCGCGCAGGCCTCGGCCATGCGCGCGCGCAATCCGCGGTTGGCGGCGACACCGCCGCAGACCACCACGCTGCCGACGCGCTCCTGCCGCGCCGCGCGCAGGGTCTTGTCGACGAGCGTCTCCACGACGATCCCCTGGAAGGCCGCGCAGAGATCGGCGGCCGCTTCGCCGCGCGGCACGCCGTGCGCGGACACGTGCCGCGCCACCGAGCTCTTGATGCCCGAGAAGCTGAACTCCAGCGACTGCGAGCGCGCCATCGGCCGCACCAGCGCCGGGGCGCGCGCGGCGTCGCCCTCGGCGGCGAGCCGATCGACGCGCGGCCCGCCGGGGTAGCCGAGCCCGAGCAGCTTGGCCACCTTGTCGAAGGCCTCCCCGGCGGCGTCGTCGCGCGTGGCGCCGAGCTCCGTCGTCTCGGTCAGCGTCGGGCCGTCGACGCGATAGAGCGCGGTGTGACCACCGGAGGCGAGCAGGGCCACGAAGGGGAAGGTGGGCACCGGCGCCGGCGCCTCGCTGCGCTGCAGGAAGACCGCCAGCAGGTGACCGACCAGGTGATCCACACCGACGAGCGGCTTTTCCGCCGCCCAGGCCAGCCCCTTGGCCGCCGAGAGGCCGACGAGCAACGCCCCGGCCAGGCCGGGCTGCACGGTGACCGCGATGCCGTCCACCGCCGCCAGCTCGACGCCGGCGCGGGCCAGCGCCTCGCGGATCACCGGCACCACCGCGCGCGCGTGATCGCGCGCGGCGATCTCCGGGACCACCCCGCCGTACGGCGCGTGCGCCTCCACCTGGCTGCGGACCACGTCGGAGAGCACCAGCCCGGCCTCGGTGACCACCGCCGCCGCCGTCTCGTCGCAGGAGCTCTCGATGCCCAGCACGCGCATGTCAGAACCCGCAGCGGTTGTCCTTGCGATCGAGGAGGAAGAGGCCGAACAGCGTGCGCCGGCCCTCGGGCACCTCGTCGCCGTCCGCGGACGCCGCGCCCGGGCGAACCAGGCGCACCTCCACCCGGTCGTCGTTGCGCAGGGAGATGACCGCCAGCATGCCCTCGGCGTCATCGGCGGACGGGGAGACGGCGAACATGGCCGTCCGCTCGCGGCCGTCGCCGAGCTCGGCGTGCGACAGGGCGTCGTGGTGCAGCGGCGGGATGGGGCGCAGCGCGGCGTCGTCGACGAGGCGGCGCTCCGGGCTGATGTCGTCGGCGGCCTCGAAGGTGGCCAGCGTCCCCGGCGAAGCGCCCGGGTCGTCGAGCATGCTGGCGTCGAGCTCGAGCCGCATCTGCACGCGCGTGCTGAACCCGGTGCGGAAGCTGCCGCCGAGCGTGATCGAGCCGCAGTACGCCTCGCCGGGGCGGGTGGAAAAGTCGCTGAGGTCCTCGCAGGCCACGCAGCCCACGGCCAGCGCCAGCAGGGCCGCCCTCGGAAAGGAAGACATGGGCGGAAACGTAGCAGGCGCCGCGCCGCGCCGGCGAGCGGCCCACAGGACTGCAGGGCTCGAGCCGCGCGGCCGCTTACTTGCCGGCCGCGCGTGCCGCCAGGAGCTCCTTGGCCACGGCGCGAAGGCGCGGCTCCGGGTCGCTGGCCGCGAGCGCTTGGAGCACCGGCGCCGCGGCCGTCGGGTCCAGAGGGGCCAGCGCCCGCACCGCCGCCTCGCGCACCAGCGCGTAGGCGTCGCCGCGCGCCGCCTTGGCCAGCGTGTCCACGGCGCGCTTCGTCGCCGGGCCCCCGCCGGCGGCGCGGCCGAGACGGCCCAGCGCCTCGGCGGCCCGCACGCGCAGCGGCCACGAGGTCGAGGTGGCCAGCAGCTTGGCCACGGCATCGACGGTGGTCTCGCTCGGTTGCGACCCAGCGCGGACAGCGCGGCGCACCTCGTCCTCCGGGTCGGCGAGCGCGTCGATGACCGCCGCCTGCGCCTCCGGCTCGCGGCGCCGCGCCAGCACCTCCGGCGCGGATGCGCACCTCGATCGACGGGTGCCGCTCCAGGCCACGAAGCCCGCGGTCACCGCGGCGGCCACGCCGGCCACCGCCGTCTCCGTGTCCTTGATCATGTTCGCCGGCAGCGCGTCGGCGGGCGTGGTGAACGGCGCCAGGGTGGTGGCCCCGCCGCCGGCGAGCAGCGCATCGGCGACCACGCGCGCGCTCGGGCGAGGTGGACACGGCGGCCTGCGCGGCGCGCTCGAGCAGGTCGCAGGACGCCGAGCGCGCGCGCGCGGTCGCGTCGTAGGCGTCCGGCGCAGCGCGGCGATGATCTCGCGCACCACCAGGGCGCCGTCGGGACCGCAGCGCCTCGCGGCTGCGCTTGTAGCTGCCGGTGGCCATGGCGTCGCAGCGGCCACGGCGTCGCCGCGCAGGCCCGGATCGGTGGCGAAGACCGCGGCGGCGATGGCCTCGGTCAGGCCGCGCGCGCGGCCTCGTCACCGGCGCGCGCCGGATCGGCGGCGAGGCGCGCCATGGTCAGCAGCGCCGCCTGGCGCAGAGCACCTCGCTCGAGTCCGCGGCCGACATCAGCAGCGCCACGTTGTCCGCCCCGCCGGCGCCGAGCTCGCCGAGCGCGTGGATGGCCGCGGCGCGCGCGGTGGGCCGGCCTCGGGCGAGCGCGCCATGAGCGCCAGCGCGGCGGCGTGCTCTTGTCGCGCGTCTGCCCCAGGCCGAGCGCCGCCAGCGCGCGCACGTCGGGCCGAGCTGGCGAGGAGCCGGACCAGCAGCGGCTCCGCCTTGCGATCGCCCAGGCGCGCCACGCCCCAGGCGGCGGCCACCGCCACCGCGTCGCTGGGGATCATGGTCGTGCCCGGCCCTTGGGGGCCAGCAGCTGCTCGTAGCGCGGCAGCAGCGCCGGGTCGCGCAGCGCGCCGCAGGCGATCATGGCCCGCACCCGCAGCGATTTCTCCGCCGGGCCCAGGGCGAAGTTGAAGAGGGCCGGGCCGGCAGCGCGGTTCTCGACGTGGGCCAGCACCTCGATGGCGATCTTCTGCTGCGCCTCCTTGTCGTCGGCGAGCGCGTCGAGCAGCGGCTTCACCGCGCGCGCCCCGATGCGGCCCAGCTCGGCGCGCGCCTGCGTGGCCGCGTCCTGCCCGCGCGCCAGGCGCACCTTCTGCACCAGCGGGAAGGTCATCGCCCCGTAGAGCTCCACCAGGAGGCGGCGGTAGATGGACTTCTGCGGGTTGCCCACGGCCACCGGCAAGAGCTCCTTCTCCAGCGACTCCAGCGTGCCGCGACCGAGATTGACCTGCATCGACATGCGCGCCGCGCGCGCCACCAGCTCCTCGTCGTTGGCGGCGCGGACCACGCGGCGGAAGAGGCGGTCGGCCTCCTCGACCTGGCCGCTGGAGAGCAGCAGCTCGGCGAGGTCGAAGTACACCGGGAAGAGGCGATCGTTCTTCTGGATGGCGGCACGGTACTCGGCGATGGCCTTGGGCACGTCCTGTCGGCGCTTGTACATCTCGCCGAGCTTCTGGTGCCCGTTGGCGTCCTCGGGCGACAGCTCCACGGCGCGCGCCGCGTACTCGATGGCGTCGTCGTCGCGGTAGAGCTCCGTCGCGTACTGCGCCATGCGCTGGTAGAACTCGCGCGCGCGCTTGGGGTTGATCTCGACGAGCTTGTCCAGCACCTCGATGGCGCCGGCCAGCTTCTGCTCCAGCACCAGCACCCGCTCCAGGGCCAGGAAGCCCTCCTCGTCGCCCGGGGCCAGGACGGTCAGCCGGCCCAGCGTGGCCTCGGCGTCGGCCAGGCGATGGAGCTTGCGCTGCATCTCGGCCAGGAGGCGCCCGGCCTCCAGGTCCGGCGGCTTGGCGTTGAACTTCGCGCTCTGGGAGGCCACGCGGCCGGCGAGCTCCTGGGTCATGGCCAGGAGGTTGACGATGTGCGTGCGCGCCTCGCGCGCCAGCAGCTTGTCGTTCTTGGAGGCGGCGAGCAGCTCCTCCCAGATGGCGCGCGCGTCCTGGTAGCGCTGGTTGGCGTTGCCGCCCGAGGTGGCGGTGCGCTCCAGGGCGATGGCCAGCGACTTCTTGTAGCGGAGGTTGGACGGCTCGAGCTGCACCGCCTCGCGCAGCGAGGCCAGCGCCTCGGTGGGCATGTCGTGATCGAGGTAGACCTCGCCGAGCTGGGCAGCGGCCTTGGCCCGGTTGGGGACCAGGGCCTTGATGCGCGCCCAGGTCTCCAGCGCCTTCTTCTTGTCGCCGGCCTGGTAGTAGCGATCGCCGAGGTCGATGAGGTACGTCGGGTCGGCGCCGCCGGCCACGGCCAGGCGGGTGAGGACGCGCATGGCGCGGTCCTTCTCCTCGACGCGCTCGTAGAAGTCGGCGACCTGGGCCAGCGTCTCCGGCTCGCTGGCCACGCGCGCCTCGAGCTCGCCGAGCAGGCGCAGGGCCTTGGGGCGGTCGCCGCGCTGGATGAGCGTCTCGCAGAGCTCGAAGACGAACTGGGCGTTGCCGGGGGCGGCCTTGATCAGCGCCTCGTACTCCTTGATCGCCCCGTCGAGGTCGCCGCTGGTCTGCAGCAGGTGGACCAGGCGCACGCGGGTGTCGATGTGCTTGCCGTCGATGCCCAGCGCCTTGCGGTAGGTGGCCAGCGCCTTGTCCACGGCGCCGGTCTCCTCGTAGAGCGCGCCGAGCGTGGCCAGGCGCGAGAAATCCGGAGCCCGGTCCGCCTCGAGGATGACCACCAGCTCCGGCAGCTTGCCCTCGGCGCGGAAGGCGTCGGTCATGATGAGCAGGATCTCGTTGCGCACGCCGGCGGCGCCGCCGGCCACGGTCAGGGCGCGCTTCAGCGTGGCCAGCGCCTCGTCCATCTTCTTCTGCTTGGCCAGGGAGGCGCCGAGGTCGCGCAGCGCCGGGGCCAGGGCGCGGTTGTCGCCGGCGGCGGCCTTGACCAGCTCGCGGAACTCGGCCTCGGCCCGATCGGCGTGCCCACGAGACATCAGCTCGCGCCCCAGCTCGGCGCGCACGAAGAGCGACCCACCGGCCGCCTTGACCAGCGCCTCGTGGTGCTTCTTGGCGGCGTCGAAGTCCTTGAGGTCCAGGCTGAGCGCCAGCAGTGTCCGCCGCGTCTGCTCGATGTCCGCCGCCACCTTGAGCAGCGGCAAGGCCTGCTCGTAATGGCCCCGCGCCGCCGCCTTGTCGCCGCGGTCGGATTCCAGCTGCGCCAGCGCCGAGAGCGCGCTCGGCTCGCCCGGCTTGTCCTTGATCGCCGCCTGGTACGTGCGGATGGCGTCGTCGTAGCGACCGTCGGTCTTGTAGATGCCGGCCAGGGCGACCTTGGCGTTCCAGACGTCGGCCCCACCTGTAGCCCGCGCGGCGCGCTGCTCGAAGTCCTCGATGAGCTTCTTCAGGTTGCCGTCGCGCTCGCGGTAGAGCTGCGCCAGGCGCTGGATGGGGAAGGGCTGGCTCGGCTGGGCGAGGACGATGTTCGTGTAGCGAGCGATGAGGACGTCGCTGCTGGCGCCCTTGTCCGCGGCGGCGTCGCCGGCATCGGGACCGGGCTTGCCCGGCTTCGCCGTCGCGCCGCCCGGCTCGGGCCCATCGGGGACGTCGGGGCCGGGCTTGGCGGGGCCGGGCTTGGCGGGTCCGCTGGGTCCGGGCTTGGCGGGCCCGGGCTTGGCGGGTCCGCCGGGTCCGGGCTTGGCGGGGCCGGGCTTGGCAGGGCCCGGCTTCGGCGGCGGCCTCTTCTTGTTGCGCCCCGACGGGTCGAACTGCGCAGCGGCGTCGCGCGGCGCGAGGCTCGCTGCGGGCACGGCGAGGGCGAGGACGCCGGCGAGCAGGGTACCGAGGGGTCGCCGCAAAGCGGCGAGCCCGAGCTGTAGCCTTCGCGCCCTGGCGCCGCGCGCAGGCGCGGCGTCTGGGTGGGAAGGAATCGGTAACCTCCTCACCCCGGAAGGCTAGCCCGCCGCGCCCCCTTCGGCCAACGCGTGCTGCGGTGTGCGACAGCCGGGGCGGCCCCCGATCAGCGCAGGCTGGCCAGGGCGGCGATGATGGAGAAGGCCAGGATGATCAGGGAGGCGTAGGCCACGGTCCGGTACACGGCGCTGTCGCTGCTCCCCGCCACCACCGAGGCGCGCTCGGCCTTCCCCATCGCCGCGGGCTCACCGTCCGCCTCGGGCGCGGCCAGGACCCGGTCGAGGTGTGTCTCCAGCCGCCGGCGCGAGGCGCGCGCCCCGAACATCAGCAGGGCCACCTCGAGGAGCATGGCCACCCCGAGCACCAGCATGCCGCCGCGCCGCGCCCGCACCACGCGCGCGCTCTCGCGGCGATCGGCGGCCGGGAGCCCGTCGAGGAGCGTCTGCAGCGGGACCGCGGTCGGCCCGCCGCTCGGCGGCGTCACCGGCCAGGCCGCGGTGCCCGCGCCCTGTTCCAGCGGGTCGGCGGCCACGACCGCGTACAGGAGGCGCGGCTGCCGCAGCTCGGGCAGGGTCACCGAGCCGCCGAAGAGCCCACGCTCGTCCTGCGCCAGGGGCACCACGGCACCGAAGACGCGCCCGTTCTCGCCGTAGACCGACAGATACGCCGCGCTTCGCTTCGTCGGGGCCACCAGTCGCAGCGCGCGCTCGCCGTCCCAGCGCGCCGCATCGAGCCAGATGGTCCCCGTGCCCACCGGCAGCGCGCCCTCCCAGTGCCCGGTCTTGCCCTGCTCCGCCGAGCCTTCCACCGATTTCGGGCCGGCGGCGTCGATGGCCAGGTCGACGGTCTGCGCCAGCGGCTCGATGAGCAAGCGCACCATGCCGCGCGCGTCGGTCCGCGCGCTCTTCGGCGTCACGTTGCCGCCGGTGAGCTCGGCCTTCACCTCGATGCCGGCGCCCACCGGCCCACCGCCCGGCAGCAGCACCTGCACGTCGGCCCCGTCCGCGAACGGCGCGGCGAAGACTCCGCGCAAGGCGTCGACGCGGATGAAGAGCTCGCCGCGCTGCGCGCCGCGAAGGGTGGCCAGCTGGAAGCTGTGGCGCGCCGTGCGGGTGAGGGCGATGCGCCCCTCGGCGAGCACGACCTCGCCGCGCTTCACCACCAGGTCGACGGGGCCGTGCAGCGGGGCCGCCGCCTCCAGGCGCGCCTCGGCCACGCCGTCGGCGTCGGTCGCGCCGCTCCATGGCGGCAGCGCCTGGGCGCCGGCGCTGGCGGTGACGGTGAGCCCGTCCACGGGGACCGCGTCGTCCACACCGGAGAGCCGCTGCACCCCGACGAGCCGCAGGGCGAGCACCGAGGTCCCGTCGGCGGCGACGCCATGCACGCGCACGCCCACCGCCGCGCGCCGCGCGCCCGGCCCGAGCAGCACGAAGGCCACCGTGGCCACCGCCGCGGTGGGCACCACGTACACGGCCAGGCGATGCAGCACGGGCAGAGCTTAGCGAGTGCGCCGGGCGCCCGCCGCGCCATCTGCCGCCGCGCCGGTCAGCCGGCGCCCGCTCGCACGTCGGTGGCGGGATGGCTCATCCGCTCGTCTGCCGATTCGCGCGCGCCGGTCTCGCGCTCGAGGTCGCGTCCGCCCCCCTGGGCGGCCCGCGCGCCCGGGGCATGAGCGACATCGTGCAGCTCGACATCGTTCGCGCCTCGCGGCGCACCATCGATCGCTTCGTCCTCTGGCCGGGTCACCGCGACAACCGCATCGAGGTCGAGGGGATCGATCGTCCCCTGCAGCAGCTCGTCCTGCTGGTCCACGAGCCGCGCCGCCGCTTCGAGGTCGCCGTCGACGCCCGCCGCCAGCTGGCGCCGGGCCTGCGCGTGGTGCGCCAGCAGGGCAGCCAGCGCATCGTCGAGCAGTTCACGGCCGGCTCCAAGCGTCACTTCCTGTGCGGCATGGACGAGCAGCACCCGTTCATCGCCCGTCTGCCCGAGCCGGTCTCCACGGTGCGCGCCGCGCACCGCGCCCTGCTCGACCCGCGCGTCACCGTCGCCGAGCGCGGCGCGCTCGATCGCACCATCCGCCAGGGCGAGTGGTTCTTCGTGGCCCTGGCCCCGCACCGCGAGCGCGTGCTGGACGAGCTGCTGAAGCACGGCGCGCTGGTGCGGCGCAGCGTGGGCATCGCCCAGGCCGCGGGCATCCGCCGCGTCGGCCGCCCGCACATCGCCGACGAGGTGCTGGTGGTGGCCGCGGAGACGCCTGGCCACCCGCCGGCGGCGTACGTGCGCGGCGCCGTGCGCCACCCCGACCACCGCACCGTGGTCTTCCACCACTTCCGGCAGGTCATCCCCAACCGCGAGAGCGTGGATCAGCCGGTGCCGGGTGTGCGCTGGATCGACTGAAGACCTCCGGAATTCACCGGAGACACGGAGACACGACGGAGACACGACAGACACGGACAATGTTCGGATGTCTCCGTGTCTCCGTGGTGATCTCTTCCGGCATCTTCTGGACAGCCGCCGAGCACACGCCGCCGTCGTTTGCTTTGCGCACCGCCCGCGGACCCGCTACGAAGCGCGGGTCCCATGGCGACCGGCAAGGCCAAGCGTCCCAGGCGCCGCAGCAGATCGGAGTCTCGCAGCGAGGGCGGGGCCCCGGGCGGCGACGAGCTCGTCCTTCTCCTCGGGCGCGACGACCCGCGCAGCGAGCGCCGCTTCGAGCCGCGCACCTCGCCGGCCACCCTCCTCACCTGGGTGGGGATGTCGGTGGGGGCCGTGCTCGCCGGCGCCGGCGCCTACGGCCAGTGGCTGCGCGGCGCGGCGCTCGGGCCGAGCAAGTACGCGCCCTGGCTCCTCGGCGCCTCGGCGTTCACCCTCTTCGCGGTGGCGCTCTTCGGGCGCTGGGGCGCGGCGGGGCTGCGCGTCGGCGACGCCGGCGTCGCGCTGGAAAAGGAGCACGGCGAGCTGGAGCGCATCGCCTGGCACGAGGTCACCGGCGTGACCCACGCCGCGGGCATCGTCACCGTGCAGGGCCCGGGCACGGCCATCGGCATCCCGGTCGCCGTCCAGCCCGACGCGGCGGCGCTCTTCGCGTCCGAGCTCGCCGTGCGCTTGCCGGCGCGCGCCGAGGCGCTGGCCAGGGTGGCCTTGCCCCGGCCGTCGTCCGGCGCCGGGACCGTGCTCCCGCTCGACGCGCCGCAGGTCGCCGGCCTGCGCTGCCGCAAGAGCGACAAGGTGATCTCCTTCGAGCGCGACGCGCGGTTCTGCGGGCGCTGCGGCGAGCTCTACCACGCGGCCAGCGTGCCGCGGCGCTGCCTGACCTGCGACGCGCTGCTGCGCGCCTGATGCCGGGCAGGCGCAGGACAAGCGTCCGGGAGCGTGCTCCAGTGGGCCGCGAAGGGATATGCTGCCCAGCGGTGGGCAAGGGCTGGCCGAGCGAGGCCGACCTGGCCGCCGATCGCCAGGCGCACCTCCGGCTCATCGAGATCCTGCGCCGTGTCCCAGCCACCGATCACTGACGTCCTGCGCGCGCTGGTCGAGGCCCTCCAGTCGGCCGGCCTGCGCTGGTACATCTTCGGGGCGCAGGCGGTGCTGGTGCACGGGCTGCCGCAGCAGACGGCGGACATCGATGTGACCATCGATCCGGCCGAGCGTGGCACCCTCGACATCCTGGCCTTGCTCGATCGCGTCGACATCCGGCCGCGGACCTCGATGTTCCTCGAGCAAGCACGGCTCCTGCCGCTGGTCCATGCCCCGACCGGCATGGCCGTCGACGTGGTGCTGGCCGGCGAGGGCATCGAGGAGGACTTCCTGGCCCGCGCCGTTCAGGTCGACCTCTCCGGCGTCGTCGTGCCGGTGCTCAGCGTCGAGGACCTCATCGCCACCAAGGTCGTTGCGGGGCGGCGCCAGGATCGCCAGGACATCCTCGGCATCCTGCAGCAGGGTCGCGCCATCGACCTGGTGCGGCTGCGCGCCACCCTGGCGGCCTTCGACGCCGGCCTGGACGGGCCGCGCGCCACCGAGACCTTCGATCGCATCCACAACTCGTTCGTGCGACCGAAGCGCACGCGCTGATGCCCACGGCACCCGCGCGGCGCTCCAGCCGGCCCGGCGTTCCCCGCGCCTCCGCCACTCCGACCGCTCAGAGGCCGAATCGCTCGCGGTTCTGGCGGATGAACTCCAGGTAGGCCTCGGCCTCCTGGCGCTCGGCGATCTCGCCTTGCTCCACCGCCGCCTCGAGCATCTTCTTCATCTCGCCGATCTTGCGCGAGGGTGGCAGCGCGAAGGCGACCATCATCGCGTCGCCGATGCCGCTCGGCAGGGGCGGGACCCTGGCGTCCTCGGTGGAGACGCAGCGCACGCGCTCGGCCAGATCGCTGATCTGGCGCAGGCCCTTGCGCTTCTTCTCCGGGCGCTTGGTGGTGATGTCGGCGCGTGACAGGTTGAGCACGTCGTCGAGCGCCTCGCCCATCTCCTTGGTGAAGCGCCGCACCGCGCTGTCCGTCCACGAGGCCTCGTACTGGCTGGCGCGCAGGTGGTGCAGGATGAGGAAGCGCACCGTGCTCTTCAGCGCCTCGTCGCGGGTGAAGAGCGGCACGCGGCGGTCGAGCTTGTCGAACATGCGCGCGCCGACCTCGGCGTGACCGAAGAAGTGCACCTCGCCGGTGGGAGAGATGCTGCGCGTCTTGATCTTGCCGATGTCGTGCAGGAGGGCCGCCCAGCGGACCTCGAGCTTGGGCACCGCCTGGCGCACCACCTGCTTGGTGTGCTTCCAGACGTCCTTGTGGCGCCACTCGCCGTCGCCGAAGCCGACCATGGCCTCGACCTCGGGCAGGAACGCCGCCAGGGCGCCGGACTCGAGCAGGGCGTCGAGGCCGGCCTCGGCGTCGGGGCTCATCATCACCCGGTCGAGGCGGCTACGGACGTCGAAGAGGTACTTCTCGGCGGCCACCTTGAAGTCCGCGCGGGTGGGCACGGGCGCCGGCTCGGCGATGCCCTTCTCGGCGCGCTCCACGGCCCACTCCAGGGCCAGGAGAGCCCGCTTCGCATCCGCCTCGGTGCTGGTGACGATCTCGCCCACGGTTTCCTCGCCGGCCTACCCACGGGCCGCCGGCGTTATCTAGGACATCGCGTCCCAGGCTACACGGACGAAAGCGCACGGTATCGCCGCAGCGACCGGGGCCGGCGCGACCGGGGCGGGCGCGACGCCGGCCGCAAGCCGTCCGGCCGGCTGGAGGCCGGTTGCCGGCGCGCGAGCCGGTGTCTCGGGCAGAAGCTCGCGTCCGCGGGCCTCAGCGGGCCGCTTCGTCCTCGGCCGGCGCGTGGGCGTCGATCACCGCGCCCAGCACCCAGCCGCGGCCGGTCCACTCCATGGCCGCGATGGTGGCCGTGCGCATGGCGCGCAGCCCGGGCGCGCCCTGGCACAGGGAACGCACCAGCACCTCGGCCGCCGGTTGGTGGCCGACCATCAGCGCGTCGCCCTCGCCGTCCTTGAGCCCGGCGACCAGGGACATGGCCGGCGCCTCGTCGGCGGCCAGCTCCTCGACCAGGGCGATGTCCAGCTCCTGCAGGCCGAGGTGGGCGCGCGCGATCTCGGCCGTCTCGCGGGCCCGCACCAGGGGGCTGGACAGGATGCGGGCGATGGGGCTGCTGCCGTCGCGTTCGCGGCGCGCCGCGCGCAGGCGGCGCGCCGCGCGCTCGACCACCAGTCGCCCCTCGAAGCTCAGGGGCCGGTCGAAGTCCCGCCCGCTGGGGGAGCGATCCTCGGCCGGTCCGTGCCGCATCACGTAGACGATCACGCGGCGAGGCTAGCAGCCCTCGGCGCCGCGATGGCATCGCCGGAGGCCAGCGGTCTCGGCGCCTCCGGGTCTCCTGCCTCGCCGGCTGCCGCCGTCCGGGTGCGGCCGGCGTCACGCGCGGACGCACGCGCCCTTGCGCACCACCGCAACCGATGGCGGCGCGGCGCGCGCGCCCCCCGCGTTGGACCGACGGCCGCGGCTGGCACGGCACCTGCTCGGGGCGGTCGACGATCTCCGAGCGACCCCATCGACTCGGACCGAAAGCGTCGCTGCCGCGGCGTCGAGCGACGTCCGCACGCGTTTGCCAGGGGGCCCGTCATGAAAGAGCGATCCATCCTCGTTGCCGTCGTCCTTCTGTGCGCGCTCCTCCACGGGCGCGCCGCCGTGGCTCAGGGCCGCGTCCCGGCCCCGAAGCCCGGCGCGTCCGCGGCTGCGTCCGCCGCCCCGGCGTCCAGCGCGCAGGCGGAGGCGGAGGCGGGGGACGAGGTGGTGCCGACGTCCCCGCGCGAGCGCGCGCTCATGGCGCTGCCCTGGCAGAACGGGCCGACCACGGGCGCGCTCGGGACCATCGCCGAGATCAAGGTGCCCGAGGGGCAGATGTATCTGGACGGCGACGGTGCGCGACGCCTCCTGGAGATCGACCAGAACCCCACCAGCGGGCGTGAGCTCGGGCTGGTCGCTGCTGCCGACATGAGCTGGGTGATGACCTTCGAGTTCTCCGAGGTCGCCCACGTCGAGGACGACGAGACGGCCCCCCTCGACGCCGACAAGCTCCTCGCCTCGCTGCGCGAGGGGAACGCGACGGGCAACGAGGCGCGCCGGTCGCGCGGCTGGGAGACGGTGAGCCTCGTCGGCTGGGCAATGCCGCCGACGTACGACGCCCAGAGCAAGAACCTGGAGTGGGCCACCCACGTGCGCAACGACACCACCATGGGCGTCACCGTGAACCACAACATCCGCCTCCTCGGTCGCTCGGGCGTGATGGAAGCCGGGCTGCTGGCGTCGCCGGAGGACTACGGCGCGGGGCTCGCGGCCAGCAAGGCGATGCTGCCCGGCTTCTCGTTCAAGGTCGGCCAGCGCTACGACGAGTTCCGCGAGGGCGACCGGATCGCCGAGTACGGTCTCACCGGCCTGATCACCGGCGGCGCCCTCGCCGTGGCGGCGAAGTCGGGCTTCCTGGCCAAGGCCGGCAAGGGCATCGTCAAGCTGGTGGTGGTCGGCGGCGCCGCGGTGGCCGGCCTGCTCTCCAGGCTCTTCGGCCGCAAGCGCGCCTCGAGCGACCGCGAGTAGCGGGCGCCGGGCCGAGGCCGCACGTGTCCGGCGAGCTCACGCTCTACGCGACCCTCGTCGCGGTCTACCTGCTGGAGTGCCTGGTCTGGGTGCCCCGCGGCGCGGTGGCCTTCGTGGCCGGCGCGGCGGGGCGCGCGCGCCTGGTCTTCCCGTCGCGGACCTTCAGCACCCCGCGAGGAGGCGTGATCATCGGCCGGCTCCTGCCCGGGACGCTGAGCACCTTCGTGGTTCCGCAGTGGCCGCTCTCCATGGACGCGCGTGGCGTGCTCGGCTGGGTCGCCGAGTGCCTCGCCGGCGACGAGCGGGCGCTGCACACCGGTGCCTACTGGCGCTGGGAGGACATGCCGCGGATCGACGCCGACCTGCGCAAGGTGGTCGTCGACGGCGAGACCCTGGCCCTCCTGCCGTCGGCGCGCTTCGCCACCGACGTCGCCGCCATCCTGCGCGAGGTGCGCGCGCTCCCGGAGGCAGAGCGGCCGGTGCGCCTGGAGGCCATCCGCCGCCGACTCTTCGACGTGGCCGCCGTACAGCGCCGGATCGCGGAGCTCGAGACGGGCACCACCTCGCTGCGCCTGGCCTCGGCCTGCGTGGCGGCCATCGTCTTCTGCGGCCTCCCGCTGCTCACCCTGCGCTTCGGGCTGGAGCGCGCATGGCCGCTGGCGCTCGCCGCCGTCTACCTACCGAGCTGGGTGGTGACGGTGCTCTTCGTCCGCGCGCACCACCGCATCTCGCCGCACGCGCGCCTCGAGCGCTGGGGCAACGCCGCGCTCTGCGCCCTCCTGCCGCTCTCGGCGGTGCGCGCCACCGACGCGCTGGCACGGACGCTGCTGCATGGGCTCCACCCGCTGGCCGTCGGCGTCGCAGTGCTCGATCGCCCGGAGCTCGAGCGCTTCGTCGCCGCGCTGCTGCGCGACGCACACCACCCGCGCCACCCGGTCTGCTCGGCCGATGCGGAGGAGGCGGCGCAGGTGGAGGCGGCGCACCGCATGGCGATGCGCGGGCTGGTCGAGGAAGCTGCCCGCAGCGCCGGGCTCGACCCGGCCGCCGTGCTGCGGGCGCCGGAGCCCGAGGAGGGCACCAGCGGCTTCTGCCCACGCTGCCTGGCGCAGTACCAGGCCGCCGGAACGAGGTGCGAGGACTGCGGGGGTGTGCCGCTGGCCCCCTTCCCGGCGGGCTGAGCGCTCGAGGCTCCCGCGGATCAGTTCGCCTTGGGAGCCGCGCGCTTGGCCTCGGGCGCGGGTGCGGCCTTGGCGGCGTCGCCGCCGTTCGGCTTGCGTGGGGCCTCGGGAGGCGAGGCGGCAGCAGCGGCTGCAGCGGCCGCGGCGGCCGGGGCCCCGACGGTGCGCGTGATCCCGTGCTTGGCGAGCACCAGGGCCTCGATCTTGTCGAGCATTTCCGGGTGCGCCTCGAGGAAGGAGCGCGCGTTCTCCCGGCCCTGACCGATGCGCTCGCCCTGGAACGAGAACCAGGCGCCGCTCTTCTCGACGATGCCGGCCTCGACGCCGAGGTCGATGACGTCGCCGCTGTGGCTGATGCCCTGCCCGTAGAGGATGTCGAACTCCACCTCGCGGAACGGCGGGGCCATCTTGTTCTTGACCACCTTGACGCGCGTCTGGTTGCCGATCGCCTCGTCACGCTCCTTGATGGCGCCGATGCGGCGGATCTCCATGCGGACGGAGGCGTAGAACTTCAGCGCGTTGCCGCCCGTCGTGGTCTCCGGGTTGCCGAACATCACGC
>JBBJMR010000174.1:0-18126 GCA_037720395.1 Polyangiaceae bacterium
ACGTTGCCGGCGACCAGCTGCACGTTGGGGTGGCGCTTGCGCACCGTGCGCACCGCGTCGAGGACGCCCCGCGAGTGGCCGTGCGCGGTGTCGATCACCAGCACGTCGACGCCGGCAGCGACCAGCGCGTCGGCGCGCTCGTTGCAGTCCGCGCCGGGGCCGATGGCCGCACCGACGCGCAGGCGCCCGGTCTCGTCCTTCACCGCCTCCGGGTTGCGATCGGCCTGGAGCAGATCCTTGATGGTGATCAGGCCGGCGAGCTTGCCGTCCTCGACGACCAGCAGCTTCTCGATGCGGTGCTGGTGGAGCAGTTCCTTGGCGCGCTCGTTGGAGACACCGGGCGGCACGGTGACCAGCTCCCGGGTCATCAGCGCGCTCACTGGCTGGGTGAGGTTCTTCTCGAAGCGAATGTCGCGCGCGGTGAGGATGCCCACCGGGCGATCGCCCTCCACCACCGGCACGCCGCTGATGGTGTGCTCGTTCATGACGTCCAGCGCGTCGCGCAGGGACTGGTTGGGGCGCACGGTGACCGGGGCGGCGATCATGCCGCTCTCCGCGCGCTTGACCCGCTCCACCTCGCGCGCCTGATCGACCGGCGCCATGTTCTTGTGGAGGATGCCGATGCCGCCGACGCGGGCCATGGCGATGGCTGCACGGCCCTCGGTCACCGAGTCCATGGCGGCGCTGACCAGGGGGACGTTGAGCAGGATGGTGCGGGTCAGCCGGCTCTTGACGTCGACCTCGCCGGGCAGCACCTCGCTGTACGCCGGTGCCAGCAGCACGTCGTCGAAGGTCAGGCATTCGCGCAGCTTGTCGTCGAGCATCGCTACCTCCCGTGGACCACGACCAACCTGCGCCGGCGCTCTAGCGCTTCTGCGGCGGCGACGCCATCGCGGCCGGCGCAGGGCCGAGCGGTCCCTTCCGGCGCCGGGGCGGGAAGACGATCGACGGTGACGGCGTTCGGCGCGCATGACAAAGCGCCAGGGGATGACGGTACGCCGGCGTTCGGTCCTGCAGGCAGGCGGTGCGCTGTTCCTCGGCGGGTGCGCGGAGATGGTGACCCGCGCGCCGCCGCCGCCGGCTGCGCGCGCCCCGGTGCCGCCCGCCGCTGGCGCGACCGCTCCACCCGCCGCCAGCGCCGCCGGGCCGGCGACAACGACGGGTGAACCCGCCCTTCCGCCGCCCCAGCGCAGCCAGCGCGCGCTGCAACGCGACCTGGCCATGGCCGAGGCCGAGGTGCGCGCCGTGGCCGCGCGGATCGGCGGCCGGCTCGGCCTGCACGCTGTCGACACCGAGAACGACAACCACATCTCGCTCGACGCCGACGCCCGCTACGCCACGGCCTCGACCTTCAAGGCCTTGCTGGCAGCGGCGGTGCTGGCCCGCGTCGAGGCCGGCAAGCTCACGCTCGAGCAGCGGATCCCGATCTCCAGGGCCGATGTGCAGGAGCACGCGCCGGTGATCAAGGCGCGGCTCGGCGACAAGGCGCTATCGGTGCGTGATCTGTGCGCGGCCATCGTCGAGGTCAGCGACAACGGCGCCGCCAACGTGCTGCTGCGTCAGGTCGACGGCCCCGCCGGGCTGACGGCCTTCCTGCGCGGCATCGGCGATGCGGTCACGCGCGTCGACCGCTTCGAGCCGGCCCTGAACAGCAACAGGCCGGGGGACGAGCGCGACACCACCTCGCCGCGCGCCATGGTCCAGAGCATCCGCCGCGTCTGCCTCGGGGACGCGCTCCAGCCGGCGTCGCGCAAGCTGCTCGTGGATTGGATGGTCAACGCGCAGACGGGCATGCGTCGCATCCGGGCCGGGCTCCCGGACGGCTGGCGCGCGGCGGACAAGACCGGCACTGGAATGCGTCTGGCGGTCAACGACGTGGCCATCGCCTGGCCCCCGGGGGGCAAGCCGGTGGTGATGGCCATCTACACCAGCGACTCGACGCTGAAGCTCGTGGACGGGGAGCAGGCGCACGCCGAGGTGGCCTGCAACGTTGCATGCCACGTGGCGCCACAGCGTGGCAGCGGCAGCGGCGGCGACCCAGCTGGCCGCCTCGCCGGCCGCGAGAGCGCGAAAACGGAGCGGTTCCGCCGGCGCGTGCGGTGCCGACACGGCACGTTGGTTGCTGAGCGCTGCCTGCGCTGGCCGGCAAGCGACGTGAGCGGTTTCGAGGGTCTGGCGACCCTCGTGCCCACGCCGGCGCGGGGCCTCGAGCGCGGAGAGGGAGCGGGACCATGAAGATGCGCCGTTTGCGGGTTCCGGTGGCCCAGGTAGCCGGAGTGCTCGTCCTGGCCGGGGGCGCTTCGAGCGCGATGGCCGCCCAGACGTGGCGCGACAAGCAGCTCTACTTCGGCGACGCGCACTGGCACAGCTGCCTCTCCCAGGACGCGCCTCGGACCGCGACGCTCACCGACCAGTACGCGTCGATGCTCTACGACTACGGCCTCGACTTCAGCCTGGAGTCCGACCATGCCGAGGGCGCCGAGGCCGGCATCGGCGTCTGCCTGCCGTACCTGGAGGCCCGCCCGGTGACGGTCAACGGGATGACGTACCTGCTGCCGTACACCGGCGAGCAGATCGCGTCGGCGATGAAGCAGGCCGCCGACGACTGGAACGGGACAGAGTTCGCCACATCCGCGGGGCCCATCCAGTTCGTCACCTTCCCCGGCTACGAGTGGGCACCCGATGCTCGCTGCTGGCAGGCGAGCCCGCTCAATCCCTCGCCGAACGATTACAACTCCGACGACAACACGCCCGGGCACATCAATTACTTCTTCGACGGGACGTCTGGCTGGACGTTCCACGACGACGTCTGGGCACCCGGCGACGGCGACAGCACGACCTGCGCGGCGGTCTCCGGCCTCGGCTTCACCTACTACACCGGCTCCAAGGACTGGGTCGACGAGATCCTCGGTCAGCTCATCCACCAGCGCGACGACCCGGAGCGCGCATACGACCTCTTCATCCAGTACAATCACCCGGCCGCATCGATCGACAAGGGCGGCTCGTCCGACCACCTCGCCAAGTGGTTCGACTTCGAGCACTCGAGCTCCCAGTGCGACGTCGTCCAGGGAGGCAGCGCCTGCACCCAGAACCAGTGCGAGGCGATGCGGCGCGCTTACGGCGTGACCGGCGTCGAGTGGTATGCGATCCAGGAGGCGAGCATCGGCTCGACGCAGCTCCATGGCGAGGACGGGCCGACGTGCACCGGAGACATTCTGGTCGACGCATTCCTGCCGCGATGCTTCCACGACAAGCACCACGTCCCCGAGCGGTACGTGACGTCGCGCGGCCTCCGTGAGGGATACTTGCTCTCCGAGACGGGGGGCTCCGACAGCCACCGGGGGCGACGCTTCGCGCCCGGCGACTTGGCCGGCAGTCGCGGCGCAGGGTCGAAGTCGCTGACCGTCGTCCAGGCGGGGGCAGCCTCGCGCGGCTCCATCTGGGAAGGGCTCACCCGCCGGCGGACGTACGCGCTCTCCCGGCTTCGCGAGATCGGGCCGGTGCACAAGGGACGCGTGGACTTCTTCACGCCCGAGCCCGTCGGCAACCAGAGCATCGCCTTGTCCTTGTCGCCCGATATCGGCGGCATCCCCGTCCCGGAGCGCGGCATGGGCGAGCTGGTCGAGGCCGCTCCCGGGGGCTCGGTGCGGGACTTCACCATCTCCTCCGCCGCCGAGACGGGGACGACGGGCACCTATCCGATCGAGCTTCGCCTCTATCGCGTGCGGGCGAGCACCCCGCTCAGCACGGCCACCGACGTCCCCTACTTCTGGCTCGACGACGTACCGGGCGACCCCGGCAAGCTCGGCGAGCTGGTGGGCATCTTCACCAACCCCGACGGGTCGCCGACGCTCACCCACACGTTCACCAACGTCGACGTGCTCCCCGGGGACGCGCTCTTCGCCGTCATCCCCTTCTCCGACTACGTCTGGGTGGACGACTTCTACTCCTTCGACGAGAGTCCGCTCGACGAGGACGAGGACGGACAGGTCGACCCGGGCAAGTCGGGCTACCTCCACAACAACAACAACACCTGGGCGCGCACCACGCCGATCTTCTTCCGTGCCGCCGACGAGCAGCCGCAGGTCTCACCCGCCTGTGCCCTGACCGATCCCCTGGTTTGAATCTTGCAACGGGAATTTGTGCTCTGATGGCATTGTTGACGCTGCATGAGCACCACCAACGCTTCCACGGCTGCGGAAACGAGGACGACGCGACGCAAGGCAGCGCCCCGGCTGTCGCCTGAGCGTGTACACGAGTTCGTGTCCGAATTGCTCGGGGACGGCGTCCATGCAACGCGCGTGCTTTCGTTCGCCAACGGCGTGGTTGGCGTCATTCACGCGGCGGCGCTCGGTATCCACGTCATCGGCCGTGGGCTCGCCGACGCGATGGGGCTCAACCCGAAGCACGCAATCAAGCAGGTCGACCGGCTGCTCAGCAACGCCGGCGTTACCGTGTGGGAGTGGTTTCGCCAGTGGGTGACATTTGTCGTCGCCGCGCGCGAGGAGATCGTCGTCGCCCTCGATTGGACCGAGTTCGACAAGGACGACCACGCGGTGATCGCGCTCTACCTCGTGACGTCGCATGGGCGCGCGACACCGCTGATCTGGAAGACTGTGCGGAAGTCGGAGCTGAAGGCGCACCGGAACGAGCACGAGTACTCGGTGATCGAGCGGCTCCACGAAATTCTGCCGGAGGGCGTCGATATCACCGTGCTCGCCGACCGCGGCTTCGGCGATCAGAAGCTCTTCACGATGCTCGAGATGCTTGGATGGCGGTACGCGATCCGCTTCCGCGGGCTGATCAAGGTGACGTACGCCGGCCGCACCTTGCCCGCCAAGGAGTGGTTGCCCGTGTCGGGTCACGCAAGGATGCTGCGTGACGTCGGCATCACCGAAGACAAGAACCCCATCGCGGCCGTGGTCGTGAAGCACCAAAAGGGCATGAAGGATGCCTGGTGCATCGCGACCAACCGCGTGGATCTCGGCGCACAGGGCGTCGTGAAACTCTACGCGAAGCGCTTCTCCATCGAGGAAACGTTCCGCGACATGAAGGACAACCATTTCGGGATGGGCCTCTCGGCGACTCACATCGGCGTCCCGGCCCGACGCGATCGGCTCCTGCTTCTCGGCGCGATCTCGCACGCGCTGCTCACCCTCCTCGGCGCAGCGGGCGAAGCATGCGGGCTCGACCGAATGCTCAAGGCGAACACGGTGAAGACGCGCACGATGTCGCTCTTCAATCAGGGATGCTGCTGGTACCGCATGATCCCGAACATGGGCGAGGAGCGGCTCCGGCCGCTCATGCGATCCTTCGGTGAGCTTGTCCAGAACCACCCCGCTTTCAGCCAGATCTTCGGGGTAATCTGAGGGGATGGGTCAGGCCTGTGCCCACGTGGGCTTCAATGGCTCGGGGTCGGCCAGCCCCGACGCTGGCGGCGGCGCCGACGGCGGGCTCGCCGGCGATGACGTCGTGCTGCCGGTCGCCATCCCCGGCGGCTACGACCGGGAATGGAACCGGTGGCACTTCTCGCTCCCCGCGGACTACGACTACGTCGACCTGACCTTCTTCACCGGGGCGGACGAGGACAACATCGGCCACCTCTTTGCCGTGCGCATCGACGGGCAGCTCGTCTACTCCGGTCGCGCTGGCGTCGATCACGACGCCGACACCCTCGTCGAGCTGAAGAACCTCCCCTTCCACGCCGGCGATGGGCTGCACCTGCTCGAGGTGCACATGGACGACCAGGAGTACGCCAACGGCGACAACGATCCCGACTTCCACTGCAACGACTACGATGGTCCGCCAGCATTCGTCGACGCGCTCGCGTTCCACAACGACTTAGACGCCCCCTGCGGCGACGTCACCCCGCCGACCATCACCTGCCCGCCGGCGCTCACCCAGGAGTGCAGCACCCTTGGCGGCGTGCCCGCAGGCGACCCGGCGATGGTGAGCTTCCTCGGCGGCGCCGTGGCCACCGACAACGTGGATCCCGCGCCGGCGATCACCCACGACGCACCGCCGTTCTTCACCACCGGGACCACCACGGTCACCTTCACCGCCACCGACGCTGCCGGCAACGCGGCTTCGTGCCAGTCGACGATCACCGTCGTCGACACCCAGCCCCCGCTCCTCGGTGCCTTCGCGCTCACGCCCAGCAAGCTGGCGCCGCCCAATCACAAGCTCCGGGACATCGCCGTCCCGACGCTGGCTGCCACCGACGTCTGCGATGCGGCGCCGATCATTGTCTGCTCCGTCGGCAGCAACGAGCCGCCCAACGGCGTCGGCGATGGCAACACCCCGTTCGACATCGTCTTCGACGGCGATGAGATCTTCACCCAGAGCACCGGGGTTCGCGAGATCGCGACCGTCGGCGGCGCGGGGACCTTCGACCTCGAGCTCCGCTCCGAGCGCGCTGGCCCCGGGAAGGGACGCGTGTACACGACCACGTGCAGCGCGGTCGATGCCCACGACAACCAGAGCGTGTCGCAGGTGTCGACGGTCACCGTGAAGTGATCAGATGGGACAGGGCGCCTTGCCGGGCATGCACATCGACTTCGTTCCGTCGTTGGCGCAGTAGCCGGCCGGGCAGTCGGAGTCGTGGCGGCACCCGGTGCTCGGATAGACGCAGTAGAGGCCTTCGATGATGCCGCAGCACGGGCTGTCGACCGGGGCACAGACTCCGCCGGGCTCGGCCTTGCAGTCGGTGTCGACCTTGCACCCCGTCGGCATGCAGAGGTTCACCGGGCGGTCCAGCACGCCCGCGTCGGCGCAGATCGCGCTGCCACCGCAGTCGCTGTCGAGCTGACACTCGTCCGCGTAGCACTGGGCCATCGGACCGACGATGCCGCCGCAGTAACCGAACTCCTCGAAGCACTCCGAATCCGGTGGGCAAGCCTTGGCGCAGTTGGCCGAGGGCGTGGGCGTGGTCGTGCAGGTGCGGAAGCCTCCCGGCGTGACCTCGACGCACGCCTGACCCGGGCAGTCGGCGTCGCCGTCGCAGTCCCCCGACTGAGACGCCATGCCGCCCGTGCCCCCGGACGCCCCGGTGCCGCCACCGGCGCCGGCCGACCCACCACCGCCGCCGCTCGCGCCGCTGCTCGCGCCGCCACCCGTGCTCGAGCTGGCGGTGGCGCTGGTGGTGGTGCTCGCGCTCGTGCTCGCCCCGCTCGCGCCCGAGCCGTCGGGCTTCTGCGGTCTCGTCGGACGCGCACGCGAAGACACCGAGGGTGGCGCCGACGAGGAAAACGGTGGCAGTGAGGAAGGGGCGACGCATGACAACCTCCGCAGGCAAGGGCGACCGCGTTCGCAGCCGCGACAAGAACTGCCCTGCGGATAACACGTTCGAGACGCCGGAGCCCGGGCGCCGTGCGACACGACGCTCAGGCTCGGACGCGCGACCTCGGCTCATTTCACCCGTCTCATGTCCCATTTCGCCTGACCGCCTCCCCAGCTGGTGTGCACCAGCGAGCCGTCGGCGTCGGCCACACCGTGGACGCCGCCCGACGTGGCGCACTTCCGCTTGCCCTTCTGCTCGGTGATCTTCTCCTGGAAGCTGTAGCTCTTCGCCGCCTCGACGTGTTCCTTGAAGGCCCAGGTTCCGGAGCAATCGAAGGGCTCGCCATAGTGGATGGCTCCCGAGCGATCGCCGCCGAACGTCACGGTCATCTCGTACTTCAGGCTCCCTTCGGTGACGGTGCCCGTCCAGGTGCCGACCAGGATGTAGCCGGACGCGCTCGGCGCTGAGGCCGCCTCGGGCGCGGGTGTGGCGGGCACGGAGGCCTCGGCACCCGGAATGCCGGTCACGCACGCGTTGCCGGCGGTGACGCCGCCGTCGTCGGCACGATCACCGGTGCGGCGCCCGCCGACCTCCGCGGTCACGAACGCGGTCCGCCGGTTCTGCGCCCGTCCCTCGGCGGTGAGGTTGTCGCCCAGCGGGCGCGAGCTGCCGAAGCCGACGGGCAGGAGGCGGCCGCAGGCCACGCCCCGGGCGACGAGCCAGTTGGCGACGGCGATGGCGCGCCGCCGGGAGAGGTCGATGTTCGCCTCGCCGTTGCCGGAGTTGTCGGTGTGCCCCTCGATGCGGAGCAGCGTCCAGTCGTCGTGCTCGCGCAGCTGGTCGAGCACGACGTGGAGCACCGCGTCCGAGGCCAGCGTGAGCACGTCGCTGCCGCTGGCGAAGGTCACCGCGCTCGGAAGCGCGATCGATCGCGGCTGTGGCGCCGGCGTGGCGGGCTCCGGCGCCTCGGGGAGCGGCGGGTCGGCAAAGCGCGAGGCCACGGGCGCCTCCAGCGCCGGCACCGTTCGCGTGCCGCAGCCGGCCGCGAGGAGCGCGAGGGCGCCGAGGGTGAAGGAGGCACGGAACGACCGGGAGCTGCGTGTGCGCGTCATGACCCCCGCCATGGCATGAGGCGCGCCAGCCCGCGTCGCCCCGGCGGCCCGGGAAATTCGGCGTCGTACGTCGCTGGCGTGGGGTCGGCAGTTGCCCCGCGCGGACTGCAGTCACCACCCGACGCTCGACAGCCGCCGCCCGGCGCGGTTACCGTCCCGCGCGGAGGACCGATGCCGCTCTTCGTGATCCAGGTGCGCTGCAGCCATTGCAGCGAGGAGCACCCCACCGGGATGGTGCTCAAGCTCGACGACGGACCGCTGGCCAAGGAGTCGGTGTCGACGTTCGCCGGTGAGGGGCCGATCCCGCCGGACCTCAAGATCCTGAACACCGTCTTCGTCTGCCCGCTCACCGGCCAGTCGTATCGGCCGGAGAGCAACGATCACGTGCTCATCGTGCCGAATCCGTACCGGCTGTAGCCGCCGCGCTCAGCTCTTGCGGTACGCGTCCGGGTCGACGCCGAGCTTCTCGGCCCAGCGGTAGATCTGCCGTCGGTCCTTGCGGAAGAACTCCGCCACCTCGGCCATCGTCGAGCGGCGCCCGTCCCGCGCACAGCTCGTAGAGCAGGGCACCGACCGCGAAGACATCGCTGCGCGCGCTCGCCGGCTCTCCCCGCCAGAGCTCCGGGGCCATGTAGAGCGGGGAGCCGAGGAGCGCCCCCGGCCGGGTGAGCGTGGTAATCGATCTCGGGCCGGGTGGCCTCGGCGGCACCGCGGCCCACCGGCAGCGGACGCGCCGGCGAAGCGGCCGTCGCGTCGGGGTCTCCTTCCATCACCTCCACCGTCGCCGCCAACCCGTCGTCGGCGACCCTCTCCGCCGGACGCCGATCGTCGATCTCGGCGGCGGCGAGAGGTCGGTGCGCGACGCCCACCAGCTTGGCGAGCCCGAAGTCGAGCAGCTTGACGCTGCCATCCTCGGTGAGCATCGCGTTGGTCGGCTTGATGTCCCGATGGAGGACGCCCCGGCGGTGCGCTGCCGCCAGGCCGCGCGCCAGCGCGCTGCCGAGCTCGAGGGCGCGCCGCCAGGCGAGGGGCTTCGCCAGCGCGTCCAGGGATTGGCCGCGCAGGTAACTTCACCGCCACGGCGCGCTCCAGCACGCGATCCTCGGCCAGCCACACCTGTCCCATGGCCCCGCGCCCGAGCAGTCGCACCAGGCGGTACTCCTCGAACTCGGCAGGAGGCTCCCAGGGAGTCGCTTCGGGCATGGACGGGGCCACGGTGTCAGCGGGTGCGGCGAGCGGCAAGTCAGTCGCGCTGCGACGACGGCGGCGCGCCCGGGTCGAGGGCGGCCTGCGCCGCCGCCGTGCCCGCGCGCGGGAGGCGGATGACGAAGCGCGCGCCGCCGAGCGGGGAGCGCGCGCTGTCGATGCTGCCGCCGTGGTCGACGATGACCTTCTTGACGATGGTCAGGCCCAGGCCAGTGCCGTCCTTCTTGGTGGTCACATAGGGGTCGAAGAGGCTGTCGCCGAGGTCGGCGGCGATGCCCGGCCCGTCGTCGTCGATGGTCAGCCGGAAGCGATCCCCGTCCACGGCCAGGCGCACCTCGATGCGGCCGCGGCGGCCCTTGTCGCGCAGGGCCTGGTCGGCGTTCTGGACCAGGTTGGCGAGGACGCGGTGGAGCATCTCGGTGTCCACCACCGCGGGCATGGGCCCGGCGGGCACGTCGAAGACCAGGGTGGCGTGCTCGGTGCCGGCGTCGGCGCCGAGGTGCGTCGCCTGGTCGCGCAGGAGCTCGCCGAGGTCGGTGGGGACCAGCTCGGCGCGCGGCAGGCGCGCGAAGCTGGAGAACTCGCCGACCAGTCGGCGCAGCGAGCCGACCTCCTCCTGCACCACCTCGTAGGTCGTCTGCACGATGCGCCGGTAGGCGGCGTCGTCACCCTGGTAGCGCCGGTGCACCTCCTCGACGGCCAGCAGGATCGGTGTGAGCGGGTTCTTGATCTCGTGCGCCAGGCGGCGGGCCATCTTCTGCCACTCGCCCATGCGGCGCAGGAACTCGATGCGCGCCCGGCTCTGCTCCAGCTCGCCGAGCATGCTGTTGAAGGCGCGCCCCAGGTCGCCCACCTCGTCCTTGCCGGACTCGTCGACCCGCACCGAGAGATCTCCCTCGGCCACCGGTCGGGTGGCGGCGGCCAGGCGGCTGATGCGCCGCACCACCGGGCGCACCACCAGCATGCCGGCGACGATGGCCACCGCCACGGTGACCAGGAGCAGCACCGCGAAGACGGCGCGGTAGGTGTCGTCCAGGTACTCCTGCCGGTGGTTGCGCTCGATCTGGCGGTAGGCCTGCACGAACTCCTGCGCCTCGGCCTGCTCCGCCAAGCGCGCGCTGGGCGTGGCGAAGACGGCGGCCATGTTCAGCGCGGGTCCGTCCTCGCCCGGCGCCGGCTCGAGCAGCGCCTTGCGCACCGCCAGGGTGCGCTCGCGGGCCGGATCGAGCGGCGCGGCGCGTCGCCGCTCCACCAGCACCTTGCCGTCCTCCGCCTCGACGGCCAGCGAGACCCGCGTCGGGTGCGCCGCCATCGGACGTGCCCTCTCCGCGCCCAGCGCCTGGTCGCGGGCGGCGGCCTCGGGCAGCGCCGCCGCGGCGCGCATGGCCGGAGCGAAGGCGATGGCCTCGCCCTCGCTCTTCATCGACTGCTTGATGGCCCTCACCAGGTCGGCATAGACGTCGAGGGACCGCTCGAGGTGCGCTCCGAACTCCGGCTGGAAGGCGGTGGCCGAGATGCGTTCGATGATCGCTCGCCCCACCAGCAGCGAGCCACAGAGCGGGATGGCCGCGGTGAGCAGGATGGCCACGATGACGCGCCGCTCGATCCGCCCCAGGAAGCGGAGGAAGAGGACGCGAAGCAGGGCTTGCATCGGCCTACTCTACGCTTCGACTTCTGGCGAATGGTGCGCATGGCCCCGCAGGGAACGTTCCTCTCTGGCGCCACGAGCCTCGATCGCCGGCTCGCCGGCCAGGTGGCGGACGCCGTGGTCTATCTGTTCGTCGCCGGCAAGGCGCCGGCCGAGATCCGTGCGGCGCTCGATCCGCGTATAGAACCGGCACGCTCGGACCAGGAGAAGGCAAGCCAAGGCGAAGTCGAGCAGCCTGCGGCCCCCGCCGTGACCAGCCCCGATGATGCGGCGCGCACCGAGGAGAAGCGGCGCCGTGGCCGGCGACGCGATGGAGCCTTCCCGCGCTGCCCGCGCTGCGAGCGGAAGCTCGAGCGCCATCGCGGGTCCGGGCTGGAGGTCGACATCTGTCGCCGCTGCGGCGGCGTCTGGGCCGACAACGCGCTCAGCCAGCGCCTCGTCGCGCGGCCCGAGCTGGAGGCCGTCGCCCTCGCGGAAGCCGTGGCCAGCGAGGCCGTGCGACGCTCGCGACGCGACGCACCCGCGCCCTGCCCGGTGTGCGATCGGGTGATGCGCGCCACGGCAGTCCCCCGGCAGGGCATCGTCGTCGATTTCTGCACGGAGCACGGCACCTGGTTCGATAGGGACGAGCTCCAGCGCGTGAACCGCAGGTTTGCCGCGGCCGGAGCTGCCGGCGACAACGCAGGCTCGAGCGGGGGTGTCCACGCGCGCGGGGCCGCGATGATCGGCGCCAGCGCGTTGCGCGGCCTGCTGGCGGCCGCGGTCGACGATGACGACTGAGGTCGAGCAGCGTGGCACGGTGGTAATCGTCCCACTGCAAAGTCGTAGCGCAGACGGAGCAATTGGCGTGAAGAGTGCGCTGTAACGGCCGGCCGCACGCCGATGGGTGAGCTGAGCGTCCAACCGCCCCTTGTTGTGTCGAATGCTCGGCGCTAGCGTCGACATCGATGACGCAGCCGACACGTACCGGTCACGTCGGGCTCGAGTCCTTGCGCCAGGCCAGCCTCTGCGGCATCTGCTCCGCGCTGCTCCTCTCGGGCTGCGGGACCTCGGGCGGCGATCCGCAGTCAGCCGGCGCGAGCGGCGTCAGAGCGAGCGGCAGCGCGGGTTCGGGGGGCACCACCGCAGCAGTGGCCCGATGACGCGCATGCCCACCACAGCGTCCTGCGCCTGCAATCTGGCAAGCTGCTCAAGCTGCAGGCGGAATACGACGTCGATTCGCCCGACAGCGAAAGCCCGCTGCGTTTCCGCTCCCGCATTTCGGCCTCCGACGGCGCAGGCTGGTCGCTTCCCGGCGACGGACTGACCTGGACTGGCTACCGGGCATACAGCCCGGGGATGACGACCGTGATCCAGATGAACGACAAGCTGTCGCAGATCTCCACTGGCCGCATCTTCTTCGTGGCGACGGCACGGTTCGACAATGGTCGCGACCTCGGCCACAAGTGCGAGATCTACTACAGTGACGATGGCGGATTGAGCTGGACGCAATCGCAGAACGACAGCTCGGCGGTGACCGCCCTCGATCAGTATGCCGAGGGCAAGGTGATCGAGACGTCGGCGGGGACGCTCCGGCTCTACGTGCCCTGGAACGAGTCGGGCAGCGTCCGCTACGCGGAGTCCACCGACGGCGGTGTGACCTGGACCGGCGACCACGCTCTCGATCAGCTCAAGAACGCACGCTCTTCGTTCGGGCTGGTCGAGGACTCTCATGCCGGGACGCCGACGTTCTACATGGTGTGGGTCTACAACGACCATGATGACCACCCGAAGGTCATGTTCCCACGCAGCCGCCTGGCGCTGGCACGCAGCCACGACGGCGTGGCCTGGGACTACCTGATGGATGTGGAGCGCTGGATCAGCGACAACGACAACGACACCAACCCGATCGTGCAGATGATCGATCCGGGGATCACGGTGGGGCCGGACCACCTCTTCATCACCATCGGGCGCTCCGAGAAGGACATCGACGGCGCCACGCACAACGACCAGAAGCTGCGCATCATCCGGGTCGACAAGAGCAAGCTGGCGCCGTACGCCAGCTGGCCGCAGGAGTACTGATACGGTTGTCGGCTGGCTCGCGCGCCTACCCGCTGAGCAGGCTTGCATCGCCCACGCTACGCCGGGCGCGCGATCTCGTCGGGCGGCGCGAGCTGTGCGAGAGTGCGCGCATGAGCCTCCGCGCCGCGCGCCCGCCGTCGTTGTCCGGCATCGCCCCGCTCCTCTGTCTCGCTTGCAGCGGCTGGTTGGCCTGCGGAAGCCCGGCGCCTGCCGCCGCGCCGGACGAGCTGCACATGGAGCTCAAGGACACCGCCGGCGAGCGCTGCCTGGTGAGCGCCAACGTCAAGCGCGAGCGCAAGGAGAACGAGCCGGCGAAGATCACGGCGCGCCAGATCCTCGTGCATCACACCGAATCCAAGAACGCCAAGGCCGGGGTGAAGCGCACGCGCGGGCAGGCCTGCCTGCGCGCGCAGGAGGCCCTCAACAAGCTCACCGAAGGGATGGACTTCGAGAAGGCGGTGGCGGCGTACAGCGACGAGGCCGGCGCGGCCACGCGCGCCGGCTCGGTGGGGACCATCGAGCGCAGCATGGTCGTGCCCGAGTTCGCCGACGCGGCGTTCGAGCTGGAGCCGAACCAGGTGAGCGAGGTATTCGAGAGCAAGTTCGGCTTCCACGTCGTCATGCGCATGGAGTGAGCGCCGCCGGTCCGAGGGACGAAAGCCCGGTCATGCGCCAGCACGCTCCACCGACGATCGCCGCGGCCCTCGCGGGCGCCCTCATCCTTGCAGGCACGGTCGCCGCGTCGGCGCAGCCGGCCAGCACCGACGATCCGATCGAGCTGCGCTGGAGCGCGCCCTCCGCATGCCCGGACGCCGCGGGCGTGCGCGCCGAGATGGACCGGCTCCTCGGCGGCAAGCCCAGCGCTGCCTCGGGCAAGCGCTTGCGCGCCAGCGCGGAGGTCTTCGCCAGCGAGGCCGGCGGCTGGCGGCTGAAGCTCCACACCGAGTCGGACGGCGCGGCCGGCGAGCGCTCGCTGCGCGACGACTCCTGCACCGCGCTGGCCGACACCGCGGCGCTGATCCTGGCCATGGCCTTCGACCCGGAGGCGGTGGCCGCGCAGGCGGAGCGGGCGCGCGCGGCCGGCGCGGCGCCCGGCACACAACCGCCCGGCGGGCCCGCCGCTCCGACCGCCGGCGAGCCCCCGCCGCCCGGCCCCGCTGCGGCGCCGCCGGTGGCGCGCCCAGCGCCCGCGCCGAACGCGCCGACGCGCGCGCGCACGCGGCGGACGAGGAGGCGGCGCCGGGCGGTGCCGGGGCCTTCGTCGGCGCGCGCCTCGCCGGCGACGCGGGCACGATGCTGGTGCCGGCGGTCGGGGTGACCGTCGCCGGCGGCCTCGTCTGGGAGCGCCTGCGGCTGGAGATCGAGGGGACCTGGTGGTTCGAGCGCGACGTGGACCTCGAGGACGAGCCGGCCAAGGGCGGCACCATCTCGTTCGTCTCCGGCGCCCTGGCCGGCTGCGGCGTGACCCTGCAGACGCCGGTGGAGCTCGGCGCGTGCGGAGCGCTGGAGGTCGGGCGCATCCAGGCCGACGGCTACGGCGTCCTGTCGCCAGGCGAGGCCTCCACCGTGTGGGTGGCCGGGCGCGCCACCGTCAACGCCGCGTTCGCGTTGACGGACGAGGTGTGGCTGCGCGCCGACGCCGGGGTGGCGGTCCCGGGGGTTCGCACCCGATGGGTGCTGCGCAACGCCGGCACGGTGGGCACCTCGTCGGCGGTCGCCGGACGCATCGCCCTGGGGCCGGAGATCCGTTTCTGACACGGGCGCCGGCCGCGCCGTACACACAGGGGGGTGGCGAGCCGGCTTTCAGCCGGCGCCCGGAGGCGCGGCGGGTGACGCGTAGGAGGTGGCCATGATGAAGCTCTCGGGCGCCGCGCTGGCCGACATCGCCGCGCTGATCCTGGCCATGGCCTTCGACCCCGAGGCGGTGGCGGCGCAGGCGGAGAGGGCGCGTATCGCCGGAGCGGCGGCGGGAGCGCCGCCGGTGGCGCGCACGGCGCCCGCGCCGAACCCATCGAGCCGCGCGCGAGACGCGGCGAACGACGATCCGGCGACGCGTGCCGGATCGAGCGGCTTCGTCGGCGCACGCCTCGGCGGCGACAGCGGATCGATGCTCGTGCCGGCGGTGGGGCTGACCCTCGCCGGCGGCCTCGCCTGGGAGCGCCTGCGGCTCGAGCTCGAGGGGACCTGGTGGTTCGAGCGCGAGGTGGCCCTCGAGGGCGAGCCGCAAAAGGGGGGCACCTTCTCGTTCGTCTCCGGTGCCCTGGCCGGCTGCGGGGTCGCCCTCGAGACGCCGGTGGAGCTCGGCGCCTGCGGGGCGCTGGAGGTCGGGCGCATCCAGGCCGAGGGCCACGGCGTCCAGTTCCCGGAGGAGGCCTCCATGGTGTGGGTGGCTGGGCGGGCCACCGTCAACGCCGCGTTCCCGTTGACGGAAGCGGTGTGGCTGCGCGCCGACGCCGGGGTGGCGGTCCCGGTGATTCGCACCGCCTGGGCGCTGCACGACGACGGCATGGTGGGCACCTCGCCGGCGGTCGCCGGGCGCATCGCCGCGGGGCCGGAGATCCGTTTCTGACACGGGCGCCGGCTGCGCCGTACACACCGGGGTGGCGAGCCGGCTTTCCGTCGGCGCCCGGAGGCGCGGCGGGTGACGGCGGATAGGATGTGGCGACGATGATGCTCTCGGGCGCCGACCCTGCGCGCGAGCCGCGCCCTGCCGGGGACGACGAAGCGGGCGGCGAGCCGGCGCGGGTGGCCGTGCCCGACTTCGCCGCGGTCTACGAGCAGCACTTCGACTTCCTCTGGCGCAGCGTGCGGCGCCTGGGCGTGGCGGACGCGCATGTGGACGACGTGGTGCAGGAGGTGCTGCTCGTCGTGCACCGGCGGCTGGAGTCGTTCGGGGGCCGCTCGTCGCTGTAGACCAGGCTGTTCGGCAACGCGCTCGGGGGGGGGCGCAACCCCCCGCGGATGGCGCGGCGCCAGGCCGCGCACACCACCGGCACCGACGAGGTGCTGGAGGGCGCGTCCGAGGACCGCCCCAGCGAGCCCGGGCCGCACGCCTCGATGGTCAAGGCCGAGGCGGTGCGCATCCTCTACGAGATCCTGGACGAGCTCTCCGACGACCAGCGCGCCGTGTTCATCCTCGCCGAGCTGGAGCAGGTGAGCGGGCCGGAGATCGCGGCGCTGCTCTCGGTCAACGTGAACACCGTCTACGCGCGCCTGCGTGCGGCGCGCTCCGAGTTCGAGGCGTCCGTCGCCCGCCGCAAGGCGCAGGATGGTTGGAGGTACCGATGAGCCATCGAAGCCGCGAGGCCCAGGCGCTGCTCGACGCGGCGCGCCCGGACGAGGACCCGAGCGACGACGACCGGGCGCGCATCCGTGGCGCGGTGTTCGCGCGCATCGGCGCGGCGGCGGCGGCCACGGCCATCACCACCACCGCCGCGCAGGCCGGCGCCGGTGCGGTGACCGCCGGTGCCGGCGCGGGCCTGGCCGGCAAGGTGATCATCGGGTTGCTGGTGGTCGCTGGGCTCGGTGGCGGCGCCGTGGCCGTCGGTGCGGGCGGCCCACGGATGGCGGAGGCGCCCGCACGAGCCGCGGTGGCCAGCTGGGCCCGCACCGCCGCGGAGCCCGCGCGCGCGGCAGCGGTCGCCGCGGGCGCGGCCGCGGTGGCTGCGGCCTCCGAGGGCACACCGGAGTCGCCGGGCGCGCAGAGCGGCGCCGAACAGAAGGCTGCGCCGACAGCGAGCGGAGGAAGCGGCAGCGGCAGTGGCAGCGGCAGTGGCAGTGGCAGCGGCAGCGGCAGCGGCAAGGCGAGCGCGGGCAGCGGCAGCGCGACCGAGGTGGCGGCGGGCGAAGCGGGGGCGCCGGCGAAGCGCTCCGAGCTGGAAGGCGAGTCGGCGCTACTCCGGCGCGCGCAGACCGAGCTCAGCGCCGGTCGCACCGACGAGGCGCTGCGCCTGCTCGCCGAGCACGAGCGCTCCTTCGCCGACGGTACGCTGCGCGAGGAGCGCGCCGCGGGGCGCGTGCTCGCGCTGTGTCAGGCCGGCAAGGTCACCGAGGCGCGCGCGCTGGCCGAGCAGTTCCTCCGCGACAACCCCGCCTCCCCACTGGCCGGACGCGTGCGCGGCCCCGTCGCGCAGAAGTGATCTTCGGGTCACGGAGCCAGGAGGACCACGACACTCAGGGAGCAGAACCCGATCGAGATGCGGGTTCACGACGCGAGGACAGCGCGTGGGGCTGGGCCCCACATGCGGGGAGCGGAAGCGGAGCTTGCCGGCGAGGCCGGCGGACCTCCGCCGCCTTGGCTCCCGCCGCGTCGATCTCGAGAATCCACGCTCGTTGACTCAGGAGGACCGATGACCACCCGACTTTCTCAGCTTCGCCTCTCCCTGCCCCTGTCGCTCTCCATCGTGGCGCTCGCGCTCGGCTCGATGGGAGCGGCCTGCACCAAGCTGGAGGAGATCGGCAGCGATCCACCGGGCAGCGGCAACTCCGGCAGCGCCCAGGGCAGCGGCGGCAGTGGTGGAGGCGGTGCCGCCGGCGCCGAAGGCGGCGCCGGGCAAGGCGGCGGAGGCTCGGGTGCCACCGGCAACGGCGGCGCCACCTGCCACGGCGACACGGCCGCCTGGGACGCGGCCACGCAGGTGCCCATCGCCTGCACCAAGAACTCCGACTGCTGCGTGGTGAACAACTTCTGCATCAGCGAGGCGCAGGTGGTGCACGCCGACACCCAGGCGGCGGCCAAGGAAGCCTGGCCGTACTGCGACAACGACTGCAACGACTGCATCACCCCCGACGTGGTGGTCTTCTGTCAGGACGAGGTGTGC
>JBBJMR010000175.1:0-18090 GCA_037720395.1 Polyangiaceae bacterium
CCCATCGCCACCGGGGTGCTGGCGGCGGTGTCCATGAGCGACGCGGAGATCGAGGGCAAGGTGAAGGCGGACGTCGCCTCGCTGGGGCCGATGTCCGTCGGTCTGGCCAGCGCCGGCGCGCTGGTGAACGCCGTGGAGATGCCGCGCGGTGAGCGCTGGAGCGCTGTCGATCCGGGCCACGCCTGGGGCACGCGCGAGACCATCGACTACCTGACGCACGCCATCGACGCCGTGCACGAGCGCTGGCCCGGCTCGCCGAAGATGTTCATCGGCCACATCAGCGCCAGGAACGGCGGGCACCTGTCCCCTCACCTCAGCCACCAGGCCGGCCGTGACGTCGACGTCAGCTACTACCTCGACGGCAAGGCCCCCTGGTACGCGCGCGCCACGGACAGGAACCTCGATCGTCCGCGCACCTGGACCTTCGTGCGCACGCTGATCACCGACACCGACGCGGAGCTGATCCTCATCGACAGCTCGGTGCAGCGGCTCCTCAAGGACTACGCGGCTTCCATCGGTGAGCCGCATGAGTGGCTGGACGAGGTGTTCCAGGTCGGCGGCAAGGGAGCGCGGCCGCTCATCCGCCACGCCCAGGGCCACGCCACGCACATCCACGTCCGCTTTTACAACCCGGTGGCCCAGGAGCTCGGCCGACGCGCCATGCCCTTCCTGGTGCAGCGTGGTCTGCTCAAGCGCCCCTCCGCGGCACCCGCACCGGTGGCCCCGGCGAGCGCCGGGTACGTCGAGCACCGCGCCCGCAGCGGCGACACGCTCGGCTCGCTGGCGCGCCGCTACGGCGTGAGCGTGCAGGACATCCAGCGCGCCAACAACCTGCGCGGCACCGCCATCCGCGCCAAGAACGTCTACCGCATCCCGAAGAAGGGGGCCCCGGCCCCTGCGCCGCGCCGCCGGACCGCGCAGAACACGCTGCGCGCATCCGGGCCGGTGGTCATCCCGCCGCGCCGCATTCCGCCTGGCGACTCGACGGTGCGCTCCCAGACGGTGCCGGCCCCCTGAGCGACCGGGCGCGGCCGCCCGGCTGCATGCGAGCGTTCCGGCCGTTCCGAGCATCGATCCTGGGGAGGACGCGCGCCACGGCGCCCCGGTCCTCGCGGAGGTGCGCGTGGCAACGGTGACGAAGAGCACGGTCGAAGTGAAGGTCGGTCAGTACGTCTACCGTGCCGAGATGGTCGGCAACGCGGTCGAGCTGTTCCGCGACGGCGCGTCCGCCGGCAAGGCGACCTGGGGCGGGCAGCGCCTGGAGAACTTTCCGAGCACGCTGAGCACCGACGCCGAGGACAAGCTCAACGCCGCGCTGACCGCCAACCTGCACAAGGCCTGGCGCGCCGCTCCGCCAGCCGAAGGGGACGACCGCGACAACGCCAACGGCCCGCGCCCGCAGGAAAGCAGCGCGCGCAGCCCCGCGCCCGGCGAGACCCAGGACGCCAGCAACCACGGCCAGATGGGCAAGGAGGAAGGCAAGCCGGCGCGCCAGGGCGAGAAGGAGGTCGGCGTCGGCGGCCCCGGCGAGGACCCGAACACCGGCGACGTCGGTGGCCAGGCCATCAAGCCGCATCGCCGCGCGGTGGGCGACGGCTTCCGCGACCCGGACGGCGGCGGCTGAGGCGCAGGCGCCCGCCCGCGAGCGATGGCGGCGCCTCGTGGTAGAGTCGCTGGCGAGTCGGTGGAGGAGCGCGCGACGATGCCCGGTGACCCGGAAGAGACGGAGGATGGCGTGCTCCGCGCCATCACCGACGACGGCTCGTTCCGCGTGATCACCGTCTCCAGCGTGGCCACGGTGCGCGCGGCCGCGGCCGCGCAGGGCGCGACCGGCGCCACCGCCCTGCACCTCGCCGACCTGCTCACCGGCACGGTGCTGGTCCGCGAGACGATGGCCCCGCAGATGCGCGTGCAGGGGATCCTCAAGGGCGCCGGCGGCCGCGGCAGCCTGGTCGCCGACTCGCGCCCCGGCGGCGCCACGCGCGGCCTGATGCAGCTGCCCAAGGGGGGCGACTTCGCGCTCGGCGCCGGCGCGCTGTTGCAGGTGATGCGCAGCTTGCCCAACGGCGCCATCCACCAGGGCATCGTCGACGTCTCCGGCGCCGGCGGGTTGAGCGAGGCCCTGATGGTCTACATGCAGGAGTCGGAGCAGGTGCTCAGCGTCATCGCCGTGGGTGTCCTCGCCGACGAGCGCGGCGCCACCCGCGCCGGCGGATACATCGTGCAGCTGTTGCCGGAGGTCGATCGCGCGATGCACATGATCATGACCGAGCGCCTTCACGGCATGGACGACATCCGCGAGCTCATCGGCCGCACCGGCTTCACCCCGCGCAGCCTGCTCGCCGAGCTCCTCCACGGCATGCCCTTCAGCGTCACCGGCGAGTCGTCCCTGCGTTTCGAGTGCACGTGCAGCGAGACCCAGGTGCTGGCCACCCTCTCCTCGCTCGGCCCGGGAGACATCGCCGAGCTGGTCCAGGGCGGCGAGGTCCTCGAGATCCGGTGCGATTACTGCCAGAAGGAGTACCAGGTGCATCCGGAGCGCCTGCGCGGGCTCCTGGCCCCTGCCTAGCAAGCTCCCCGGCGGCCGGGCCGCCGCCCTGCTAGAACGACGCCGCGGCATGGACCGGGGAGACGTCATCGCCGACCGCTTCGAGCTCGAGCGCGTCGCCGGCTCGGGCGGCATGGGCACGGTCTGGCGCGCCCGCGACCGGCGCGACGGAGGTGCCGTGGCCGTCAAGGTCATGCGCGAGCACGACGCCGACCAGGTGCGGCGCTTCGTGCGCGAAGCGGAGCTGCTCGCCGAGCTGCGCCACCCGGGCATCGTCCGCTACGTGGCGCACGGCAAGAGCACGCAGGAAATGTGGCTGGCCATGGAGTGGCTCGAGGGCGAGAGCCTGGCCGAGCGCCTCAAGCGCCAGGGGCTGACGCTGGACGAGACGTTGACCTTCGCCCGTCGCTGCGCCGGGGCGCTGGCAGCGGCGCACGACGGCGGCGTCATCCACCGCGACCTCAAGCCATCCAACCTCTACCTGGTGCGCGGCTCGGTCTCCGAGGTGCGCCTGCTCGATTTCGGCATCGCGCGCCTGCGCGAGGGCCGCCGCCAGCTGACCATCACCGGGTCCATGCTCGGCACACCCGGGTACATGGCCCCCGAGCAGGCACGCGGGGAGCCGACCGTGGACGCGCGCGCCGACGTCTTCGCCTTCGGCTGCGTGCTCTTCAAGTGTCTCACCGGGCGCGCCGTCTTCTCCGGCGAGGACGGGCTGGCGGTGCTGCTGCGGGTGGTCCTGGAGGAGGCGCCGCGCGTCAGCGACCTGCGCGACGACGTGCCGCCGGCCCTCGACGATCTGGTGGCGCGGATGCTGACCAAGGACCCGGCCGGCCGCCCCGGCGATGGCGCCGCCTTGCTCGCCGAGCTCGACTCGCTCGGCGAGCAACGCGGCGCCGCGCCAGGCGCCAGAGCACGGCCCCGGGGCTCACCGCGACCGAGCGGCGCGTGACCTGCCTGATGGTGGCCCGCGTCGGGCGACCGAGGCCGCCGTCGATCTGGGGATAGACGGGCCGACCATGGTCGACGCCTCACCGCTCTCCGACGAGGAGGACGACCGCCCGACGCTGGCCATGGATGCCGAGGAGGTGAGCGACGCCGTGCCGGCGTTCGCCGACTGGGCCAGCCGCGAGCGGGCTCTGGCCGGCGTGGCGGAGCGCTACGGCGGCAAGCTGCACTGGCTCGCCGATGGTTCGCTGCTGGTCACCGTCGACACCTCCGGCGCGGCCACCGACCAGGCCGCGCGCGCCGCGCTCTGCGCCCTGGAGATGCGGCCGCTGCTGGCGGCCATCCCGGTGGCGCTGGTGGCCGGGCGCGCGGTGGTCTCCCGCCGCATGCCCATGGGCGAGGTCATCGACCGGGCCGTGGCCATGCTCGCGGAGCACGACGCCGTGCTGGAGGCCACCGGGGAGCGCCCGGCGGCGGGCGTGGCGCGCGTCGACGCCATCCGCCTCGACGAGGTGGTGGCCGGGCTGCTCGACCCGCGCTTCGATGTCGGTGGCGACCGCGCCGGCCTCTTCCTGCGCGGCAAGCGGGATGTGGCCGAGGCGCGCCGCACCCTGCTCGGCCGGCCCAGCCCCTGTGTGGGGCGCGAGCGGGAGATCGCCTCGCTGCTCTCGGTGTACGACGCCTGCTTCGCGACGGGCGCCGCGCGCGCGGTGGTCATCACCGCCGCGCCCGGCGTGGGCAAGTCGCGCCTGCGCTTCGAGCTCATGGCCCGCCTGGCGCAGCGCGGCGCCCAGCAGCGCGCCGCGGCCGGTGCGGGGAGCATGGCCTTCGGCAGCGGCGTGCCCGAGGTGTGGTTCGCGCGCTGCGATCCGATGAGCGCGGGCTCGCCGTTCGGGATGGTGGTGCGCATGGTGCAGCGCGCCGCCGGCCTCCTCGACGCCGAGTCACCCGAGGTACGCCAGCAGAAGCTCCGCGCCCGCGTGGCCCGCCACCTGCCGGCCACCGAGCGCCGCCGGGTGACCGAGTTCCTGGGCGAGCTGTGCGGCGTGCAGTTCGACGACCGGGACAGCGTCCAGCTGCGCGCGGCGCGCCGCGACGCGGTGCTCATGGGCGACCAGATGCGCCGCGCCTGGGAGGACTTCCTCCGCGCCGAGGTGGCGGCGCGCCCGCTGCTGATCATCCTCGAGGACCTGCAGTGGGGCGATCTGCCGACCGTGCAGCTGATCGACGCGGCGCTGCGCAACCTGGGCGACCGCCCCTGGATGGTGCTGGCCCTCGGCCGTCCGGAGATCGGCGACATCTTCCCCGACCTCTGGGCGGGGCGCGCGGTGACCCGGGTGGAGCTCGACGACCTGAGCCGTCAGGGTAGCGAGCAGCTGGTGCGCGCGGTGCTCGGCGACGACATCGACGCGGCGACGGTGGCGCGCCTCGCCGAGCGCGCTGGCGGCAACGCCTTCTACCTCGAGGAGTTGATCCGCGCCGTCGTCGAGGGCCGCGGAGAGATGCTGCCGGAGACGGTGCTGGCCATGGTCCAGGCGCGCCTCGAGACCCTGCCCGGCGCCGCGCGCCTGCTCCTCCGCGCCGCCAGCGTCTTCGGGCAGATCTTCTGGCCCGGCGGCCTGTGCACCCTGGTCGGTGAGGAGGCCGACCCGGCCACGGTGGCCGGCGCGCTGGCCGAGCTGTGCGAGCGCGAGGTGGTGGTTCGTCGCGGCGAGGGGCGCTTTCCGGGCGAGGACGAGCACATCTTCCGCCACGCGCTGCTGCGCGAGGCCGCCTACTCCATGCTCACCGATGCCGATCGCATGCTCGGCCACCGCCTCGCCGGCGAGTGGCTGGAGCGCGCCGGCGAGCGCGACGCGGCCCTGCTCGCGGAGCACTTCGAGCGCGGCGACGAGCCGGCGCGCGCCACCCACTGGTTCCGCCGCGCCGCCGAGCAGGCGCTGGAGGGCAACGACTTCGACGCCGCCTGCGCGCGCGCCGATCGCGGCGTGGCCCTCGGCGCCTCGGGCGCGCTGCTCGGCGAGCTGCGCCTGGTGCAGGCCGAGGCCCACGGCTGGCGCGGCCAGAACGCCGAGGCCGAGTCCTGCGCGCGCGTGGCCATGTCCACCTTGCCCCGCGGCGAGCGCGCCTGGTTCGCGGCCGCCGGGCAGGCTGCGCTGGCCAGCGGACGGCTCGGCAAGCCGGAGCGCCTCGGCGAGGTGGCGCAGATGCTCTCCGAGCGCGGCACGGCCGCGCGACCGGGCGGGCCGGAGGTGGTGGCTGCCGCGCACACCGTCGGGCAGCTGCTCTACGCCGGGCGGCCGGATCGGGCCGGCCCGCTGCTGGCGCGCCTGGACGCCTACGAGCGCGTGCCCACCGGTCCGGTGCCATCGGATCCGGGGGACGACCTGGGCAGCGGCGTGGAGGGCGACCCCCGCGTGCGCGGCTGGGTGCACTCGGCGCGCGCCACCCAGGCGCTCTTCATCGGCGACCCCGGCGCCTACCTCAAGCGCCGCCTCTCCAGCGCCAACGCCTTCGAACGCGCAGGGGATCTGCGCAACGCCTGCATTCAACAGGTGAGCGTCGGCTACGCCTACCTCGAGCTCGGCGCGCACCTCGACGCCGAGGCGGCGCTGCGCGACGCACTGGGCGCCGGTGAGCGCATGGGCCTGTCGCACGCGTGTGCGCTGGCGCGTCACAACCTGGGCATGGCGCTGGCGCTGCTGGGACGGCTGCAGGAGGCGCGCACCCTGGAGACCGAGGCGGCCACCGCCTTCGAGGCGCAGGGCAACAGGCGCCTGGAGGGACACGCACGCATCTACCTGGCCATGATCCTGCTCATGCTCCACGAGCTCGACACCGCCGACGAGGAGGCCCGCCTGGCGGTGGTGGTCAGCGCTGCCAGCCCCCCCGGCCGCGCGCAAGCGCTGGCCACGCTGGCCCAGGTGAAGCTGGCGCGCCGCAGCGTCGGCGAGGCGCTGGAGGCGGCGCGCGACGCGCTCGAGCTGCTCGAGCGCCTGGGCGGGCTGGACGAGGGCGAGGCGCTGGTCCGCCTGAGCCACGCCGAGGCGCTGGCCGCCGCGGGGCAGAGCGACCCGGCGCGGCGCGCCATCGCCGTCGCGCACCGGCGCCTCATGGAGCGCGCGGCGCGCATCAGCGATGCCGAGTGGCGGCGCAGCTTCCTCGAGCGCGTGCCGGAGAACGCGCGCACCATCCAGCTGGCGCGCACCTGGCGCGTGGACTAGCCCGTCGCTTCGCCGGCGGCCGCGTCGCCGAAGCCGAGGCGCTCGGCCAGCCCGTCGGCGTCGCCGAGCTCCAGCAGCGTCGTCAGGCTGCGCGTCGAGTGATAGGCGCCGCTCTGCACCTCGAGAGCGCCGAGGCTCTCGGCGTCCTCGAGCAGCGCCAGCAGCACCTCGGCGGCGAACCGCACCCGCGCGCGCTGCGCGGTTCCGCCCTGCACGCGCGCCACCATCAGCGCTGCCGGCGCGGACAGGTAGGCCTGCAGCTCCTCGCCCTCCACGCCCGCCGGCGGCGTGGACGCGATGCGCCCGCGCGCGGAGCGCTGCACCTCCAGGCGAAGCGCGCCGGCGGCGAGGATCACCGCGCCGGGCACGTCGGCAGGCGTGACCCGCACGTCGTCCAGCCCGCGGTCGCGCAGGCGCGCCGCCCACACCTCGCCGGCGAGCTCGGCCTTCGCCGATCGGGGCACGGCGACGCGCACCGGGGAGGTCTGCGTCGGCGACGCCGCGAGCTTGCCGGCAGCGGCCAGCGCGCCGGCGGCGGCCATGGACGCGGCGAAGCGCGCCTCCGAGTCGTCCACGAGCAGGCCCGACTGGCGGAGCTTGAAGTAGACGACGGCGCCAAGCGTCACCAGCAGAGCGAGCAGGGCGCCGATCGTCAGCACGGGCCGACACTCCGCGGCCGGAGCGACCGGAGCGACCTCGACGAGGCGGCCAAGCGCTGCGCCTCAGTCGCCAGCCACCACGATGGTGGGCTCGTTGCGCACCGGGAAGTTGACCGAGGCGGAGATGAAGCACTCGTGATGCGCCTTGTCGTGGATGCGGCGGGCGCGATCGACGTCGGCGCCCGCGGCGACGGTCACCCGCGGACGCAGCAGCACCTCGGTGAAGCGCAGCACCTTGTCCACCACCCGCATGGTCCCGACGGCGCGGTCCTCGTAGGCGGTGACCACCACCTCGGAGCGCGAACAGATGGCCAGGTAGCTCAGGCAGTGGCAGGCCGACAGCGCGGCCACCAGCATGTCCTCCGGGTTGTGCAGCGAGCCGTCACCCAGGAACTGGGGCGCGGCCGTGCCGTGCAGCGGCGACTTGCCGTCGAACTCGATCTTGTACTCGCGCGAGTAGCCCTCGTAGCTGCGGGTGGGCCCCTGCTCAGCGCCTGTCCAGTGCAGCCGGCACTCGAAGAGGTGGGGTTCGCTCATGAGGCAGGAGTCTACTGCCACTCGTCGGAGAAGAATCCACCATCGAGCACGGGCCGCCGGCCGAGGAGCAGCTCACCACGCTGCGCGGTGATGCGCTCGTCGTACACCAACCAGTCCGGCGCCAGCTGCGGCAGGTGCCGCGCGGCCAGCGTGCCGCGCGAGCCGACGCCGGCGTGCAGCACCACGTACTGCTCCGGGTCGCGCGGGTTCGGCCGGATGACGGAGATGCCCACCGTGTCGCCCTCGTAGCGCTTGCCGCGAAAGAGCAGCGCGCCGCCCTCGAAGCGGACGCCGAGCGCGTCGCCGAGCAAGGCGGTCACCCGATTGCTGCCAGGGTTACCGACGAGCACCAGGCTGCGACCGGCGAGGTCGCCCTCGCCGACCTCGTGGTCTGGCTTCACCGGGAAGCGACCGCCGGAGAAGGCGTCGTGGAGGGCCAGCTGCTCGGCGGTCATGCGGTTGGCCTCGGTCTGTGTCGCGTCCTGGGTGCCGTAGACGATCCACAGCGGGTGGCGAAGCACGTCGTCGAGGGGACCCGCCACGCCCCGGTGCTTGGCGCCACCACGCGGCCGCGCCTCGGTGCCCGCGCGCCATGCGCCACCGGCGCGGTCGAGCCACACCGTCGGCGCGCCCGCCGGCAGCGGGAGCTCGATGTCGTCGACGACCGCGCGGTCCGGCGGCGCGGCGCCGAAGGCGGACACGTCGATGGTGAAGTCGGAGACGTTGCTGGTGCGCACCACCACGCGGCGCGCCGTCTCCTCCCAGCGGGCATCGATGTCCGCGAACTGGAGGCTCTCGCGCATGCCAACCAGTCGCACCCAGTAGGCGCGGTCGTAGCGGTAGTCCCCGGTCACCAGGCGCACCCGCGGGGCACCGCCGGCCGCCGGCGCGCCCGCAGCCAGGAGAGCATCTTGAGGTCCTGGTAAGCGTAGTCCCAGACGTTGTGATCGAGCTCGTCCTGCACATCGAAGACGTGCTCGTAGCCGAGAGCCTGGTAGCGGTCGGCGACCACCTGCGAGCGGCCCGGCCCGTCCTTGCCACCGTGGACGATGTTCATCGGCAGCCACAGCCCGTTCTCCGCGTAGTTGACGATGTAGCGCTTGGCGATGAGCGTCTCTTCCCAGGGGGTGTGCGGCACGGTGCGCACGCTCTCGTAGGTCGCCAGGTTCGGGTAGCCGCAGAGCGGTGACGCGGCCGAGACCGCCGCTGGGGAGGGCAGCGGCAGGACGAAGGCCGCCGTGCCACCTAGCGAGTAGCCGGTCACCGACACGCGCCGCTCGTCGATCCGGTACGCCTGCTTCATCTCCGCCAGCACGCGGAGCGCGTCCTCCTCGCCCATGCCGCGCGGGCTTGCGTTGCCGTACCCGGAGGGGGCGACCACGATGGCCCCCACGTCCCCCACGCTCGGCAGGTGGTGGGCGGCGACGGCCAGGGTCATGGTGTCGTCGGGCGCGTGGCCCAGGACGGTGCGCAGCCCGTGCTCCGCCAGCCGGCCCTGGCCGTGGAACGCCATGATCAGCGGCTGCGGCGCGCCGTCGGGCTTGTACGACCGCGGCACCAGCGCGACATAGGGCTGCAGCGACCCATCGAGCGGCGATCGGTAGGCGCGGTACACGTAGCCGGTGCGCGTGCGGTAGACGTCGTCCCCCTTGGCCAGGGCCTCTCCGATGGCCTCGGCGTCGGACGTCATCCGCTCCAGCCAGGCGCGGTCGCTCTCGCGGGCGCTCAGGGCGTCGCGCAGTCGCGCGACGTGTCCGCGGAAGCTCGACCCGCTGGCGTCCGGCCCCCGCCACCCGGTCGGGTCGCGCGCCAGCAGGGCCACCACCCGGTCGTGCAACGGGCCGGCGAAGACGAGCGGGACCCTGGCGGCCTCGACCCCGGCGGCCAGCACGCGCACCTCGTATCGCCCGGGCCGCGGTGGCCGCATCACCGTGCCGAGCTTGCCTACGCGCGTCACCAGGTCCGCTCCCGCGATGTCGCGGAGCACCGGATCGCCGACGCGCTCGCCACCGCGGCGCAGCTCCAGCGTCACCGCCAGGTCGGCACCGGCGGCGAGGGCGCGCGGCGCCAGGCCGAGCAGGCGCGGCGACGTCTCCAGCGCGAACCCGCCCTCGGCCACGGAAAGCGCCGGGGTCACGGTGAGCAACGCCGCGGCCTCGCAGCGCACGCCATCGCCACGCGGCGCGAAGCCCAGATCGCGGGGCACGCGGTTCCTGGCGTCGTGAACGCGCAGCAGCAGCGACGGAGGCTTCTCGTCGGGTTGCTCGACGAGGACGGTGACCGCGTTCGGACCGGGGACGAGCTCCACGGTGGCCACGCGCTCGTCCGCGAGCGGCGCGCTGTTGGTGGCTCCGCTGGCATCGAGCACCCGCGTGGTGCCCACCCACACCGTGCCTCGGCCCGCGGCGCCCGCCTTGAGGGTCACCGTTCGCGCGTCGGGCGACACCAGCCACCCGGCGAGCAGCGCCCAGGCCGGCGGATTCTGGCGCTGGCCCATCTCTGCCAGCGGCTGCGCGGCGCGCGGCGCGCACAGGGAGCGCCAGCGGGGCACGAGCGCGCCGGCGATGGCGTCTCCCGGCGCCTCCTGAAAGCGCTGCGTGGAGCGCAACGAGAGCGGGCCGCTGCTGCCCCACGCGTCGAGCCACCCCTCGCCGCCGAGCGCGAGCACGCGGTCGCGCTCCAGCGTCGTCGCCGGCACGGCGCCCGGCACCGCCAGCGGCGCACAGGCGCCTCCCAGGCACACGGTGTCGCTCCCGCAGGTCCGCGCCTCCCAGCCCGACCCATCGGCCCGGCAGGTCTCGGCGCCGTCGTCGGAGCGGCAGCGGCCCGCGCCGGCCTCGCAGATCGGTGACGGCGCCTCGGGCGCCGGCGTGGCGCTCGCGGGCGGCGCCGGTGGCGCGGGCAGGTCGCGCCGGCCACAGCCTGCGCCGAGCGCCAGGGCGAGCGAGGCCGCGAGGACGACGATGGGCTCCGCCAGTACCTCCCGCATGCGTGCCAAGTCGACAGCCGAGCCCAGCGTTTCAAACCGGTCGATGCGCTAGCCGTTTGTCTCGCTGGGGCCGGTGCGGTAGGCAACCTGGTGGCCCCGCGCTGGTCCCCGCCCGCCGCGCCGCAGCCCGCACGACGGGCTGCCGGACGCGCGATGGGCTCACCCGCCTGGAGCGGGTGGTGCTCACGGTGCTCCACGAGACGCAGCGCGAGCTCCGCGGCCGGAACGTGCCCACCGCCATGCTCTACGGAAGGGTGGCCGAGCGCATCCCTGTCGGTGTCGAGGAGCTGCAGCGGGTGCTGCAGCGCCTGGGCGCGGGCCGCACGGCGCGTCGGTCGACCCGGCCCGGCACCCTGCTCGACGCGACGACGAGGGCGAGCGATGAGCGATCGCATCGCCACCGGCAGCGAGGGGCCGCACCCGCCGGCGCCCGGCACCGTCGAGCGCTGGACGTGGACTTCATCCGCTGCGACGACGCAGAGCAGAAGCTGGCGCCGCCGCCGCCGCCGCCGCGATGGGAAGCGGACGGCGGTGAGGCGCCCCCGCCGCGCCGCCTGCTCGCGCCGGGGCGACCGCCGGCGTGGACCATCACGGCGCGCAGCCCGAAGACGCCTCGCGCCGGCGCGCTGGTCAGCGCCGTCCGGCGCGCCCAGCTCTTCCACTCGTTCCTGCACCACGAGCTGCAGGCCGCGGAGCTGATGGGCTGGGCACTGCTCGCCTTCCCGGAGACGCCGCGCGACTTCCGCGCCGGGCTCCTGCGCATCCTCGGCGACGAGCTGCGCCACTGCCGCATGTATCGGGCGCACCTCGCCGAGCTCGGCCACGCCGTGGGCGACTTCGCGGTGCGCGACTGGTTCTGGGCGCGCGTGCCCTCGGTGCGCACGCCGCTGTCGTTCGTGGCCACGATGGGGATCGGCTTCGAGGGCGGCAACCTCGACCACTCCGCCCGCTTCGCCGAGCGCCTGCGCGGTGCAGGCGACGTCCGCGGTGCCGAGCTCAGCGAGCGCGTCGGCGCCGAGGAGGTGGCCCACGTGCGCTTCGCGGTGCGCTGGTTCCGGGAGTGGGCGGGGACCGCGGACTTCGCGCGCTGGGTGGCCGAGCTCCCCGCGCCGCTGTCGCCGATGGTCATGCGAGGACGGCCGCTCGATGCCGGCGCGGGCGCGCGCCGGGCTGAGCGAGGCGTTCATCGAGGCGCTGACGCGGTGGGAGGCCGAGCCGGTCGCCCCTGGCGCGCCGGCGCCGCGCGAGGCCACGCGGGAGCCGTGAGCAGCGCGCGCCGGGCCGGCGGCGAGGGAGCAGGCGACGGCCGACCCGCCGCCGCGCGCGCCTGGGTGCTGAACTTCGACGCCGACGAGGAGCTCGCCGCGCCGCGCCGCTACGCGCCGAGCGCCGCGGTGCGCGCGCTTCGCGGACCTGGCCGCGCGTCGGGCCGCTGCTGGCCGAGGGCGACGTGCTCCTCGATGACGCGCCCCAGGCGAACGGCGACCGCCTGAAGTCGGGATGGAGCAGAGGCCCGGTCGTTGCGCCGGCGACCGGTGACCCGGCGACTCGGTCCGCGACCGGCGCGCGTGATCTCGGTGGGCAACGCGCAACCGGATGGGAGGGGCGCGCCTTCTGCCCGACGCCGCGCGCCCTGGCTGCGCTCGCTGCCGCCGGCGCTCGGCTACCGGCGGCCCCACCGGCCGAGGTGCTTCGCGCGGTCAACGACCGAGCCTTCCACGCGTCGCTGGGTCTCGGCCTCCCAGGCGCCGCGTTCGTGCGCACCCTCGACGAGGCGCTCGCCGTGCTCGCCGCGCGCTGCTCCACCGGCCGCTGGCTGGCCAAGCGGGCCTTCGGATTCGCGGGGCGCGGACGTCGCGTCTTCGCTGCCGGCACGGTCGACGCCGCCGGCCGCGCATGGCTCGTCCGCGCCACTTCCGCGGCGGGCGGGGGCCTGGAGATCGAGCCGCTGTGCGATCGCACCGCCGACTTCGCGATGCACGGCTTCCTCGGCACCGGCGGCGCGCTCACCGTCGGCGAGCCCACCTCGCAGGTGATCGACAAGGCCGGCGCGTGGCAGGCGACGCGCCGCGCCCGCGCCGATGAGCTCGAGCCGGCGGAGCGCGACGCGCGGCGCCACGAGGCGCACCTCGCCGCCGAGGCGCTGCAGGTCGCCGGCTATTTCGGCCCGTTCGGGATCGACGCGTTCCGCTGGCGCAGCCCCGGCGGTGACTTGCACTTCCACGCGCGCTGCGACGTCAACGCGCGCTACACGATGGGCTGGGCGGTGGGCATGGGCCCCGCCCGCCCCGATCTGCTGCGCGCGGTGTCGGAACCCGCGACGGGACCGCGAGTGTAGGGCCGCTGGCCGGCCGGCGTTGTCGTCACCGTGCACCCGCTGTCGCAACTTGCTCGCCCGCATCGGGAGGCTCCCGAGCTGCGCGGGGGCCGGCACCCGTTTTGCTTTGGTCCAGCGTGTCTGCGGCCCGAGCACTGGATGCCCAGTGCAGCCGCTCCAAGAAGGAGGAGCCCGCCATGACAGGCAGGGCCTGGTTGACGGCTGCCGCCATGATTGGCTGCGCTTTCGCAGGGATCCGGAGCGCGAACGCACAGGACGCAACGACCCGTGGGGTCGAGGCGGTCCCGGGTCGCATCGCGCCTGCAAGCACACACGCCCCCACGGGCGCCCTCGGTGGCGACACTGATGTCCGCTCGACCGCCAAGACTTCCCTCATTCTTGCCGGCTCCCTGTCTGTCGGCGCCATGTACGCGGCGTCCCTCGCCGTGGCTGCCAGCAGCGACAACCCGGCCGACAGGTATCTGGCCATCCCCTTCGCCGGCCCGTGGATCGACCTCGCCTTTCGCGACGAGTGCCGCGCCGGCTCCACGCAGCCGCAGCTCGACGATGGAGACGCCACGCCCGCGGCGAAGCCGGGCGCGTGCAGCGCACGCAGCGCCGTCCGCGACGACGACGCGAGCCGTGCATTGCTCGCCGCGAACGGTGTCACCCAGGGCCTGGGGCTGCTCTCCGTGGTCACCGGGATCCTCATCCCGAGCGACAAGGGAAAGACGGTGACCATCCGCCCGCGCGCCGGGCTGACCCGCATGGCCGTCGAGGCCACCGCGCGCTGCTAGGCGTGGCGTCAGCCCGACGCGTCGCCGCGCGCCGCCAGCAGGCGCGCCAGACGCGTGGGCTCCAGACGCACGAGTGGCCTCAGCCCGACGCGTCGCCGCGCGCCACCAGCAGGCGCGCCAGCCGCGTGGGCTCCAGACGCAGCACGATCACCTTCTCGCGGTCGACGACCACCTCCCCGGGCGCGCTCTTGCGGCGCTTGCGGATGTGGCGCCGCTCCGCGTACTGCACCTCGCTCGCCGCCTCTCCGCGGGAGTCGCTGAAGTGCGCGGCCCGCGTGGCCGCATCGGCGAGCAGCTCAGGCGGACAGCTCTCCCCCTTGTCCAGCGGGACCACCACGTGTGCGCCCTTGCGCGACTTGGCGTGCAGCCAGAGGTCGTGCGGGCGCGCGTGGCGCGTGGTCAGCGCGTCGTTGTCCGCCCCACCGCGCCCGACGAGGATGGTGCGCTCGCCGCTGCCCACGAACACGTGGAACGGTGAGCGAGGGCGGCCGCCGTCGACCTGCCGCGGCGGGCGAGCGCCTGCGCGTCGGGCAGCTTCACGCCCATCGCGCGCGCCCGCTTCTCCACCGCGGCGTCGATGTCTCCGGCCCCGGCCAGCACCTCCGCGCGCAGCGCCTCCAGCGCGCAGAGCTCGGCGCGGGACGCCTCGAGGCGCTCGCTGGCGAAGCGTCGCCCTCGCCGCGCCCGCCGCACCTTGGCGAACATGGCCTCGGCCTGCGCCATCGCCGGCCGCGCCGGGTCGAGGGTCACCTCGAGCTTGCCGCCGCTTTCCCAGTCGTCGAGCACGGCGCTGTGGGCGCCGCGGGGCACCCGGCCGGCCTGCGCGACGAGGAGCTGCGCGACCTTCTCCAGACCCTCGGCGCGCTCCAGCTTGGCCAGGTCGCCCTCCACCGCGGCCACCCGGCGCGAGAGCGCCTCGTGTCGCCGGGTGAACGCGCGCCGCAGCGCGACCTGGCGCTGACGCGCCACCGCGGACTCGTGCCGCGCCAGCAAGGCGGCGCCGCTCGCGTCCAGGGTCTCGGCTGCGCGCGCGGGGATGGGAGCGCGCCCGCCCGTAGGCCGGCCCGGGGGCCAGAGCACCTCCGCGGCCTCGGCCCGCAGGTGAACGGAACCCTCGCGCCCTGGCTCCAGCGCCAGCTTGGCGCCGTGGACGTCGACATGGAGACGCCGCCCAGATACCCGACGGCGACGATGCGCTCGCCGAGCACGTGCGCGCGCAGCGCGGCCAGCAGCGGGTGGGTGCGCGGGCTGCGCGCCGACGGGCGCGCGCGCAGCCAGCCGACGCCGACCGCGTCCGGGCCGATGCCCACGCCGAGCGCTCGCGTCTCGGCGCCGGCGCGCACCACGATGTCGACCAGGCCGGTGCCTGCGCAGAGCTCGACGCCCACCACCTCACCGCCCTCGAGCACCGCGAGCTCCCGCGCCGCTGCAGCCGAACCCGGGTCCGCCGGCGCGGCCGGGCGGGCGGCATCGCCGGCGTCGCGCGCTCCCGCAGGCGCGTCGGTCGATCGCGGCGCCGGTCGCCCGTCGCCCGTCGCGTTCATTCGCGCGGCGGCGGCGGACGCAGCGTCATGTCGCCCACGGTGGGCAGCGTGCGCCACGAGACCGGCTTCGAGGAGACCGGCGGCCCCTCGTCGGCGACCGCGCCGAGCGGCGAGATGCCGCAGAGGAGCAGGGTGATGTCGTCGTACTGCGCCGCATCGCCGACGTGCTCGCGCAGGTGGCCGTGCAGACGCTCGGCGATGGCCGCGGCGCGGGTGTCGCCGCTGGCCAGGCTCCGCTCCAGCCCCTCGAAGCCGAACTGCTCGCCGCGACTGTCGGTGGCCTCGAGCACGCCGTCGGTGCACAGGACCATCGTGTCCCCGGGGGCGAGCTGCACCACCGCCTGCTCGTATTCCGCGTCCTCGAAGATGCCGATGGCGGTGCCGGAACCGCCCTCCACCCGCTCGGTGGCCCCCGAGGCGCGGCGGATGAACGGCGGCAGGTGGCCGGCGTTGCCCATGACCATGTGGTGGTTGCGCACGTCGAGCACCAGGTAGACGGCGGTGACGAAGATGTCCGGCTGGTTGCGCTCGAAGACGGCCGTGTTCACGGCGGCGAGCACGCGCGCGGGCTCGACCTCGACCAGCGCCGCCGCGCGCAGGTCGCTGGAGACGCGGGCCATGAGCAAGGCCGCGGAGACGCCCTTGCCGGAGACATCGCCGATGAACACGCCGAGCCGGTCGCGCGAGAGCCAGAAGACGTCGTAGAAGTCGCCGCCGACCGAGTAGGCCGGCCGTACTCGGTGATGAACTCGATGCCGCGCACCTGCGGCAGCTGGCTGGGCAAAAAGCACTTCTGGATCTGCTCGGCGAGGATGAGGTCCTGCTGCAGGCGCTGTTGCTTGAGCGACTCCTGGTGCAGGCGTGCGTTCTGCATGGCCATGGCCGCCTGCGCTGCCACCGCCGTGCAGAGGTCGAGGTCGCCCTGCGCGAACGCGGTGCCCGATCCCTCGCGGCCGCGCACGTGCAGGACGCCGAGGCTGTAGGAGCGGTGGATGAGCGGCACGTGCATGCTCGAGCCGGCGCCGGTGCTTTCGCTCTCCAGGCTGGTCATCGGCGCCGACAGGACGGAGCGGCCGCGCCCCACCACCTCCTCGTGGAACTGCTCGGGCAACTTCAGCGCTTGCACGGGCCCGCCGTCGCGGCGCACCAGGCGCGGGGTGAGCTCGCCGCCGCCCCCGGGCTCGAGCAGGTAGGCGCCGACCATGGACGCGTTGGGGAAGACCTCCAGCAGGCCCCCCAGGATGCGCTCCAGCAGCTCGCTCGGATCGAGGGTGGCCGAGATGGACTGCATGAACGAGTACAGCGTGCGCAGCTTGCGGGACGCGTCCTCGAGCTCGGTCAGGCCGGCGGTGAGCTCGGGCACCAGCGCGCCGACCGCACCCGAGGCGTCGAGCGAGCCGATGATCTTCGCCGGCGGCTCGAAGCCGCGCCGGGTGAGCTCCTCGGAGCGCACCTTGCGGGGTGGGCGTGCGATGTCGCTGCTGCTGCTCTCGAACTTGAAGCTGAACGGCCCGAAGCGGACGACGTCGTTGGGCAGCAACTTCTGCCGCTTGACCTGCACGTCGTTGACGTAGGTGCCGTTGGCGCTGTTCAGGTCGTAGACCACGTGCCCGCCGGACTCCGGCGAGACCTTGGCGTGCTGCCGCGAGATGCGGTTGTCGTTGAGGACGACGTGGTTGTACGGCCCGCGACCCACCAGGCACGGGGCGTCCAGCGAGAAGCGTCTCCCGGTGAATCCCTCGTCCAGCGCGACCAGCCAGGCCATCGGTCGGCCGGTCAGCCTAGCGGTCCGGTTGGCGTTTGCAAACCGTGCCGAGCGCTGTTTTCCATCGTCACGGCAACCAACGCAGAACGGCGCCGGGCGTCATACCGAAGCCCCGAGCCGCTCGCGCGGGCTCGCAGCGCGTGGGGCGGGCAACCCCGCTGGGGCACACCGCCACAGTCGCCGGTGGGGTCAGGACGCATGGGCCCCCGGTGACGCAGCGAGCGCGGTCTGGATGACGCCCCAGACGGCGCCCGCATCGCTGGCGGCGTCGTCCCACCGCCCGGAGAAGCGCCCGCAGAAGCTGGACTTGAGCACCTCGGGGAGCATGCGCTGCTGCTCGGCGTCCATCAATGGGTGCTTGAGGTACATGCACGCTTCCTCGGTGGCGCGCACGCTGAGGCTGGCGCCCAGCGACGGCGCATGGCGGACGCGGTCGGCGACGGCGACGATGCGCTCCACCAGCCAGCGTGGCAGCTCCGGGTGACGTCGCTCGAGCAGCTTCACCTCCTCCTCCGGCGGCGGATAGTCCATCTGCAGCGGGGCGAAGCGGTCCAGCTGGGCGGCGTCGATGCCGAAGGTGCCGGAGAACTCGGCCCCGCGGTTGACGGCAGCGATGAACTGCACGTTGTCCGGGATGGCGATGAAGCGGTTGTCGATGGGGTGGAAGACGCGCCGCGCTGCGTCGAGGGCCGGCATGAGCGCGTTGCGCGCGCTCTCCTGGCAACGGTTGAACTCGTCGAGGAAGACCAGGTAGCGCTTGCG
>JBBJMR010000449.1:0-5409 GCA_037720395.1 Polyangiaceae bacterium
AGGAGCTGTTGCCCGAAGCGCGCGCCCGTGAGGAAGACGCCTTCGCCAAGCTGTGTCAGCTCGACCCCGCGCTGGCGCTCAAGCTCGCCTCGGGTAGCTGAGAGGCCGCTGCGCGCTACCTGCGCAAACGTGCCCTCGCGGGGCAGGCGCCCGCGCGCACGCCATCGGACACTCGAAGTGTTTACCAGGCCGACCCGGCGAGTAAGCATCGGCACAGGCTCGCTCTCTGGCCGTGCGCGCGCTGCGAGAGCCACGTTTTGCGCCTGGCATCGGCGATCTGCTTTCCGATATGCTCGCGCGCCCAGGACGGGTTTTTCTCCGCTGCCGTCGAAAGCGCGGGGTTTCGGAACGACCTGTCGACCGGGGGCACTGCAGCACGTTGCCCGGCAGGGGTCGCAGCACCATGGATGAAAGGAGCCGTCCGCGATGTCGAAAGAAGGATCGGTCGCGCCCAAAGAGCGCGTGAACATTACTTACAAGCCGGCCACCGGGAACGCCAAGGAGGAGGTCGAGCTGCCGCTGAAGCTGCTGATGCTCGGCGACTACATGCAGCGCCCCGATCCGCGTCCGCTCGAGGACCGCAAGCCGATCAACGTGGACAAGGACAATTTCTCCAAGGTGATGGGTGAGCAGAAGCTGGCCCTCTCCTTCGCGGTGAAGGACAAGCTCTCCGACGACGAGAACAACGAGCTCACCGTCAACCTCAAGTTCCGCCGCCTGGCGGACATGGAGCCGGAGGCCATCGCCAACCAGGTGCCGGAGCTCAAGAAGCTCCTCGACCTGCGCGCGGCGCTCACCGCCCTCAAGGGCCCCCTCGGCAACGAGAAGGCCTTCCGCAACAAGATCCAGTCCATCCTCGGCGACCCCGGGCAGCGCAACAAGCTCATCAACGAGCTCGGCCTCAAGAAGGAAGGGGAGTAATCGATGTCGACCGAAGCGCAGGGCGCAGGTGGCGCCGGAACGCAGACCCTCGAAGGCGGGTCCCTCCTCGAGGAGATCCTCTCCGAGACGAAGATGACGCCTGGCGACGAGGGCTACGAGGTCGCCAAGCGCGGCGTGCAGGCCTTCATCGCCGAGCTGGTGGCGCCGAAGCGCGAAGGCGAGAAGGTCGACAAGGCCTTCGTCGATGCGCTCATCGCGGAGATCGACGTCAAGCTCTCGCGGCAGATCGACGAGATCCTGCACCACCCGACCTTCCAGAAGCTGGAGAGCGCGTGGCGTGGGCTCAAGTTCGTCATCGACCGCTGCGACTTCCGCGAGAACGTCAAGGTCGAGCTCCTCAACTGCTCCAAGGAGGACCTGCTCGCCGACTTCGAGGACGCGCCGGAGATCCCGAAGAGCGGCCTCTACCGCATCGTCTACTCCGCGGAGTTCGGCCAGTTCGGCGGCACGCCCGTGGGGGCCATCGTCTCCAACTACGAGTTCGGGCCCGGGCCGCAGGACATCGCGCTCCTGCAGAAGTGCGCCTCGGTGGCCACCATGGCGCACGCGCCCTTCCTGGCGGCGGCGGGGCCGCAGTTCTTCGGGCTCAAGGAGTTCGGCAACCTGCCGAACCTCAAGGACCTGAAGAGCCTCTTCGAGGGGCCGCAGTACACCAAGTACAACTCGTTCCGCGAGACGGAGGACGCGCGCTACGTCGGCCTGATGCTGCCGCGCTTCCTGCTCCGCCTCCCCTTCGGGTCGAACACCGTGCCGGTGAAGTCCTTCAACTACGAGGAGGACGTGGTCGGCAAGCACGACGGCTACTCGTGGGGCAACGCCACCTTCGCCTTCGCCACGCGTCTGGCGGACAGCTTCGCCAAGTACCGCTGGTGCCCGAACATCATCGGCCCGCAGTCGGGCGGATCGGTGGAGAACCTGCCGCTCCACCAGTACGAGGCCATGGGCGAGATCCAGACCAAGATCCCGACCGAGATCATGCTCACCGAGCGGCGCGAGTTCGAGCTCAGCGAGGAGGGCTTCATCGGCCTCACCTTCCGCAAGGACTCGGACAACGCTTGCTTCTTCTCCGCCAACTCCGTGCAGAAGCCGAAGTACTACGGCCAGAGCGAGGAGGGCCGCGCCGCGGAGATGAACTACCGCCTCGGCACGCAGCTGCCGTACATGCTCATCATGTGCCGCATCGCGCACTACCTGAAGGTGCTGCAGCGCGAGCAGATCGGTAGCTGGAAGGAGCGCGCCGACCTGGAGAAGGAGCTCAACGACTGGATCGGGCAGTACGTCGCCGATCAGGACGTGGTCTCCGCCACGGTGCGCGGGCGCCGCCCGCTGCGCAAGGCGCAGATCATGGTCACCGAGGTCGAGGGCAACGCCGGGTGGTACAAGGTCGACATGAAGGTGCGCCCGCACTTCAAGTACATGGGTGCCTTCTTCACGCTCAGCCTCGTCGGTAAGCTCGACAAGGATTGAATCATTGAATCAGCAGGGGCGTGCCGCCCCTGAAACCCCGCCGGAGGGCTCTCGACAACCGTCGCCAGCCCGCCGGAGATCTCGCGGTTGACCGTCGCCCCCTCTGCCGCACCCGCCTCGCGGGTGTGGTATCGAGGGGGCGATGACGTTTCGGTGGGTCGTGCCGCAGGCGGTCGAGGAGGACCTCGCCGCCGCCTCGCTGGCCACCGGCCGCCCCAAGTCGCGGCTGGTCGAGGAGGTATGGGCGCGCGAGCGCGGCACAGTGCTGGCGCTGGCGTCGGGCGATCCCACGCGACGGGGGCAGCCCGCCGACGTGCGGGTGGCCGAGATGCGGGACGCGGCGGTGCCCCTGCAGGCGGCGCGCGAGAGCGCCGCCCTGGGCGGTGGATGCTTCCCGATCGGGTGGCGCGAGGAGCAGCTCTTCTGTCGCGACGCGTTCCTGCGCGAGCTGTCGCGCGAGAGCGATCGTCTCGGCGTGGACGAGTCGGCGCTCCTGCTCTTCTGCTGGCGGCGCCAGGAAGACCGAGCCCGCGGTCGCGGCGGGTACTCGTGGAACGCGGCGGTGAGCCGGCGTCTGCTCGCCGGCGACTAGCCCTCTTGCCTGGGCCAGCCGGCGCTGCTGTTGGTCAGCCGAGCGGGATCTCGAGCGACATCTCCTCGAGCGCGACGCCGAGGAAGCGCCGCGGGCGCACCGTGACCCGGGCCACGCCCGAGGCGACGCGCACCGTGAGCTCGGGGCCGGCGGGCGCCGCCTTGTCGAACAGCTCCCAGGTGGCCGCCTCGAGCACCGGCTGCACCTCGGCGGGGTCGCCGTCGGCCGGGATGCGCGCGCACAGCGCACGCAGGAACTGGACGAGGCGGGGCACGAAGAGCTGGTCGCCCAGGGAGACGGGATCGAGCCGGTCCTCCGGTTCGGTGCTGGCGCTGTCGTAGGTGCGCTTGGCGGGCGGGACGTAGGCGGTGGGCGCGGCCATGACCACCGCCGCGTCGCTGTTCGGCGCCGAGCCGAAGGCGAGCACCCCCATGCGCGCCAGGGCCCGCTGGGTCTCGGTGGACAGGAACGCCTCGCTAGGGATGGCCATGCCCTCGGCCCCGTCCTGGCCGCTGCCGAGCTCGCGGACGGGGAGGTTGTCGACGACGCCCGCCTGGGCGCCGGTGATGCGAGCGGGCCAGCCAGTGTCGCGGAAGCTCTTGGCCACCAGGACGCCCACCAGCCAGGCCGGCGCCGTCCACACGTGGCCGCCGGCATCGTCGGGCAGCTCGTGCACCACCGCCTCGCGCACGCGCGCGCTGCCCTTGTCGTACGGCGCCCGCGCCAGTGCGCCGTTGCAGGCCAGCGCCACCCAGCGCGCCGCGTGGCGCGCGACCGCCGAGCGCCAGGGAGCGCGCGCCGGCGCCTCGAAGAGGCCGGCCTTGTGGTCCAGGCGTTCGACGTCGGCCAGCTCGTCGATACCGAGCAAGGCGGCGGTAGCGTTGAGCACGCAGGGGATGGTGGTCTCCTCGGCGGCCTCGGCGATGGCCATGAAGCCGGCCAGCGATGCGGCGCTGCCCTCGACGTCCACGTCGACCACCGCGAAGCCGATGGGTGGCTCGCCAGCGCTGCGCGCGCTCCGGGCGGCGCGGCGCAAGGCCTCGGCAGCCTCGTCCGGGCGTGCAGAGACGACGTCGACGCGCAGCCCGTTGTGCGAGCCGGCACGCTCGACGAGCAGGCGCAGGCCGCGCCAGGCGCGCTCCAGCCGCCGGACCTCGGGGTGCTGCAGGATGGCGCCGATCTGGGCGCCGAGCGCGCGCTCGACGCGGGCCACGGCCTCGCCGGGGCGGACGCCGGTGCGGGCGCCGTGGGTCACGCTGGCGATGAGCGCGGCCACGCGGCTGGCGGCGGCGGTCGCGCCCGGGGCGGAGGGCTCGGCGGCGCCGGCCGAGGATGCGGCGGGCGCGGAGCTGCCGGTGTCCACCAGATCGAGGATGGCCGAGAGGCCGGCGCTGCCCGTGGAGGCCGGGGCGGTGTCGCGCGTCTGCGCGGCGGAGGTGGGCGCCGGGGCTTCCGGTGGTGCGGCGGCGCCGCGCCGGGCGTCGATGAGACCGAGGACCTCGGCGACGAAGGGCGACCCGGGCCAGAGGCGCTCCAGCTCGGCGCGCGCCTGCTCGATGGTGATCGAACCGTCACGGAGTCGATCGAGCACCAGACGGCCGTCGAGCAGGGAGCGCAGGAGGGGCACCTCGGCGCACAGGCCGTCGGGCCGGAAGCTCTTGAGCGAAGTGGGCGAGAGGTCGACGCGCGCCGGCCGCCCATCGACGAGCACGCTCGGGACCTCGACGGCGATGCGCGGCCGCAGCCGGGCGAAGAGATCGTCGAAGCGGCTGCCGTCGACGCGCAGCGGACCCTCGGGGGCGCTGGCCCCGGCGTGGTGCGGGTCGCGCGGCAGCAGGTCGGCCACGGCCAGGATGCGCAAGGGCATCAGGGGCGCGCGCTCGCTGGGCCCGGTGTCGTCGCCGACCCCGAACGTCATCCCGCCGCCCAGCACACCCTTGTCCGTGGCCATGGCGGCGAGCATAGGCGACAGGAGCGTCCCGCGGCAGGCTGGCGTCGTTCACGCGCGCGCTGCCCTGGTAAGCTCCGGCCCCCATGTCTCCCCGAACGAGCCGGCTGGCCCCGCGAGCACGAACCGAGGTGGTGCGTTGAGCGCCGGACAGGAGCTCACCGAGCGCCGGACGCCGCGCGGCGGTGCGCCGGTGCGCATCGGCCTCCTCGGCTGCGGCACCGTCGGCGGCGGCGTGCTCCGTCTCCTCGCCGACAACGCGCGCTACCTCGGCGAGCGGGTGGGCGTGCCGCTCTCGGTGGAGCGCGTGCTGGTCCGCGACATGGTGAAGGACCGCGTGCCGGAGTGCCGGCGACAGTGGCTCACCACCTCGCCGGACGACGTGCTGGGCGACCCCCGCATCGACCTGGTGGTGGTGGTGATGGGCGGCGAGACCGTGGCCCGGGGTCTGGTCGAGCAG
>JBBJMR010000176.1:0-18043 GCA_037720395.1 Polyangiaceae bacterium
CGGGCGCGCGTCCATGCCGTCGGGCACGAGACGCGGCGCATGCCGCCACCGCTGCTCTACGATCTCACCGAGCTGCAGCGGCACGCCAACCGGCTCCACGGGTACAGCGCCAAGCAGACGCTGGACATCGCCCAGCGCCTCTACGAGACGCGCAAGCTGCTCAGCTACCCGCGCACCGACAGCCGCCACCTGAGCACCGACGTGGCCGGCACCCTGCCGCGGGTGGTGGCCGCCATCGCCGGCCCGTATCGCGCCCAGCTGGCGCCGGGCACCGGCGTGCGGCCGCTGGGCAAGCGCTTCGTCGACGACGCGCGGGTCAGCGATCACCACGCCATCCTGCCCACGGAGACGGCCGCCAGGCTCGGCGCCCTCTCTCCCGAAGAGCGCAATGTCTACGATCTGGTGTGTCGCCGCCTGCTCTCGGCGTGGCACGGCGACCAGGTGACGGCCACGACCACCCTCGTCTCGGCCATCGACACGGGCGGCCAGGCGGAGCGGTCCACGGCCCGCGGGGGCCAGGGCGAGCCGGCCATCGTCGACTACTTCCACAGCAGCGGCACCACCGTGGTCGACCCGGGCTGGAAGGTGCTCGACGTGGTGCGCGCGGCGCCGGCGCGTTCCGGGCGAGGGCCGGGCGGCGCCGAGACGCCGCTGCTGCCCAGCGTCGCCGCGGGCGACAGGCTCTGCGTCTCCGACGCCAGGGCCGAGGACAAGACGACCCGGCCACCGCCACGCCACAACGACGCCAGCCTGCTCACCGCCATGGAGACCGCAGGTCGCACGCTGGACGAGAAGGCGCTGACCGACGCCATGCGCGAGTCCGGCCTGGGCACGCCGGCCACGCGCGCGGCCACGCTGGAGACGCTGCTCGACCGCGGATACGCGGCGCGCGACGGCAAGGCGCTGGTGCCCACCGACAAGGGCATCGGCCTCATCCAGGTCGTCGACCCGGCCGTGAAGAGCCCGGCCATGACCGGCGCCTGGGAGGCGGAGCTGCGGCGCATCGAGCGCGGCGGCGGCGACTTCGACCAGTTCATGCTGGGCATCGAGCAGTACGTGAGCGAGGCGGTGGCGCGGGTGCCGCTGGTCGCCACGTTGCCGGGCAGCACCGGCTCCGGTGGGAGCGGGGCGCCGCCGGTGGCGGCGCGAAGCTCGGCCCCTGGGTCGCGCACGTCAGTTGCCGCAGGTCCCGGTCGAACGGGTCCCATGGCCCCGAGCGCGAGCGCCGGCGTGCACCCGGGGGCGCGCGCCAACCCGCAGCAGCTCTCGTGGGCCGACGCGTCCGCTCCCGGTCCCGCGGACAGGTCTGCTCGCGCGGCGCCGGGCGCGCAGACGGGCGTCGAGCCAGCGCGGCCGTCGCCGGCAAACGGCACGCGCGTGGGCGCAGTCGGGGCCAGCGCGCACGACCCGGCCGACCTGCGCGCGCTGCTGCGCTCCGTGTTCGGCTTCGACAGCTTCCGCACCCACCAGGAGGAGGTCTGCCGCGCCGCCACCGCCGGTGAGGACGTGCTCCTGGTCATGCCGACCGGCGCCGGCAAATCGCTCTGCTACCAGCTCCCCGGGCTGGCGCGCGGCGGCAGCACGCTGGTCGTCAGCCCGCTCATCGCTCTCATGGACGATCAGGTCGACAAGCTCCGTGCGCGCGGGCTGCGCGCCGAGCGCATCCCTCCGGCCGCGAGCGCATCGAGTCGCGCCGGGCGGCCGCCGCCTGGGCGAGCGGGACATCGACTACCTCTTCGTGGCCCCCGAGCGTCTGGCGGTGCCCGGCTTCATCGAGCTGCTCGCGCGCAGGCCGCCGGCCCTGGTGGCCATCGACGAGGCGCACTGCATCTCGCAGTGGGGGCACGACTTCCGGCCGGAGTACCGGATGCTCGGGCAACGCCTGCGCGACCTGCGCCCGGCGCCGGTCATCGCCCTCACCGCCACCGCCACGCCGGTGGTCCAGGACGACATCGTGAACGAGCTCGGCCCTCGAGCGTGCGCCGCTTCATCCATGGCTTCCGGCGCAGCAACATCGCCATCGAGATGGTGGAGACGGCGAAGGCCGAGCGCGCCGCGCGGACCCTGGCCTTGCTCGGCCAGCCAGGGAGGCTGCCGGCCATCGTCTACGTGCAGTCGCGCAAGGTGGCGGACGAGTGGGCCACCCTCCTGGCTCGGCGCCACCAGGCCGCCGCCTACCACGCCGGGCAGACCGCGGCGCAGCGCGAGCGCACCCAGACGGCGTTCCAGCGCGGCAAGCTGGAGGTGGTGGTGGCGACCATCGCCTTCGGGATGGGCATCGACAAGGCGGACATCCGGACCGTGGTTCACGGCGCCCTGCCAGGGAGCGTGGAGGGCTACTACCAGGAGATCGGCCGCGCCGGACGCGACGGCAAGCCTTCGCGCGCCGTGCTGCTGCACGGTTGGGCCGACCGGCGCACGCACGAGTTCTTCCTGGAGCGCGACTACCCGCCGGTCGAGGTCCTCGACCGGGTGTTCGCCGCCCTCGGCGACGAGCCGCGCGCCAAGGCGTCGCTGGCCCGTCGCGCCAAGGTCAAGACCGACCTCGTCGAGAAGGCGCTGGAGAAGCTCTGGGTGCACGGCGGCGCGCTGGTCGACGCCGACGAGAGCGCGCGGCGCGGCAAGGACGGCTGGCGCGAGGCGTACATCGCCCAGCGCACCCACAAGGAGCTGTCGCTGGAGCGCATCGGCCGGCTGGTCGAGTCCCATCGCTGCCGCATGCTCGAGCTGGTGCACCACTTCGGCGACGAGGCGGACAGCGGCGAGCCGTGTGGGCTGTGCGACATCTGCGCGCCGGCGCAGGGCATCGCCGACCAGCGGCGCGGGCCGCCGAGCGCCACCGAGCTCGACGTCGCCCAGCGCATCCTGGCGGCGCTGCGCCTGAGCGATCGGCAAGCCACGGGCAAGCTGCACCGCGATGCCTTCGGCGAGGCGCTGGAGCGACGGGAGATGGAACGCGTGCTCGGCGGTCTGGTCCGTGCCGGCCTGGTGGAGCTCGAGGCCGACGCCTTCGACAAGGACGGCCGCACCATCGAGTTCCAGCGCGCCCGGCTCACCGCGAGCGGGCGTGAGGCGGACGAGGGCGCGCTGGACGAGGTGCGCTTGCCCGAGGCGGTCGGGCACACGCCGTGGGGCGGTGGCAAGCCAGGGCGCGTCGCCCGGCGCCGGCCGACGCGGGACGCGGGACGCGTCGCGCGGCGGGGTCGCAGGGGCGGGTCCGCGCCGGGCGCCGGCACGACCGCGCACGACGGCACGGCAGCAGGCGACTCGCTCGCCGGCGACGGGGCGAGCGTCGCGCGACGCGGCGCGAAGGCGGGCCCACGCCGTCGATCGCGCGCCGCCCCCGCGTCTGCGCCCATCGGTGCGGCCTCCGAGCAGCTCGTCGAGGCGCTGCGCGCCTGGCGTCTCGGCGAGGCGCGGCGCCGCCGCGTGCCGGCCTTCCGCATCTTCGGCGACCGCACCATGGACGCCATCGCCGCCGCCAGGCCACGCACCGAGGAGGAGCTGCTCGGCATCTCGGGCGTGGGGCCCAGGCTGGTCGAGAAGTTCGGCGCCCGCCTGCTGGCCATCGTCCGCGACGCGGGTGGTTGATCGCGGCGCCACGCCGCGCCGACAGGCCCCAGGGGTCGGTGAGCATCCCAGCAGGGTGCTAGGCTGCGCCCGATGCTTGCTTCCTCGATACGATCGGTCGCGTTCCTCGGTCTCCTGCTCGCTGCCTGCGACGGGGGAGTGGAGCCCCAGCCCTCCAGCAATGGCACGGCCTCCGGCTCGGGCTCGGGGTCGGGCGCCGGCGCGGGCGCAGGCGGCGGCGCGGCCGGCGCAGGCGGAAGCGCGACGGGCGGGGCCGCGGTCTCCAGCGGCGCCGGCGGCCAGGGCGGCATCGGCGGCGACTGCGAGAACGGACCCACGTACCTGCAGAACCTCCTCGACGCCGCCGCGGCGTGCAACGCCGCCGACCCCAGCCTGCACTGCCAGGACGTGGTGGACGGCTACTGCTGCCCTGCGGTGGTGGAGAGCGTCGGCAGCCCGGCGACCCAGGCCTACCTGGACTTCCTCCACCTGTCGCAGGCCCAGTGCCCGGAGATGTGGGACCGGTGCAACGCCGTCGATTGCGCCCTGCCGCAGACGGGCAACTGCGTGCCCGACGGGCAGGGCAACGGCAAGTGCGAGCCGCACCCGCTCTAGCGGCTAGCCGCCAGGCCAGGCCCGCGCGCACCAGAGCCGGGCGCGGCCGGCGCGGTGTATCCTCGCGGAATGCTCAGGTCCTTCGGCGCTGCCCTCCTGGTCTCCTCGCTCCTGGTCGCGGCCAGCGGATGCGGCGACGACGACCCCGCCGGCACCGGCGCCCGGGGGGCGGGCGCCTCTGCGTCGGGGCCGGGCAGCGGAGCCGCGGGCGCCGGCGCCGGCGCGGGCGCGGGCGGCGGCGCGGCCGGCGGCGGCGCGGCCAGCGGCGGCGCGGCCAGCGGCAGCGGCGGCGCTCCGTCGACGATGCCCGACCCGGCCTTCATCCCCAGCGCCACCGGTCGCTGCCCGAACTTCGTGTCCGACGGCGCCGGGCCGACGACGATGAGCTTCGCGCCCGACGGCAAGGCGCGCGACGTGGAGATCTGGATCTCCGACGCGGCGACGGCGATGGACGGGCCCCTGGTCTTCTACTGGCACGGCACCGGGAGCTCGCCCGTGGTCGAGCCACCGTACGGTCTCGGCTCCGCCAACGTGCAGGCCATCCTCGCCGAGGGCGGCATCATCGCCGCCGCGCACCACGACCCTGCGGCCGGCCAGTTCCCGTGGTTCTTGACCGGCGGCAACGGCGTGGAGGACGACCTGCGCGTAGCCGACGAGGTGCTGGCCTGCGCCATCGACAAGGTGGGCGTCGACCTGCGCCGCATCCACAGCATCGGCATGAGCGCCGGCGGCCTGAACACCACCCAGATGAGCTGGCGTCGCTCGGGCTACCTGGCCAGCGTGGTCACCTACTCCGGCGGGGAGCTGTTCAAGCCGACGGTGCAGGACCCCGACAACCACTTCGCGGCCATGATCTTCCACGGCGGCCCCGAGGACGAGGTGTTCATCAAGTTTCAGCCGATCAGCGAGAAGTACCAGCAGACGCTGACCGCCGACGGGCACTTCGCCTTCGTCTGCGACCACGGCATGAAGCACACCATCCCGACCGCCGCAGTCGACAGCGTGCACCAGTTCTTCGTCGATCACCCGTTCGGGACCAGCCCCGACCCCTACCAGGGCGGGTTGCCCCCAGGCTTCCCCGCCTACTGCACGCTGCCCTGAGCGGCGCGCCCAGCCGCCGTCAGTCGCAGCCGTCCGGCCCGCACGCGGCGCCGTCCGAAAACGGCTCCGGCCGCGCCGCGACCTCGGTCCAGGCCTGCTCCAGCGCGCGCCCGAAGACCTCCGCCGGCTGCGCGCCGGAGAGGGCGTACTTGCCGCCGAGCACGAAGAACGGGACGCCGCGGACGCCGAGGTCGCGCGCCTCGCCCTCCTCGGCGCGCACCTCGTCGGCGTGGGCGTCGCTCTGCAGCGCCGCCTGGGCCTCGTCGGCGTCGATGCCCAGCTCCACGGCCAGGCGCACCAGCGTCTCGCGATCGCCGACGGCGGCGCCCTCGGTGAAGTAGGCGCGGAAGAGGCGCTCCTTCATGGCGTCCTGCAGGCCACGCTTGCCGGCGAGGTGGATGAGGCGATGAGCGTCGAAGGTGTTGCCGGAGCGCAGCCGGTCGAGCTCGAGCTCCAGGCCATCGGCGCGGGCCACGTCGACGAGCTGTTGCTGGCGCTGCTTGGCCTGAGCGACCGTCATCCCGTACTTCTGCGCCAGGCGCTCGACGTTGGACACCGAGGTGTCGCGCTCCGCGGGCGCGGAGGGGTCGAGCTCGAAGGCTCGCCAGACAACCTCGACCTGGCCCTTGTGAGGGAACTTCGCCAGGGCCGCCTCGAGCCGGCGCTTGCCGACCCAGCACCACGGGCAGGCGACATCGGACCAGACATCGATGTGCAGCTTGGGCATCGCGCCAGTGTAGGTCGGCGACTCCGGCGCGCCACCGCGGAGGAGCGGCCAGGCAAGCGGAGTGACGCTCAGCGCCGCGCCGCGAGGTCCGCGAAGGTGCGCGCCAGCCCGTCCTCGGTGGGCACGATCTGCCGCCACCCGAGCGCCTTGAGGCGCGCGTTGTCGAAGCGGTTGCCCTTCCAGGCGGTCGCCGACTTGTACGGCGTGAAGATGGCCGGCAGCTGTCCCTTCGACCAGTGGTGGTAGCGCTCGACGAGCGCGGACATGGCCATGGTCACCGGGTAGGGGACGCGCACGCTGCGCAGCCGCTCGACCTCGCCGCGGTAGCGCGCCAGGTAGGCCGAGGCGGTGGGCAGATCGTCGTCCACCACGTTGATCGTCCGGGCATCGCCGCCGGCGCGGTCGGCGGCCACGCACAGGGCCTCGGCGCAGTTGTCGACGTAGGTCAGCGGCAGCACGTTGCTGCCGCCGAAGTGGAGGAAGACCCCGGGCATGCGCAGCCCGACCCGCACCGAAAGCCCCGAGCCACCCGGCCCGTAGATGACGCCGGGCCGGACGACCACCAGCGGGACGCCGTGCTGCGCGTGGTAGTCGCGAAAGAGGCGCTCCTGGCGCACCTTGACCTGGGCGTACAGGTCGCGGCGCTCGGGGGCGGCCTCGAAGGGGGTCTCCTCGTCGACCACCGCGCCGCGCGGCAGGTCGGCCACCCCGTACACGCTGAAGGAGCTGACCAGCACCATGCGCGGTGGGCTCTTCGATCGCGTCGCCGCCTCGAGGAGGTTCTTCGAGGTGACCACGGTGTTCAGGAACATGTCCGCGGCGGCGCCGCGCAGCGAAGCGGCCAGGTGGTGCACCACCTGCGCGCCCTCCAGGACGCGGGCCGCCGCGGCCGCGCTGGCCAGGCTGCCCTCGACGACGCGCAGCGGCCGCCCCGGGTACCGGGCGGCCCCCGCGTCGAGCCGGCGGCGATCGCTGCCGGCGCGGACCATGGCCCGCACCTCGCGCGTCTCGCCGCGCGCCATGAGCCGCTCGATCAGCGCCGCGCCGAGGAAGCCGTTGGAGCCGGTGACCAGCACGCTCACGGCGGTGGCCTCGGGGGCGCGGCGGTGGCGCCGATCTGCGTGAAGACCTCCTCCATCATGGCGGCGACGGCTACCATGTCCCGGTAAGGGATGGGCGGCGGCCCGCCGTCGAGGATGCTCCGGTAGTAGGCGCGGATGAGGTGCGAGAGGCCGGCGAAGAAGTGGAAGTCGGCGCGCGCGAACTTCGCCAGGTTCTTCATCCCCTGCCCGGCGAAGCGACCGGCGCGCTCGAAGGCCGGCACCAGGCGGCCGATGGCGCTGGGCAGCTGCGAGGTCCCCTCGAGCAGCACGGTGCGCGCCAGGTAATCGACGGTGACCGTGTTCTTGGTGCCGTAGACGCGGCAGAAATGCGGCGCAGGACGGACGTGCGCGGAGAAGGTGCCGTAGGCGGTGACCTTGGCGCCGGACACCATGACCCGCAGCTCGTCGTGCATGTCGTCACGCGCGTCGCCGAAGCGCGCTGTGCGCCGCACGAAGCCCTGGGCCAGCAGGGCGGGGCGCTCGTCGTCGATGAACTCGACCATCTTGTTGAAGAGGTGATCGATGTTGTTGTGCAGCAGGCGCCCGGGCAGGCGATGCACCCAGTGGTTGGCGTCGGCGAGCAGCGCCGAGCCGAACTGCCCGGCCAGGTCGTAGCCGTAGAAGCTCTCCACGTGCACCGGCTCGCCGATCTCGCCGGCGGCGATGAGCTCGCGCATGGCCAGCGCCGGAGGATCGAAGAGGTAGGTGTAGCCCACGGTCAGCCGGCGCCCGGCGGCCTGGGCGCGCTCGACGAGGGTCCGCGTCTCGGCCAGGGTCGGGGTGAGCGGCTTCTCGACGTAGACGTGGCAGCCGGCCTCCAGGGCGCGCGTGGTCAGCGCCAGGTGCGAGCCGGGCGGGGTGGTGATGTGCACCACGTCCGGCTTCTCCACCGCCAGCAAGCGCTCGAAATCGTCGTAGTGGGCGGGGATGCCGTAGCGGGCCGCCAGCTGCTCGGCCATGAGCAGCTCCAGGTCGCAGGCCGCGATCACCCGCGCCATGTCCGGCATCTCGCGGATCTGCTCCACGTGGCCGTCGGCGATCTTGCCGCAGCCGACGATGGCCACCTTGAGGGTCACTTGTCCCCGAAATGCGCGCGCATCCAGCGCTCGATGCGCTCGATGAGCGCGCGCCTGTCGCCGAGCAAGGTGAAGGTGTGGTCGGCCTTGGGGAAGTACTCGACCTCGGCGCGCGCTTGCACAACCGGGTCGGGGAACATCTCCGCGAACTGGTCGGCGTGGTTGAAGCCCTCGGCCGCGGTGTAGACGAAGAGCATCTCCGCGCCGCGATCGGCGAGCTGGCGCAGCTCGGCGGCGATGGTCGCCTGGGGCGGCCAGTCCTGCTCGAAGATGGCCCCGGCGTCTGCGCCCGGTTGCTCCTCGGTGGCGGAGACCGGCGCCCGGGACCGCGCGGCGGACGCCGGCTCGCCGCTGCCCAGCGCGCGCGGCGCGGTGCCGCGCATGACCTGACGCAGGTCGGTGAGTCGACGGCGCAGCGTGCCCTCGATGGCCGCCGGGCTCAGGAGCTTGGGCGCGTAGTGGCGCATGGCGCTGGGCACGGTGCGGTAGCTGTACCCGTCGATGAGCACCGCGCCGCAGACGCGCGCGTCGGCCACCGCCGCACGGTGGCTGTTCATCGCCCCGGAGCAGATGCCCATGGGGACGAAGCGCGACAGCTTGTACTTGTCGGCCAGGAAGTCCATGGCCTCGCCGACGTCGAGCACGGCGCGCTCCTCGTAGGTGGCGCGCCCCTGTCGCGGCTCGCTGTCCCCGAGCGCGGACTGGTCGAAGCGCACCACCAGGAAGCCGTGTTCGGCGAGGCGGCGAGCCAGATCGACGTGCAGGCGATAGGGGCCGACGCGGTGCACGAGGCCGGCGTTGAGGAGGATGACGCCCGGCGTTCCGGCGCGCAGCCTGGAGGGCTCCGGCTGCGAGACGACGCCGACCAGGGCCTTGCCGGCGCCGAAGGTGTAGGCGCGCTCGGTCACCGAGCCCCTCCGAGCGCGCCGGCCACCAGCCGCGGCACGTCGCCGGGCAGGAGGGCATTTTCGATCTCGTCGAGCTCGCCCCAGCGGCCGCGCGTGCTGGCGCGCATGACGTCCAGGCGGTGCCCGGCACCACGCAGCGCCTGCTCCAGCTCGCGGTACTCTTCGCGCTCCTCGCTGAGGACCATCACCGTCCGGCCCGGCGGCGGCCTGGCGGCGGCGGCGGCGGCGCGGGGGAGGTCGAGGGCGGCGATCTCCCTGCGCAGCAGGCGAGGAAAGGCGAAGCCGAGCAGCTCGTCGCTGCCGGAGCGCGTGGGGCCAGCCAGCGACGGCAGGAGCGGCGCCAGGCGGAGCCGGTACTCGTCGCCGAGCGAGAAGGCGAAGCGGCGTGGGTCCTTGAGCAGCGAGGCGTGCATGCCGCCCAGCTCGTCGAGGTACCGCTGGCCGGAGACCACCGGGTCCCAGAGCACCACGTCGCGCGCGCGCAGGCGGGTCACCGCGCCCACGGCCAGCGCGGCACCGAAGCGCAGCCCGACCAGGCTCAGCGTGCGCACGCCGGCGTTGTCGCGCAGCTCCTCGGCGGCGAGCTCGACGTCCTCGCGCCAGCGCGCCACCGTCGCCTCGCTGGTGGACAGCGCGGAATCCCCGACTGCGCTGTAGTCGAAGCGGCAGACGTGGAAACCCGCGCGTGAGAGCGCCGAGGCCAGCTGCCGGACCGCCCAGTGCGTGCGCACGTACTCTTGGGCGATGGGCGAGCAGACCAGCACCCCGTGGTCGCGCGCGGCAGCGCCCGCCGGCGGCAGGTAGCAGCCGAAGAGCGGGCTCTTGGAGTCGCCGAAATAGTACGGCGTCATCCGCGAGCCACTCGCGAAGCCGCGCCGGCGCCGGCCCGGGCGGCGTCGACGGGCTGTTCCCGTCGCTTGTCATCGAGAGTGCGCGCCACGTTCTCCAGAGACTCGAGGAGCAAGACGCGCGGCCCGATGCGCACGCCGGCCTTCTCCTGGAGCTTGACCACCACATCCATGCTCAGCAGCGAGTCGCCGCCGAGCTCGTAGAAGTTGTCGAGGGCGCCGACGCGCTCGACCTTGAGCAGCGACTGCCAGAGCTCGGCCAGCAGCTTCTCGCTGTCGGTGCGCGGCGAGACGGTCTCGGCCACCGGCCGGCGCCCGCCGCCCTCCAGCGAGCGCGCCTTGAGCGCGTTGCGGTCCACCTTGCCATTCGGCGTGCGCGGCATCTCCGGCAGGTCGACGACGGCGTTGGGGATCATGTAGTCGGGCAGCTTCTTGCGGAGGTGCTTGCGCAGCTCGGTGACGGTGGCCTCCTCGCCGGGGCGAAGCACCACGTAGCCGACGACGCGCACGTCCCCCGGCCGCTCCTCGGCGAGCACGGCCGCCGCCTCGGCCACCGCCGGGTGCTCGGCCATCACCGCCTCGATCTCGCCGAGCTCGATGCGGTACCCGCGCACCTTGACCTGCGCGTCGTTCCTGCGGAAGAACTCCAGCTCCCCGCTCGGCAGCCAGCGCACCACGTCACCGGTGCGGTACAGCTTGCCGGTGCCGACGGCGCCTTGCGCCCCGAAGGGGTCGGGCACGAAGCGCTCGGCGCTGAGCTCGGGACGGTTCAGGTAGCCGAGCGCCACCCCGCTGCCCCCGATGTACAGCTCGCCCGGCGCGCCGGGCGGGACCGGCTGCATGGCGGCATCGAGGACGTAGACGGTGGTGTTGTCGATGGGGCGGCCGATGAGCGGGCGCGGGTCGGCGGCGGTGAGCGGGTGGCACGTCGACCAGATGGTGGTCTCGGTCGGCCCGTACATGTTCCACACCGATGCCGCACGCTCGACCAGCGCGCGCGCCAGCTCGGGGGGAAGCGCCTCGCCGCCACAGAGCACCTTGAGCTTCGGCGAACGCGTGCCCCCGCCGTCCCAGCCGGCAGCGACCAGGAGGCGCCACGTCGCCGGGGTGGCCTGCATCACCGTGGCCTGGGCCTCCTCGAGCGCGGCGGCGAGCTGGTAGCCGTCGGAGGCGACCTCCCGGCTGCCGACGACCAGCGTGGCGCCGGTGGTCAACGGCAGGAAGATCTCCAGCCCGGCGATGTCGAAGGACAGGGTTGTCACCGCGTAGAGGACGTCGGCCTCCACCAGGCCCGGGCGCCGGCGCATGGACTGCAGGAAGTTCACCACCGCGCGGTGCGGCACGGCCACGCCCTTGGGCAGCCCGGTGGAGCCCGATGTGTAGATGACGTAGGCGCGCGACTCCGCATCGACGCGCACATCGAGCGGCGTGGCGTCCGCGCCGCGCACCTCGTCGCCGTCGACGTGGATCAGCTCCGCGTAACCACGAGGCTCCGCAGGAGACCTCGCTCCTGGGAGCGGTACGGCGTCCTCGACGGCGGCCTCGGTGACCACCACCCGGGCGCCCGAGTCCTGGAGCATGTGGGCCAGGCGCGCGCGCGGGTAGTCCTGATCCATCGGCACGTACGCCGCGCCGGTCTCCAGGATGCCGAGCATGGCGGCCACCATGTCCACGCCGCGCTCGACGCACAGCCCGACCAGGCTGCCCGGACCGACGCCGCTCTTCTGCAGGCGGCGTGCAATGCGGTGCGCGCGCTTGGCCAGCTCGGCGTAGGTCACCGACTCCGCGCCGGCACGGACCGCCAGCTTGTCCGGGGCGCGCCGCGCCTGCTCGGCGAAGAGGCCGTGCACGGTGGCGCCGGTGGGCAGCGCCACCTGGGTGGCGTTGTGATCGACGAGCAGCGCCTTGCGCTCGGCGTCGGAGAGGACCGGCAGCTCGCCGATCTTGCCCTCCCTGCCCGCGGCCACCGTCCTCAGCAGCGCCTCGTACCCCTCCAGGCGCGACCGCACCGAGACGGCGTCGAAGAGCGAGGTGGAGAACTGAGTCTCCAGCACCAGGCTGCCCGGTGAGCCTGCGCCAGGAGAGCTCCCTCCTGTCGACTCCACCGCGTTGACGAAGAGCTCGAAGTTCTCCTTGGTGCGCGGGTTGGCCTGGTAGCTGGCCTCAAGCCCCTCGAAGCGCAGCCCGCCCCCCTCGACGCCGACGTCGAGGTTGAAGAGCACGCTGACCAGCGGCATGCGGCTGGGGTCGCGCGGGATGCTCAGCCCGGAGAGCATCCGCCCGAAGGTGTACCGCTGGTGATCGTAGGCATCGAGCACCACCTTGCGCACGCCCTTGAGGTGCTCGACGAAGGTCTGCGCCGGATCGACGGAGATGCGCAGCGGCAGGAGGTTGGCGCAGTGCCCGACGAGCATCTCCTTGCCCACCGCCGCCTGCCCGGCGGCGGGGATGCCGATCACCAGGTCGCGATCGCCGGTGAGGCGATGCAGGAAGGCGCTGAAGCCGGCCAGCAGGGTGACGAAGAAGCTGGCCCCGGCGCGGCCGCCGACCTTCTTGAGGGCGCGCACCAGCTCGGCCTCGAGCGTGTGATCGACGCGGTCGGCGTCGTAGCTGCGCAGCGGCGGGCGCGGGCGATCGGCGGGCAGGTCGAGGACCGGCAGCTCGCCGGCGAAGCGCTCCAACCACCACGCCTCCACGTCGTCCGACGTGCCCTCGGCGGCCCGCTCGGCGCGCGCGTAGGCGCTGAAGTCGTGCGCCTCCTTGAGCTCCGGCGCGCGGCGCTGCACCGCCGCCGAGTAGAGGACGCCGAGGTCCTGAAAGACGACGGCGAAGGACCAGCCGTCGCAGACGATGTGGTGGGCGGTCAGCACCAGGCGGTGCTCCTCCGCCCCGAAGCGCACCAGCTGGGCCAGGAAGAGCGGGCCGTGCTCGAGATCGAAGGGCTTGTCGGCGGTGGCGCGGAGCAGCGCGGCGAAGCGGGCCGTCCGCTCGTCGGCCCCGAGCGACGACAGGTCGACGACCTCCAGCACAGGCGGGGCCGAGGCGGCGATGCACAGCAGCTTGCCGTCACGGCTGATACTGGTGCGAAGCGCCTCGTGGCGCTCCACGACGCGCGCCAGCGCGCCGCGCATGGCGTCGACGTCGAGCCGGCCGCTGAAGAAGAGGGTGACCGACTCGTTGTAAGCGCAGGAGGCGTCATCGCCCATCTGCGAGCTGACCCAGATCTCCGCCTGCGCCGCGGTGGTGGGCGCGGTGGTGGTCAGCTCTCCGTCGGCGAAAGGGTCGAAGTCGACGGGGGTGAGCGTGGGCTCGGTTCGGCTCTCGGTCACGCGGCGTCCTGACGTCGGGCTCTCGGATGAGATCGGGGTTCGGATCGGCGAAGGAGCCACAAAGGCGGTCAACCGTAGCGCAGGTACTTCCCGGCGCGGTCGGGATCCGGCACGAACCAGGCGGGCTGACCGTTCTGGTCCTTGCCCAGGCGCGCGCCGGGCGCGGGCGGCCTGGCGCTCTTGTCGCGCCCTCGCCCTCCAGCCGGCTCGGGGATGAGGCCGGCGTCCTGCATCTCGGTGATCGTCTCCTCGAAGGCGCGGGCCACGAAGTCGACGTCCGCGTCGGTGTGGGCCACGGTCAGGAAGGCGACACGGCCATCCCAGATGTGCAGGCCCTTGTTGCGCAGCCAGAAGAAGATGAGCCCCCCGTAGGGCAGGTCGTCGGGGTACGAGAGCTTGAACCAGGAGCTGGCGTGGGTGAGCTTGAACGGGGCGCCCTCCCTCTTCATGAAGCCGGACAGGCGCTCGACCAGTGCGGTGGTGCGCTCGTTGATGCGCTGCTGCAGGCCCGGGCTCTGCTCCTTGACGTAGGTCAGCGCCGCCTTGCAGGCCGCCAGCGCCAGCGGGTGGCGCACGAAGGTGCCGGCGAAGTAGGTGACCCCCACCTCGGGCACCGAGGCGTCGCCGAACTGCCAGCTGCCGCCGTCGAGCGCGTCCATGTACGTCGGCGAGCCGGCGATGGCCCCGATGGGCAGGCCGCCGCCGAGGATCTTGCCGTACGTCGCAAGGTCGGCGCGCACGCCGTAGTACTCCTGCGCGCCGCCCGGCCCGAGGCGGAAGCCGGTGATGATCTCGTCGAAGATGAGCGCGATGTCGCGCTCCCTGGTCAGCTTGCGCAGCTCGAGCAAGAACTCGCGCGGCTGCAGCTCCGGGGCGCGGCTCTGGATGGGCTCCACCAGCACCGCGGCGATCTCGTCGGCGCGCGCGGCGATGGTGGCCAGCGCCTCGGGCGAGCCGTACTCCAGGACCAGGTTGTTCTGCACCGCGCTGGGCAGGATGCCCGGCGCGCCGGGGATGCTGCGGTGGTTCTTGGTCCCGCGCAGGATCACTTCGTCGAGGATGCCGTGGTAGTCGCCGGTGAAGCTGACGATGAGCGGCTTGCCGCTGACCGTACGCGCCAGACGGGTGGCGCCGAGCACCGCCTCGGAGCCGGTGCTGCAGAAGGCGACGCGCGGGAGGCCGGTGAGCTCGCGGACCAGCCGCGCGCAGTCGGCCACCAGCGGGTGCTGCGGGCCGATCTCGAAGCCCCTGGCGAGCTGCTCCTGCACGGCAGCCACCACGTACGGCGGGCGATGCCCCAGGAAATTCGCGCCGAAGCCGCAGGTGACGTCGACGTACTCGTTGCCGTCGATGTCCCAGATCTTCGACCCCTCGGAGCGGTCGGCGACGATGGGGTAGACGATCTCCTTCCAGAGCGGCTTGAAGCCGGTGACCACGCGCGGGTCGGCGAGCTGGGCGCGGTTGTCCGCGGTGAAGGCCTTGGACTTCGGGGTGCGCGCCAGGTAGCGCGCCATGAAGGCCTCCACGGCCTTCTGCTGGTTCTCCGGCAGCGCCACGCCCGTCCTGTCGATGCGCGCCCCGGGGCCGAACGGCTTCCTGGTCGGCTCCTCGGGCTCGGCGGGCTTCGGCGAGCTGGACGTGGAGGGGATGGGGCCGGCGGTGGCCGCGCTCGCGGTCACCACGGCGCCGTTCGTCGGCGCACCGGGCGCCACGGCGGGAGGTGACGCAGCGGGCTGGGCGGCGGGCACCAGCGCCGGTGCGGCCTGTAGCGCGCGCGCCTGCGCGGCGTACGCGGCGGGCGAGCCGCCGAGGCGCTCGAGCTGGCGCGCCATGAGCTGCAGCTGCTGCGCGACGAGCGGCTGGATGGCGTCACCGCCCCGCGCGGCCGGATCGAAGGCGGGCATGGGGGCGTAGGGCGGCGCGGGTAGAGGGGCTGACGCGAGAGCAGATGCTGACGCGGACCGGGCACGGGCACGGGCACGGGAGTCGGAGTCGGAGTCGGAGTCGGAGCGGGCAGCGCTTCCGGTGGGAGTACCGCGTCGAGGTGCTCGGCCAGCGAGCCGAGGGTCGGCAGGTCCTCGATCAGCTGACGGAAGGTGACCTTGGCGCCCACCGACTTCTGCAGCAGCTGCGCGCACTGGGTGAGGGAGAGCGAGTCGAGGCCGAGCTCGATGAAGCTGGCGTCCGGCTCGGCGTCGGCCAGGTCGATGCCCGAAGCCTCCTCGAAGACGGTGCGGATGCGGGCGATGAGACGCCCTCGTCGATCGGGCCCCGGCGCTGCAGTCATGGTGGCTTCCTCGGAGACGGTGCGATTCGGTGGCGTGGCAGCGAAGCTGCCGGAAGTACGGGAGGCCGCGCTCGACGCGGCGGCCATCGGCGCGGCGGGGAGGCCGGCCCAGGGCGGGGGGGGCGCGGGGGCCGGCACCGCGGCCCCGGCGCGGGGCGGGTCGATCCAGTAGCGCTTGTGCTCGAACGGGTAGGTGGGCAGCGGAACGCGGCGCGGGCGGCGCTCGCCGTCGTGCAGCGCGGCGAGATCCACCGCCACGCCGGCGACCCACAGCTGACCCGTCGCGCGCAGCAGGGCGCCGTTCTCGGCGGCGGCCTCGGGCGAGGCCTCGAGAGAGGAGATGGCCAGCTGCTTCTTCGGATCGGCAGCCACCTGGCGCGCCAGCGTGGCGGCCGTGGTGCGCGGGCCGACCTCGAGCAGCACGCGGTCCGGCACCTTCCAGACCTCGGCCACGGCGTCCGCGAAGCGCACCGTGGCCCGCAGGTGGCGCGCCCAGTAGCCGGGATCGGTGGCCTCGGCGTCGGTGATCGGCAGCGCCGTGACCGTGGACACGAACGGCCGCTGCGGCCGCGACAGGCGCACGGCGCGCACCCGCTCCTCGAACGGCGCCACGATGGGGTCCATCATCGAGGAGTGAAAGGCGTGCGAGGTGTGCAGGCGGGAGCAGGCCGTGCCCGCAGCCTCCAGCTCCTTGGCGAAGGCGTCGATGGCCTCGTCGGGACCGGCGACGACGCAGAGGTTCGGCGCGTTGATGGCCGCGATGCCCAGCGGCGCGCGCAGGCGCGGCTCCACCTCGCGCGCCGGCAGGCGCACGGAGAGCATCGACCCTCGCGGCTGACCCTGCATCATCTTGCCGCGCAGGGCGACCAGTCCGAGCGCGTCCTCGAGCGAGAAGACGCCGGCCAGGCAGGCGGCCACGAACTCGCCCACGCTGTGGCCGAGCATGGTGTCCGGCACCAGGCCGCGGCTCGTCCACAGATCGGCGAGCGCGTACTCGATCGCGAACAGCGCCGGCTGGGTGAAGTGCGTCTGCTTGAGCAGCTCCGCCGCCGCCTCCGCGTCGCCGGCCTCCGGCCAGATCACCTCGCGCAGGTCGCGGTCGAGGTGCGGGCGCAGGATCTCGCAGCAGCGCGCCACGGTGGCCGCGAAGCGCGGCTCGTGCGCCGCCAGGCCACGGCCCATGCCCGGGTACTGCGAGCCCTGGCCGGGGAAGACGAAGACCACCGGCGGCTTGCGCTCGCGCGCACGGCCGCTGGTGCCCGCCGTGGCCGCCTTGCGCAGCGCGGCCGCCGCGCCCGCTGCGTCGGCGGCGACCACGAAGCGGCGCTCGGCGAAGGCGCGCCGTCCGCTCTGCAGGGTGAAGGCCACGTCGTCCAGGTCCGCCGTGCCGCGCTCCAGCCCATCGGCGAGGCGCCTGGTCGCGGCCTCGAGCGCGGCCGCCGATCGCGCCGACACCGGGAAGAGCTGCCAGGGGCGCGTCGACGCCGGGCGCTCCGCCGGCAGCGGCGCCTCCTCGAGAACGACGTGCGCGTTGGTGCCGCCGACCCCGAAGGAGCTGACCCCGGCGCGGCGCGGCGTGCCCGAGCGCGGCCAGGGGGTGGCCTTGTCGACCACGAAGAACGGCGTGCGCCCGAAGTCGATCTTCGGGTTCGGCGTGCGGAAGTGGACGGTGGCCGGAAGCAGCTCGCGATCGAGCGCGAAGGCCGTCTTGATGATCCCGGCGGCGCCGGCGGGCGCCGTCAGGTGGCCGAAGTTCGACTTGATGCTGCCGATCCCGCAGAACTGGGTGCGGCTCGTCTTCCGGGCGAAGGCCTGGGTCAGCCCCTCGACCTCGATGGGATCGCCGAGCGGCGTGGCCGTGCCGTGCGCCTCGATGTACCCGATGGACTCCGGCTCGACGCCAGCCACGGCCTGCGCCTTGGCGATGACCTTGGCCTGGCCATCGACGCTCGGCGCGCTGAAGCTCATCTTCGCGCCGCCGTCGTTGTTGGTGGCCGCGCCGCGCACGATGGCCCAGATGCGGTCGCCGGCTGCGAGCGCGTCGTCGAGGCGGCGCAGCACGACCATCGCCGCGCCGTCGCTGAACACCGTGCCGCTGGCCTGGGCGTCGAAGGTGCGCGTGTGCCCGTCGGCGGAGAGCATGCCACCCTCGGCGTGGAGGTAGCCGCTCTTCTGCGGGCAGGTCACGGCGGCGCCACCGGCCAGCGCCAGGTCACACTGCCCGGTCCGCAGCGCCCAGTAGGCCTCGGTCAACGCCACCAGCGCCGTCGAGCAGGCGGTGTGCACGCTGATCGCCGGACCGCCGAGATCGAGGCGGTGCGCGATGCGCGTGGCCACGAAGTCCTTCTCGTTGCCGACCATGGCCTGGAAGGCGCCGACCTTCTCCACCACGTCCGGCCGGCGCAGCACGTTCTCGGTGTAGTAGCTGTCGTTGTACGACCCGGCCCAGACGCCGATCTCGCCGGCGAAGCGCGCCGGG
>JBBJMR010000177.1:0-18002 GCA_037720395.1 Polyangiaceae bacterium
CCGGGAGCCATGCGCCGGGATGGTGCAGGCCCTGCTGCAGGCTGCCAGGAGCTCACCCGACCCCCAGCAGGACAACGTGACAGCCGTGGTGCACGTGGTCGGTGGCGACCCGGATCGTCGCCCGGCCGACCGATCCCTCCAGCGCGCAGGTGCTCGATGATCGCCCCGCGCAAACCGCTGCCCGACTGGGTCGCGCGCGCGCGCGCCGGCTGGCAATGGCGCGGCGCAGAGCGGCCACCCTTCGCCCTCACGCCCGGGCCTGGCCAGGAATCGGTCTGGGACTACCCGCGCCCGCCGGTGATCGTCGCCGACACGCGCCAGGTGGTGGTGCGCCAGGGCTCTCGCGTCGTCGCCGACACGCGCCGCGCCCACCGTCTGCTCGAGACCTCCCATCCGCCCACCTGGTACCTGCCCGGCACCGACGTCGATCGCCGGTGCCTGGTGCCTGCGGGGCCCGGCTCCTTCTGCGAATGGAAGGGCGAGGCATCGTACTTCGATGTCGTGGTCGGCGACTGGCGATGCGCGCGCGCCGCGTGGAGCTATCCGGCGGTGATCGACGAGGCCTACGCGGACATCGCCGGCGCCTTCGCCTTCTACGCCCACGAGCTGCTGTGCTTCGTCGACGGCGAGCCGGTGACGCCCCAGCCCGGCGGCTTCTACGGCGGGTGGGTCACGCCAGAGATCGTGGGCCCGTGGAAGGGCGATCCGGGCAGCAGCGGCTGGTGAGGCGCGGCGCGCTCCGGCTGCCAGCAGCCTGGTAGCGATCGGCCTCCCTTCTCCACGTCGACCTCGGCGAGCGTGGCGGGCGCTGGAGCCCAGCAATCGCAGGCGAAGTCGTCAGTGACTGCTCAATGCAGTCGGCAACGCGACCGGGGGCGCGGTCGTTTCCTGGCGATCCCGGCCTCGGCACGTGGCCTGCAGTGCGCCTCCGCATCTACGCGTCGAGGTGCGGCGGCCAGCTCGCCGGCCGCGGCGTGCTCGGAGGCAGCATGCGGCCCTATACGGATGGCTGGCGCGGCGCGCCGGCTTGCTTGTTTCTTGCGCTCACCCTCGTCACCGGCTGCAGCAGCGGCCCCATCGGCGGCAGTGACGACGGCGACGACGACGGCGACAGCACCGGCACCGGTCAGTCGAGCGGCAGCGGCAGCGGAGCCGGCAACGGAGCCGGCGGCGCGAGCTCGACCGGGCCCGGCAGCGGCGGCGCCAGCAGCAGCACCGGGTCGGGGAGCGGCGGCAGCGGCGGCGAGGTGCCCTTCGTGGCCTGTCCCTTCCCCGACTTCCAGGAGCGGTTCGCGCAGGTCCGCGCCTCGTTCCAGTCGCAGATGCAGGCGGCGGGGGTGCGCGGGGGCGCGCTGGCCATCGTCTGCCAGAGCGAGATCCTCGCCGACGGCGTGGGGGTAGTGAAGGACGGGGGCGCGGCGGTCACCGGCCAGACGCTCTTCCAGCTGGCGTCGATGACCAAGATGTTCACCGGCACCGCCGCCGCGGCGCTGGCCGACCAGGGCGTGGTCGACATGGACGCCCCCGTGGGCGCGATCATGCCGTCGCTGGCCTACGGCAACGAGGTCACCCTGGCGCACCTGGCGTCGCACAGCTCGGGGCTGCCGGTGGAGCTCCCGAACTACAACCAGGAGCAGCTGGTGCCGCTGGTCGAGTCCAACGCCGGCATGTCCACCCTCCACCCGCCCGGCACGCACTGGGAGTACAGCAACGACGGGTTCGCCATCCTCGGTGGCCTGCTCGAGGTGGCGTCCGACACGCCGTTCGATGCGCTCATCCACCAGGAGGTGTTCGACCGCATCGGCATGGGCGGCGCCACCATGCGCGTCAGCGAGGCGATGGCCAGCGGGGACTACGCCTATGGCCACAACGGCAGCAAGGTCCTCTCGCCCCAGGACTCGTACTACGCGGCGCCCTGGTACGGGCCGATGGGCGGAGGCTGGGCCAGCGCCGAGGACATGGGCAAGTACGCGCGCGCCCTCCTCGGCCTCGGCCACATGAAGGCGCAGCTCGCCGCGCAGGCCGAGCCGCAGATCGAGACCGGCCAGTACCCGGGCGAGAGCTACGGCTACGGGCTGTTCCTGGACTACGGCGTGCAGCCGCAGATGATCTACCACTCGGGCAGCGTGGAGGGCTTTCTCTCGGACACCGAGGTCGTGCCCAGCGAGGGCATGGCGGCGGTGGTCCTGGTCAACGACACCGACTGGTACCCGGGTGAGGTGGCCTTCGAGGCCCTGAGCGCGTTCATCGAGCTCGGGTATTGAGCGTCGAGCGTCGCGCGCGCGCCACGAGCGGCGGCGAGACGAGCCCCGCTGCGAACCGCTGTATTCAGGAAAACATGTGTTCAATCGCGACGAAACAGGGTCGCGACGAACGGATGCACCTCCCATTTGGATCCCGGGAGGCGACCTGAAAGTCGGGTAGGCGGGTGTCAGGAAGTGTCGGGAGCTTTCGGTTGGCCCCGCCGGCCGGCCGCGAGACCCGGTGCTCATGAATGACGCTCTCGTTCGTCGTCGCTTCCTGGAGCTGGTGGCGTCGGGGGCGGCGAGCCTGGGGGTCGCCGCGTGCTCGGGGACGGAGCCGCAGCGAGCGGACGCGCAGAACCTGGGCGAGAACGAGTACGAGTACATCGTCATCGGCTCCGGCGCCGGAGGCGGCCCGCTGGCTGCCAACCTGGCCCGGCAGGGGCACAAGGTGCTGCTGCTCGAGGCCGGCGGCGATCACGGCGACAGCCTCAACTACCAGGTGCCCGCGTTCCACCCGCTCTCGACGGAGGACCCGTCGATGCGCTGGGACTACTTCGTCAAGCACTACGACGACGACGCGCGGGCGGCAGAGGACAGCAAGCACACCGACAAGGGCGTCCTCTATCCGCGCGCCGGCACGCTGGGCGGCTGCACCGCGCACAACGCCATGATCACCGTCTATCCGCACGCCAGCGACTGGGACTACATCGCAGACCTGACCGGGGACGAGAGCTGGCGCGCCGGGGAGATGCGTCGCTACTTCGAGATCCTCGAGCGCTGCGAGTACCTGCGCAAGAACGACGACCGCGAGGGCCACGGCTTCACCGGCTGGCTGGGCACCAACCTGCCCGACGCCGGCCTGGCGCTGAAGGACATCCGCCTCTCCAGCACGGTCAAGGGCGCGGCCAAGGCCTTCGCCGCCTCGCAGGGGCAGAGCTTCGTCGGCGGCATCAAGGAGCTGACCGCGGTCATGCGGCGGGACATCAACAACCACGGCGCCGACCGCGACGACAAGGAGGGGCTCTTCACCATCCCCACCGCCACCACCGGCGGCAAGCGCAACGGCCCGCGCGAGTACATCCTCGACACCATCGAAGGCGGCCACCCGCTGGCGCTGCGCATGAACGCGCTGGTCTCGCGCATCGTCTTCGAGAAGGACGGCGACCACCTGCGCGCCACCGGCGTGGAGTACATGCGCGGCGAGCGCCTCTACCGCGCCGACCCCAACGCCGAGGGCCAGGGTGACCGACACGGCGTCACCGCCACCCGCGAGGTCATCGTGTCATGCGGCGTCTTCAACACGCCGCAGGTGCTCAAGCTCTCCGGCATCGGCCCGCGCGAGGAGCTGGAGGCGCTGGGCATCGAGGTGGCCATCGACCTGCCCGGCGTGGGCACCAACCTGCAGGACCGCTACGAGGTCGGGGTGGTGCACGAGCTCGACGGCGACTTCAGCCTCATCGCCGACTGCACCTTCGGGCAGCCGGCGCCGGGCGGCGGCGAGGACCCCTGCCTCACCGAGTGGCGCGAGGAGGGCGCCGGTGTCTACGCGCAGAACGGCGGGGTGGTGGCGATCATCAAGAAGTCGTCCCCCGAGCTGGCCGACCCGGACCTCTTCGTCTTCGGCCTCCCCGGCGACTTCCGCGGCTACGCGCCCGGGTACTCGACGGCGGTGACCGAGAGCAAGCGGCGCTTCACCTGGGCGGTGCTCAAGGGCCACACCCAGAACACCGCCGGCTCGGTGAAGCTCGCCTCCACCGATCCGCGCGACGTGCCGGACATCCGCTTTCGCTACTTCGACGAGGGCAGCGTGGATGAGGGCCAGGACGTCCACGACGCCGGCGCGGTGGCGGCCGGGGTCAAGCTCATCCGCGAGATCAGCGCCGCCACCCGCAAGGTGATGTGGTGGGGCGCCTTCGACGAGGTCTTCCCCGGCGCCGAGGTGGAGAGCGACGAGGACCTGGAGGGCTTCGTGAAGCAGGAGGCCTGGGGCCACCACGCCTCGTGCACCTGCAAGATCGGCCGCGACGGCGACCCGATGGCCGTGCTCGACAGCAAGTTCCGCGTGCGCGGCACCAGCAACCTGCGCGTCGTGGATGCCTCGTCGTTCCCGAGGATCCCCGGCTTCTTCATCGTCACCTCGATCTACATGATCAGCGAGAAGGCGACGGACGTGCTCCTGGCGGAGATCGGCGAGGAGCGGACCTTCTGAGCCGAGCGTGGGCCGCCGGCCGGGCAGCGCCGGCTACTTGCGGTTCCGCACGCGCAACATGTCGAAGTACCTGCGGCCGATGCCGGCGGCCTGCGCGGCGAGCTTGGCGTTGCCCCCGTGCTCCTCGAGCATGCGGGTGACGTAGCGGCGCTCGAAATGCTCGATGACCTTCAGCCGTGCCATGGCGAACGGCAGGCCTTCGCCGACCACGTCTTCGATCGGGTCGGTGACCGCTGGAGGGGCCGCTCCGGCGACCGGTCCGCCCCCGCGACGCCGCGAGCGGGGCTCGAGCGCCAGATCGCCGAGCGCCAGGTGGCGCGCGACGGCGTTGCGGAGCTCGCGCACGTTGCCTGGCCACGGCTCCTCGTCCCAGCGCCGTAAAAGCTCCGCGGGCACTTCGGCCGGACCGCCGAACTCGGCCCAGAAGCTCTGCGCCAGCAGGGGCACGTCGCCGTGCCGTTCACGCAGCGGGGGCAGCTCGAGCCGGGCCACCGCGAGGCGATGGAAGAGATCGTCACGAAATCGGCCGGCCTGAACCTCTCGATCGAGGTCGCGGCGCGTCGCCGCCAGGACGCGAACGTTGACCCGGACGGCTTGCGAGGCGCCGAGCCGCCGGATCTCGGCGCGCTCGATGGCGCGGAGCAGCTTGGGCTGCAGGGCGAGATCGAGGTCGCCGATCTCATCGATGAGCAACGTTCCGCCGTGCGCCTGCTCGAAGACGCCCTTCCGCGTGACGTCGGCGCCGGTGAAGGCGCCGCGCTCGTGGCCGAAGAGCTCCGCCTCGACGAGGCTCGGGGGCACCGCGGTGCAATCGAAGACGACGTAGGGACCCGCTGCGCGATCGCTGGCGTCGTGCAACGCCTCGGCGAAGATCTCCTTGCCGGTCCCCGTCTCTCCCTCGATGACTACCGGCAGGAGCGACCGGGCCAGGCGCTGGGCGAGTGGATACAGGCGGCGCATCTCGGGGCTCGCCCCCAGCACCCGACCGAAGCCGCTCACGCGAGGCGGCGGCGGGGCGTCGGTCGCGGTCCGCTCCAGGCGGAGCGTGGTCCCGCCGACGCGAATCTGTTCACCGGCGTCGACGAATGCGTCGAGGACCGCGACGCCTTCCACGAAGGTCCCGTTGGTCGAACCGAGGTCGCGAATCCGGACGCGCCCGCGGCCGCGCCCGCTCCCGTCGCAGACATCGAGCGACGCGTGCCTCCGCGAGACCTCGGGGTCGCTGAGACGTATCGAGCACACCAGGCTCTGACCGAGGAGGAACGCCGACGGCGCGCTGGCGTCGAGCTCGAAGCGAGCGCCTTCGTCCGGCCCCTCGCGCACGGTGAGGGAGAACCTGGCGGCGGCGTCGAGCGTGCGACCGTCGCGGACCGCGGTGGCGGCGTCGTCCTCCGGAGGCAACTCCGAGCTCACTCGCCCGAGGCTAGCACGCGCGCGACCGCAGCCTCGGCGCCGGTCCTCACCAGCGAATGGAGACGTGGTCGATGCGCACCTGCTGACCAGACTCGAACGATCCGCCGACGACGAATGCGCTCAGGTGCTGGCTCAGGTCGTCCTTGGTCGGCGGAGCGCCGCTGAGGTCGGAGGTCATCGCGTGCAGCGGCACCTGGAGGAGCCTATATCCCGGGCCGGCGCTGAACGTGTACGGCTCGAAGCGCACGAAGTCGAGCGGCTGGGCCGAGGGATCGGCGCCGAGAACCAGGTAGAGCTGCGACCAGTACGAGGTGCTCGGGACGGCCACCGCGACCTCCCAGTACGCCGTCGTCGCCACGTCGTGTCCGATCACGGAGAGGTCCACGTCCAGCTCGGTGACCTGCAGGTTGGTGAATGGCAGCACCGGCTGGTCGAAGGCCAGGCAGGCCTCGTCGTCACCGTAGCCGACGCCTGGCTCGCTCAGGAGCTGGAGCTCGGGCGGATCGAGCACCGCCGTCGCCAGCTCCGCGGCGCCTTCGAACAGGACGATCTCTCGTCCCCCGGGCGGGGCACCGGGCAGCGGTCGATCGCCGGTGGTCGCGGTGACCGCGGCCGAGATCGAGGGGCAACCAGCGTCGTCGTAGGCGCGCAGGTGTCCCCAGTAGAGCGTCTCCTCGGTGAGCCCGTCGGTCACCGTGCCGCGGACCAGGTCGTCGCCTCCGCCGGTGTGCGGCAGGATGTACTTGCCGAGCTCCGCGTTCTGCTGCGAGGTCCAGATGGTATCGGCGCCGGTCGCGTCCATGCCGGCCGGATCGCCGAGGCCGATCCACAGCTCGTACCGCCCGAATCTGGAGCCATCGCTGGGAGGCTGCCATTGCCACCGGATCGTATTGGGTGTGGTCCAGGCAACGCGCAGGTCGGACGGCGTGAATGCCGGCGCGCAGCCCGGGTCCTCGCCGCGGGTATCCGCGCACCTGCCGCGGACCGGGTCGCACGACCAGGCAGGCGGGCAATCACTGGAGACACTGCAGGTCTTGGTGGTGTAGTCGACCTCCGGGAGGGAACAGCCGGCGAGGAAGCCGAGCAGCGGCACCGCTGGCTGGATCCACGTCGTTCGTCGAGCCAGCATCAGAAGGACCCATCGAGCGCCAACGAGCACGCGCCGAGGCTGACCCGCACCGCGCTTCGCCGTGGGCCGGTCGCGCTGGGTGCAGAGGTGGGGGCAGTCGCGAGATCGATGGTGCCCCAGGTCAGCCCCACCACCGCGAGCACACCGCTGACGCCCAGGGTGACGCGCGAGGCGGTGAGCAGGTCCTGGCCACGCGCCTCGTCCTCGCGGGCGCGCGCAGCCGAGCCCTCCTCCACGGCGTCGGAACCGGCGCCCTGCGCCAGACCGTAGAGCACCAGGCCGGCCGCAGCGCCCGCCCCGCCAACACCGGCCACGATCCACGGCAGGGCCGACGGCTGGTGACCCGCAGGACGCGCCGCGGCGTCGGCGGTGCGCTCGCCTTCTGCCGGCGGGCGCGCGGCCAGCGGACGCCGCGCGGGAGGCTCGACTTCGACCTCGCGCTCCAGGGCGGCGATGCGTGCCGTGACCGCATCGTGATCGCTCGCCTCGGGATCGGCCGTCAGGTAACGGCGGAATGCATCGATGGCGCGACGCGCATCACCCGACTCCTGATGAGCGCGGGCGATGTTGTAGAGGAGGACGGGCTTGGGATCGAGCGCGTAGGCTTGCTCGAGCAGCGCGACGGCCTCCGGAAAGCGCCGCTCGCCGTAGAGCCGCACGCTCCGCGCGAACAGGTCCTGCGCGCGCGCCTCCGGCGATGCTTCCTGGGCCAGCGCGCGGTCGACGAACGAGGCTGGCAGCGCCGAACCGACCAGCGATGCCACCATCACCCAGAGTCGAAACCGGCGTCGAACGCTCCTCTCGACGAGCGCGGCCATCGGGTGGCCGAGATTATCACGAGTCCGCGCGGCGACGGTGCCATGCGCGGCTGCGGCGCTCGGTCTCGTCAGGGCGCGCCAGTCGATCGCGCCAGGCTCCCTCGCTTGTCGGTGCAGGTGCAATCGCCTACCTTCGATTGCATGCCGGGTCGCTCGCCTGGGCAGGTGCAGGAGGACCGCATCGGCCGCTACGAGCTGGTGGGGCGGCTGGCCACGGGGGGAATGGCCGATGTCCATCTCGGTCGGCTCGTCGGACCCGGCGGGTTCGATCAGCCCGTGGTCATCAAGCGCATCCTGCCCCATCTGGCGCGGCAGCGGCGCTTCGTGGAGATGTTCATGGACGAGGCGCGGATCGCCTCGGGGATCCGGCACCCGAACGTGGTGCACGTGACCGAGCTGGGGTCCGAAGGCGATGAGCTCTTCCTGGTCATGGAATACCTGGAGGGCGAGCACCTCGGCGGCGTCACGCGGCGGGTCCTGGCCAACGATGAGGGCTTTGATCCCGCGCTCGCCGCCTACATCGTGGCGGAGGCGTGCGCGGGCCTCCACGCTGCGCACGAGCTGCGGGGAGACGACGGAAAGCTACGCGGCGTCGTCCATCGCGACGTGTCGCCGCAGAATCTGTTTCTGACCTACGCCGGCGGCGTCAAGGTGCTCGATTTCGGGATCGCCAAGGCCGCAGACCGCTTCACGCGGACCGAAGCGGGCCAGCTGAAGGGCAAGTTCGAGTACATGTCCCCCGAGCAGTGTCGGGGCACGCCGCTCGACAGGAGGTCCGATGTCTTCGCGCTCGGCATCCTCCTCCACGAGATGACCACGGGCCGCCGCCTCTTCAAGCGCGCTGCCGAGCTCGACACCCTCAAGGCCATCTGCGAGGAGGACGTCCCCCCACCGTCCTCGCTGAGACCGGGCTACCCGAAGCGACTCGACGCGGTCTGTATGCGCGCGCTGGCGCGTCGACCCGCCGATCGCTATTCGACCGCGGCCGAGATGCGACGCGAGCTGGTCGGCATCGCCAAGGAGGTCGAGAGCGAGGTCTTGCCGGAAGAGGTGCTGGCTCGGCGGATGACCCGGCTCTTCCCCGACCGCATCGAGGAAAAGCGCGACATGCTCCGGAAGTTCCGCGCCGGGTCGGGGATCACCAGCGTGCCGCCCGCGGAGCTCGACGAGCCCGACACGACGGAGCAGGAGAGCGCCAGCGTGCTCCGGTCGGTCACCGACGTGCCTGTAGAGGAGGCCCCGCGCAGGAGCGTCGTCTGGCGCACCGTCCCCTGGGTCGCGAGCCTGGCGGCGATCGCCTTGACGGCCAGCGCGCTGTGGCTGCAGCGAGGGCCCGCGGCGAGCACGGCACCGGCTCCTCCGGTGACCTCCGTGGCGTCGAGCATCGCAGCGCCGCCGGAGGCTGCCGCGCCCACTCCACCTGCGGCGGAGCCGGCAGCGACCCACGTGGCCGTGCACATCGACTCGACGCCGGCGGGAGCGACCGTGGTGGTCGACGGCGAGCTCAGGGGCACGACGCCCTTGCAGATCGCCGTCACCCGAGCCGCGGAGCCACTGGAGCTGGAGCTGCGACGCGACGGGTTCGAGACGCTGCGACGCGAGGTGATCCCGAGGGTAGATCAGCAGCTCTACCTCAGCCTCCGCCCGACGGCCCGCCCAGGCGCGCGTTCGCCAGCCGCCGCCACGGCGCGCCCCCGCCCGGCGCCCCGCCCGGACGCCGGCTACTTCAAGTTCGGCGACCCTTGAGGCCTGGCGAGAGGCGGGGCCGCGCGGCGACACGGAACCAGCCGTTCCTCTCGGCCGGGGGGATGGAACCACGGGTTCCCTCGCCAGGGGTCTCTCTCGCTCCAGGTGCGGTGTTTCGCGGACTTGCGATGTGCGCAGGGAGGGCACGGCGCCTGCTTGGTCGAACCTGAACGGGTCGATCGGGCCGGCCCACGGAAGCGCCGACGTCAGAAGGGAACACAGCGTTGAAACACATCCTCTCGAGCATCGTTGTCCTGGGAGTGATGGTCGCCGGATGTGGTGATGACGGCGCCGCGGACAGCGCCGGCAGCGCCGGTGACCCGACCGTCGGGAGCTCGTCGAGCGCCGGCGCCACGGCGTCCGGGGGCGCGGGCGGCGGCGCGAGCGGAGGGGCTGGCGCCAGCGCCGGTGCAGGCCCGGTGGGGGCCGGCGGCGGGTCACAAGGGGGCGGCGGCGCCGGCTCCGGAGGAGCAGCGGTCCTCGGCTGCCCGCACCAGCCGCCTGGCTGGTCGATCGTCAACGAGCACGGATTCGATTCCTTCACGTCCGATGGCTGGTGGGACGTGTACCCGGACGCCGACGGTTCGATCATCGAGGACCCGACGGCGCCGACCTCGCCTCCCTGGGTCCTGCAGCAGCGGCACAACCCCTTCTCCACCGGCGGGCACTGGAACGGTGTCGACTTCGCTCCGTCGAAGGAGATGTACGCCTGCTTCTGGTGGAAGCCGAGCGAGCCGTTCCACGGCTTCGACAACAACACGCAGAAGATCGTGTCGTTCAGTCCCGACTGCAACATGTTCCTGATGTGGTTCGGTGAGCGCGACAAACCGCGACACCTGGGTGCCCTGCTCCAGTCGGGCACGGCGCAGAACATCACCCACCACGCCACCTGCCCCGGACCGACCAGCTGCAACCTGCACGGCAATGGCGTGGATGATGTGGTCTCGGGCGGGCAGTGGCACCGCATCGAGTGGTACGTCAAGGCCAGCGCCTCCACGACGTCGCAGGACGGAGAGATGCGCTGGTGGGTCGACGGTGAGGAGGCCGGCAGTTACACGAACGTCAACAACTGCGGCGGCGACTACACCAACTTCCAGGTCAACCACACCTGGGACTCGAACACCTGGGAGTCACCGAACACCGACTACCACTGGTTCGATCACGCCATCGTGGCCGCGCCCTGAGGGTCGCCGGCACCCTGGCCGCGGGGCTGACCCTCAGTTGCACGACTGGTTGGCGATCACCAGATCGTCGATGTTCCAGCTCGACATGATGAATGCGCCCAGCGCGTCGCCGACCTCGAGCCCGAAGCGCACCTTGAGGGCGGCGTTCTTGTACGCGGTCAGGTCGTGGCTGACCTTGGTCCACTGCGAGTCCTCCACGCCGGAGAAGTCGCCGGTGACCCAGATGTTGATCCACTGCGCGCCGTTCCAGACGTCGATGGTGTTGATCCTGAACGGCGCGTAGTCGCTGTTGAGGAAGCGCCAGAACTCCAGGTAGACAGTGCTCGGCGCGGCGCTTTGATGGCCAGCATAGCGCTCGGCGTCGCGTCCGCTTGGTCTGTTCGACCCCCGCTCGGCCGCGCCACCGCTACTCGCAGTGACCGTATCCGATCTCGCCGTCGATCCTCCGGATCGGCATGCATTGCATGCCCTGCGGGCACAGCGGGGAATGCCCGCCACACTTGATGGGGGCGGCCACCGGCAGCCCTTCGACGACGACGCCGGGCTCATCGGCGACGCCGCGCTGCTCTGCCGAGGCACCGCCCGCCTCGCCCTGGTCGGCACCATCACCGGCCTCGTCGCCCTCGACCGGGACGGCATCGGGATCGAGCGCTCCGGTCTCGGCCGCGGCCCCGCACCCCATCGCCAGCATGGACACCGCCGCGCCAGCCACCCACCTCGACGATCGCCACACTGCATGCATGTTGCTTCTCCCGCCGGGCGGGGGGAGACCGCGGCTCATGGATGCATGAGCGCGGAGGACCCCCGTCGCGCGATGACGGCGCGCCATGACCTCGGTCAATGGGTGTATGCCGCGGCGGCCCGGCGACTGACACGCGCTGCCTCGGGACGGCAGGTGCGCGGCGATCCGTGGGCGCCGAGCCGCGCGGTCGCGCCGTGAGGCACGACCGCGCGTCGAGTCTCAGAGCTTCACGTGCAGGTCGTACACCACGCCGGTGTCGAAGGTATCGCCGTCGTCGTAGCAGATGGTTCCGCCGAGCTCGACGGTGTGGTGCCCGGGGGCGAGCAGGAGCAGCGCGTGGTGGCCGGCGGTCAGCGCGTACGGCAGCGGCCCGCCCGGGAAGCCGGCGTAGTTGTCGTCGTTCATGGTCACCGGGAAGGGATCGAGGATCTGCACCCAGGTCGCCTCGTCGAGCTCTTCCTGCGACGCGAGCACGTCCTCGCCGTCCACGCGCAGGGTGAGCGAGCAGGTCGCCGCGCGACGCTCCGGGAAGTACGTGGTGAAGAAGTCGATGAAATCCTGGTACTCCGCCGGCTCGTCGACGTACTCGGCCGGCGGCGTGGAGAAGAGGTTCACCAGCGGGAAGAAGATGGGCTTGAAGGCCGGCACGGTGCAGTCGCGCTCCGCGTCGCCGCCGGAGGTGCCGGCCAGGAACCAGACCGGGCCGGACTGGCCCATGGCGCACGCCTCGCCGGTGGGGTCGTTGACCGGGCCGGTGGACCAGGGGTTCTTCATCGCCCACTGCACCCAGCGACGGGTGAGCGTGCGATAGGCCCAGGCGCCGAGCGGGTTTTCCTGCAACACCAGCGGCCCCTCGAGCACGCCGTTGATGGAGAGCTCGTCGGTGGCCTCGGCGAGCTGCACGGTCTCCGCCTCGTCGTCGTCGATGGGCTCGCCGGAGCACGCCGCGGTGGCGACGAGGGCGAGACCGAGTGCGACCGAAGTGGTGAGACGATGGAAGTCAGGCATGTGCGTTCTCCTCGAATGAGCGTGATTGCCGCCGGCGCGACGTGCCGACGCGTGGCCGACAGCAGAGACCGTGCCGCTGGCGCAACCGACGCGAGGCCGCAGCGCGGATGGCCGCGCGCGGCGCCACCACCCATTGGGTCGGCGAGATCGTTGCAAAAAGAGGCCGCGCTGCGCGCTCCGACGGTGCCCCTCGACGAGGGCATGCCGCGCTCGAGTGGCAGACAGCAGGACCGGGGCGCGCTCTACGGCGCTGCCACACTCGGCGCCACGTGGCAGAACAGGTGGCAGCCGGGCTCTGGCGCGCGCGGTCAGGCCACCGGACGCCCGGGCGTCCTTGGGAGACACCGCCCGTCCGGGCATCGCCGCGCGTCCCGGCCGATGGTAGCTGTGTGCACCCCATGAGCTCCGACCCGAGCCACCCGACCGGCCAGCCCGCGCCGCCGCCTGCCGGCGGATACCCCCCGGACGCCCCGGACCCCAACCGCTACGACCACGCCGAGGTCGAACCGCGCTGGCAGCGATACTGGGACGAGCACCGCACCTTCCGCGCCGAGCGCTCCCCGGACCCCCAGCGGCAGAAGCGCTACCTGCTCGACATGTTCCCCTACCCCTCAGGGGCCGGGCTGCACGTCGGCCACCCCGAGGGGTACACGGCGACGGACATCGTGGCGCGCTTCTGCCGCATGCGCGGCATGGACGTGCTCCACCCCATGGGCTGGGACGCGTTCGGCCTGCCCGCCGAGCAGCACGCCATCAAGACCGGCACCCACCCGGCGGTGACCACCCGCGACAACGTGGCCACCTTCATGCGCCAGCTGAAGATGCTGGGCTTCAGCTACGACTGGGCGCGCGAGGTCAACACCACCGACCCCGGGTACGTCGCTGGACGCAGTGGATCTTCCTCAAGCTGTTCGAGCACGACCTGGCCTACCAGGACAAGGTGCGCGTCAACTGGTGCGCCGGGCTGGGCACGGTGCTGGCCAACGAGGAGGTGGTGGACGGCAAGAGCGACATCGGCGGCTTCCCGGTGGAGCGCCTGCCACTGCGGCAGTGGATGCTGCGCATCACCGCCTACGCCGATCGCCTGGCCGAGGACCTCTCCACCGTCGACTGGCCGAGGGCACGGTCACCGCCCAGCGCCGCTGGATCGGGCGCTCCGAGGGCGCCGAGATCCGCTTCCGGTGAGCGGCCTCGACGGCGCGATGATCGAGGTCTTCACCACCCGGCCAGACACCCTGATGGGCGCGACCTACGTGGTGCTGGCGCCGGAGCACGCGCTGGTGGAGCGCATCACCTCGCGCGCCGCCGCCGAGGCGGTGCAGGCCTACGTGGCCACGGCCACCCGCAAGAGCGACCTCGATCGCACCGCCGACGCCAAGCAGAAGACGGGCGTCGACACCGGCGCCTTCGCGGTGCACCCTATCAGCGGCGAGCGCCTGCCCATCTGGGTCGCCGACTACGTGCTCGGCGGGTACGGCACCGGCGCGGTCATGGCCGTGCCGGCGCACGACGAGCGCGACTTCGCCTTCGCGAGGTGCACGGCCTGCCGGTGGTCGAGGTGGTCAGCCCCGACGGCCAGCCGCACGCCCCGCTCGGCGCGGCGTTCGTCGACGACGGGGTGAACATCCAGAGCGGCGACCTGGACGGGCTGAAGACGCCCGAGGCCAAGAAGGCCATGGTCGCCAAGCTGGTCGAGCTCGGCGCCGGCGCGCCCAAGGTCACCTACCGCCTGCGCGACTGGGTCTTCTCGCGCCAGCGCTACTGGGGCGAGCCCATCCCCATCTACTTCCCTGTCGACATCGAGGCGGGCAAGAACCCGCAGCGCGGCGACGCGCACACCATCCGCTACGACCAGCCCATGCCCGTCCGCGACGACGAGCTGCCGCTGCGCCTGCCCAACCTCGTGGACTTCAAGCCGGGCGAGGACCCGGCGGGCCCGCTGGCGCGGGCAGTCGACTGGCGCTTCTTCCAGCGCGACGGCAAGTGGTACGCGCGCGAGACGAACACCATGCCGCAGTGGGCCGGCTCGTGCTGGTACTACCTGCGCTTCCTCGACCCGCACAACGACCAGGAGGCGTGGTCGCAGCAGGCCTACGACGCGTGGATGCCGGTCGACCTCTACGTCGGCGGCGGCGAGCACGCCGTGCTGCACCTGCTCTACGCGCGCTTCTGGCACAAGGTGCTCTTCGACATCGGCAAGGTCCGCCACCCCGAGCCGTTTTCCAAGCTCGTCCACCAGGGGATGATCCTCGGCGAGGACAACGAGAAGATGAGCAAGTCGCGGGGGAACGTGATCAACCCCGACGACATCGTGAAGGCCCACGGCGCCGACGTGCTGCGCCTCTACGAGATGAACATGGGCCCGCTGGAGGCGATGAAGCCCTGGCAGTCCTCGCAGATCCAGGGCGTGGTGCGCTTCCGCTCGCGCCTGTGGACGGCGTGTCGCCGCCCGACGGCGTTCGGGATCGACGACGAGACCAAGCGCCTGCTCCACCGCACCATCAAGAAGGTGACGCGGGACATCGAGGCCATGAGCTTCCACACCGCCATCGCCGCCATGAACATCTTCGTCAACCACCTGACGGCCATGCCCGACCCGCTGCCCGCCGAGGCGGTGCAGGCCATCGTGCTGCTGGTGGCGCCCTTCGCGCCGCACATCGGCGAGGAGCTGTGGAAGCACCTCGGTCAGGCGGAGAGCCTGGCGCACGAGCCGTGGCCGGTCTGGCACGAGGCGCAGTGTGTCGACGATGAGATCGAGATGGCCGTGCAGGTGAACGGCAAGGTGCGCGGCCGGGTGGTGCTGGCACGCACCGCGACCGAGGAGCAGGCGCGCGAGGCGGCGCTGGCCGCCGAGGGCATCGGCTCGCACACTGCCGGCAAGCAGGTGAAGAAGTTCATCTACGTGCCCGCGCGCATCATCAACATCGTCGTCGGCTGACGGCGCCGCGCGTCCGCCCAGGTGACGCCGCCTCGGGTCAGTGCGCGGACACCTTGGCGCCCACACTGGGCGCGCTCTTCGTCGCACGCGAGCTTCCGTTCGACGCCGTCTTCGCCCGGTGGCGGCTGGTGGCCTCCTCGACGCTGTGAGAGCTGGTGATGTCGCTCTCCTTGTCGGCGAGCTTGGCCAGCTTCTGGTAGTGCCGGTGGAGCGTGGCCAGCTCCTCCTCGCTGGCATTCTCGATGTCGATGAGGTGGTTGCTGGCGCCCTGCATGGCCGCCACCAGCTCGTTGAGCTTCAGCTCCAGCGCCTTGGTCTCCTTGTTCTGCGAGCGCTGGATGAGGAAGACCATCAGGAAGGTGACGATGGTCGTCCCGGTGTTGATGACCAGCTGCCAGGTGTCGGAAAAGCCGAAGACCGGCCCGAGCAGGGCCCAGACCACCACGATCCCCAGCGCGCTGCAGAACGCCGTGCTGGAGCCGGCGAAGTTGGTGATGGCGAGCGAGAAGCGCTCCATCCCCTGCGAGACCTTGGTCATGAATCCCTTCGGTCTCTTGGCCATCTTCGTTCTTCCCGCCGGCAGCGGGCCCGGCTCGGGGGGCCAGGTGCAAGGGTCGTGCAAGAGCCGGCCGGGCAGGGCGGCCACGGCCCGCGCCCGCTCGCCCGTCGGTTCCGTGCTGCCCGGAACTGCGGTGCGCATTCGTCGCTCACGGCCGCCGTCCAAGCCCTCGTGAAGCTCCCCCGTTCCCCTGTTCCCGGCCACGACCTGCTCCCCCCGCGCCCACGCGCCCGACGGCCTGCTAGGCTCCGCGCGATGCGAAATTCCCGGTTCGGTTCCACCCTCGCGGTGCTGGCGATCTCGGCCATGACGGCCCTCGGCTGCGGCGGCCCGGAGTACGTGCGCGGCAACGAGACGCCCGGCCTCGACGACGACGCCATGGGCACCGGGCTCGACAAGCGCGACCTGGAGCAGCTGCTCCACGAGAACCTCAAGTCGCTGATGTCCTCGCCGGTGGCGCACGCCTGGGCGCAGGACCGCTCGCGTCCGACCTTCGCCATCTACCCGCTGGCCAACGAGACCAGCGAGCACGTCGATAGCTCGCTGCAGGCGCTGCTCTCGGACATCGAGACGTACATGGTCAACACCGGCCTGGTGACCGTTGTCGCCCTCGATCGCCAGATGCAGATGATCGGCGAGATCGAGAAGCAGCACGGCGGCGGCTTCGACCCCAACCACATCGCCGAGTACAACCGCCAGCTGGGCACCAAGTTCTACCTCACCGGCAAGGTGTTCGCGTCGGACGAGCGCACCGAGGACGCCAGGCGCGTGCAGTACTTCATGTTCATGCAGCTCATCGAGGTGGCCACCAGCGGGGTCATCTGGCAGAACAAGGCCGCGCTGACCAAGGGCTTGCTGAACTGAGCTCTCGCGCGCCGCTCATGTCCGGGTCGTCGCTCCGCAGCCGAGTGAGCCGCATCGGCTTGGTCCTGTCCTCGTGCGCGCTGGCGCTGGGGCTCCTCGGCTGCAGCGGTCACGAGGACCGCACCCGCACCGCCCTCGACGCGCTCGACCGCGGCTACCCCAAGGTGGCCATCGCCTCGCTCGAAGACGAGATGGACGTCGAGAAGCCGGGAGAGCTGCCCGCCGACCTCACCGGCGACAACGCGCTGTTGGTCCTCGACCGGGCCACCATCCTGCAGAGCCTCGGTGACCACAAGGGGAGTGCGCGCGACCTCGGCGCCGCCGACAAGGCCATCGAGGTGCTCGACCTCTCGCCGAGCGCCGCCGCCGACGTCGGCAAGTACCTCTTCTCCGACGACGTGGGGGCCTACCGGGCGCCCGCCTACGAGAAGCTGCTGCTGAACACCATCAACATGCAGAACTACCTGGCCACCGGCGACCTGACCGGGGCCAAGGTCGAGGCCCGCCGCCTCGCGGTCATGCAGAAGTTCATCAAGGACCGCAACGAGGACAACGCGCTGCTGGGCATCGGCAGCTACCTGGCCGGCTTCACCTTCGAGAAGTCGGGCAACCGCGACGAGGCCCTCCTCTACTACGACGAGGCCTTGCGCCACGCGCAGTACGGGTCGCTCCGCGATCCGCTGCGCGTGCTCACCGGCGGCGCGCCGCGCTCCAGGGGCATCGACGCGCTCGTCGGTGGCCAGCCGCTGAAGTCGGTGCAGGAGACGGGCGAGGGCGAGATCCTGGTCGTGGTCGGCTTCGGCCGCGTCCCGCAGAAGGTGCCGGTGCGCATCCCCATCGGCCTGGCCCTGACCCTGGTCTCCGGCGCCCTCAGCCCGCACGACCACGCGCGCGCCAACGCCCTGGCCGCCAAGGGCCTGGTGACGTGGATCAACTACCCGACCCTGGGCAAGGGCAAGGGCCGCTACGCCGTGCCCGACTTCTGGCTCGATGGGCAACCGGTGCCGCTGGAGGAGGCGCTGGACGTCGAGCAAGAGGTGCGCGCCGCCTGGAAGAAACACGAGACGACGATCATCCTCTCCGCCATCACGCGCATGCTGGCGCGCATGGTCGCCGGCGAGGTGGCCAAGGCGGCGACCTCCAGGG
>JBBJMR010000017.1:0-52054 GCA_037720395.1 Polyangiaceae bacterium
CCGCGCCGCGCCCGCGAGCAGCGCATCCCCGGGCTGCAGACAGCCATGACCACCGGCGCCTCCGGCAGCGAGATCCACACCGACGCCGCCGGGCAGGTGAAGGTGCGCTTCCACTGGGACCGCGCCGGGATCACCGACGACGGCTCGAGCCGCTGGATGCGCACCAGCCAGCTGGCGACAGGCGGGTCGATGCTGCTTCCGCGGGTCGGCTGGGAGGTCACCGTGGCGCATCTCGACGGCGACGTGGACGAGCCGCTGGTGATGGCGCGCATGACGAACGCCCAGACGCCGCCGCCTTACGCCTTGCCCGCGGGTGCAGCGAAGAGCGCGCTGCAGACGGCGACCTCGCCCGGCGGCGGCAGCACCAACGAGATGCGCATGAGCGACAGCGCCGGCGGCGAGGAGATGTTCTTCAACGCCTCCAAGGACATGACCACCGACGTGAAGAACAACGTCACCGAGAGCATCGGCAACGACCACAAGAAGAGCGTCGGCTCCAACCAGACCAAGAACGTCACCGACAGCGCCAGCTCGTCGGTCGGCGCCAACCAGACGCTGGACGTGGGCGGCAGCCAGACGATCAAGGTGGAGACGTTCATGGTCGACGACGTGGGCCGCCACTCGCTGACCATCGGTGGCGGTCGGGACCTCAAGGTCGGCGGGGACCACAAGCGCGACGTCACCGGTACGAGCACCCTGGAGGTCGGGGGCTCGCAGATCGATCTGGTGGTCGGCTCGGTCACCGATCAGACGCTGGCCAGCTTCTCCCACGAGGTCGGGGCGGCGCTGGTGGAGCTGGCGGTCGGCGACCGCGTGGTCACCGTCGGCGGTGCCCGCAGCGAGACTGCTGGCGCGGCGAAGATCATCGCCGTCAAGGGTGGGCGCGGCGTGACCGTGAATGGATCGATGAACGTCAAGGTCGGCGGAGCGGTGGTGAACATCGCCAACGCCGATCGCTCCGAGGTGGCCGGTGGCAGCTACACCGAGATCGCCGCCGGCGCGCAGCTGGTCAAGGCGCGCAACGTGGTCTTCGAGGCCACCGACATGCTCAGCGTGGTCCTGGGCGCGTCGACCATCACCCTCATGCCAGCCGTGGCCGCGGTGGCCGGCCTCTCGCTGAAGATCGACGGTGACGTCACCGACACCGCCGCCATGATCGTGGACAACTAGCCAGCCATGTCGCGCACTCTCCTCGCCTCCGTCGTGGTCGCCGATGTGCCCGCGTCGGTGGTCACCGGCTTCCAGATCCGCCACGTCGCCGGGCAGCCCTTGGCGCTGGACGTGGAGATCGGCTTCGACAGCTACCAGCCCATCGCGGCCATCGTCGGCAAGCCGGCGCGCCTCGACTTCGGCCACCGGGGTGGCGAGCCGCGGGCAGTCTTCGGCATCGTGACCGCGGCGCGCGTGGTGGGCACCTCGGCCAAGGGGAGCGAGAAGCGCGCCACGCGCTGGAAGCTGCGCATCGTCTCGCGGCTGGCTCTGCTGGCGGGCTCGGTGACCTCGCGCATCTTCCAGGACAAGAGCGCCAAGGACGTGGTGAGCGAGGTGCTCACCGAGCACGGCATCGACAAGGTGGAGTGGCGCCTGGTCGGCGCGCCGCTGCCGGTGCGGGACAACTGCGTGCAGTACCAGGAGAGCGACCTGGCGTTCGTCTCGCGCCTGCTGGAGCACGAGGGCGTCTACAGCTTCGTGGAGGGCGGCGACGAGGGGGAGATCCTGGTCTTCGCCGACGACAGCACGGTGGCCGCCCCCATGCCCGGCGACCCCGAGCTGGTGGCGCGACCGCGCTCCGGGATGTCCGACGAGCACGACGGCGTGTACGTGGTGAAGGAGCGGCAGCGCGTCCGCTCCGGCAAGTTCGTGCTGCGCGACTACGACTTCCAGCGGCCGGCGCTGGACCTCACCTCCACCGCAGCGGGCGCGCGCTACGACCGGCTCGAGGTCTACGACTACCCGGGCGAGTACGTGGAGCCATCCGACGGCGAGCGCCTGGCCAAGGTGCGTCTCGAGGAGGCGAGCGTCGAAGCGGAGGTGGTGGAGATCGAGGCCGTCTGCGCGCGCCTGGCGGTCGGTCAGAAGCTGACGCTCTCGGGCACCGCCGAGCTCGACGCCGACTACTTCGTGTTCGCGGTCGAGCACGACTACCAGCTGGCCGACACCGCGACAGGAGCGAGGCCTCCTGGCGGAGCCTCGACCGCCGGCGCCGGCCGGCGCGGGGGCGGCACCGCCGGCGCGCGCTACGTGGTGCGGGCGCGGCTGCTGCCCATCGCCACCCGATTCCGGCCGGCGCGGCGAACTGCCAGGCCGATCATCGCCGGGCCGCAGACGGCCACGGTGGTGGCGCCGGCCGGGTCCGCCGGCGAGTCGATCCACACCGACGAGCACGCGCGCTGCAAGGTCAAGTTCCACTGGGACCGGAGCGAAGCGGTGGACGACAAGGCGAGCGCCTGGGTGCGCGTGGCGCAGCTGCAGACGTCCGGCTCGATGATGCTGCCGCGCATCGGCTGGGAGGTGATCGTCGAGTTCCTGGAGGGAAACCCGGACCGGCCAGTGATCAGCGGGCGCTTCTACAATGGTGCCAACATGCCTCCCTATGCGCTGCCCGAGGGCAAGACGCGCACCGCGGTGCGCACTGCGAGCACGCCCGGCGGCGGAGGCAGCAACGAGATTCGCTTCGAGGACAAGGCCGGTTCCGAGGAGGTGATGATCCACGCGCAGTACGACATGAAGGTGGCGGTCGCCAACAACGCCAAGACGACGGTCGGCAAGAACGAGACGCGCGTGGTGAAGAACAACGCCCAGCTCGGCGTGGGCGGCGGCCAGAAGACGAAGATCACCAAGGGCAACCAGGGCACGGTCGGCGGCAGCCAGACGGTGACCGTGGGCGGGGACCGCAGCGTGGAGGTCAACGCCGTGGCCGCGCTGACCGCGCACGGCGACGCCAGCACCAGCGTCGGTGGCGACCAGTTCGAGATGGACGGCAACCCGCTGGAGGCCATGCTCGCGCTGGCCGCGCAGGCGGCGGCGGAGTTCGCGACGGCGATGGCCAACAACGCCATTGCCACGGTGAAGGGGCAGGTGGACGGCGCCATCAACCAGGTGATGGGGCCGGTGAACCAGCTCAACGCGCAGGCCGAGCAGCTCGGAGCGTCGATGCAGGCCGTGGCCGGCGGCGATCTGAGCGGCGTGGCGGGGATGGCCGGCGCTGCCACCGGCATCCCGGGCGCCGGGCAGATGGCCGCGTCCATGGCCGCGCCGCCGGCTGGCGGCGACGGTGGTGGTGGGGCGCCGCCGGGCCCGCCGGGCGCGCCCAGCCCGGCGGCGCAGGCCAACGCAGCCATCGCGGGTCAGGGCAACGCGCTGCAGGCCATGGCCCAGGGCGCGGCCAGCCAGGCCATCGCGCGTGGTGCGGGCATGGCCCAGGGTGCCATCGCCGACGCGCTGGGCCTCGGCGGCAGCGGCAGCGGTGGCGGGGCATCCGGCGCCAACGCCGCTGGCCCCGCCGGCGATGTGCCCGGCATCGACGCCACCGACCGCGCCAAGGGCCCCGGCCACAGCATCGCCAAGGTCGGCGGAGCGCACGAGGAGACGGTGGGTACGGCCAAGGTCACGGCGGCGCTCACCTCCATCGACACCAACGTCACCGGTGCGGCCAGCATCAAGGTCGGCGCGGCCACGCTGCAGCTCTGCATCGGCAACTACGCCGAGAAGGTGCAGGGCTCGAAGTCCGAGAGCGCGCTCGGGCTGGTGGTGCTGAGCAAGGCTGGCGAGAGCGAGACCATCGCCGGCAGCAAGGACACCAAGGTCGGCGGCGCGATCATCGACAAGCTCAAGGGGTCGCACACGGTGCAGGCCTCGGGCGATGCCACCTTCATCGGCGCCTTCCACAAGTTCGAGGCCAAGACGGCCATCGTCTTCAAGTGCGGCGGCAGCACGCTGACCATCACCTCCGGCGGTGTGACCCTCGAGAGCCCGATGGTCACCTTCATGGCCCCGAAGATCCAGCTGCCCAAGAAGGTGACCGAGGTCTGAGGGCAGCCGCCGTCCGGCGCGGTCATCGAGCGCGCCGGCGACGATCTCAGTCGGCGCGCCAGGGGACTGCGTCCGGGCCGCGAGCCGGGCGGCCGACGAGGGTGCCGATGCCTTCGAGCTGCACCTCGACGTCGGAGCCCCACGCGAGCGGCAGGCGCGCGGCCGAGGCGCTGATCAGGCCGACGCTCACCAGGTCGCCGGGCGCCAGGCGCACGTGGTCGCTGGCGAAGGCGATGGCCTCGTCGATGCGTAGCGGCGCGTCGCCGACGCGCCCGCATGGCACCCAGCCACCGTGGTGCGCGGCGCGCACGCGCACCGCGACGCGCGCCAGGTCGGGCACCTCCGCGGCGTCGACCAGCCAGGGCCCGAGCTGCGCGCCGAAGTCGCGAGCGCGCGCGGCGAAGCGGCCGCCGCGCTCCTCCTCCCCGCGCGCGATCCAGCTGGCCAGGACGGTGAAGCCGACGAGGGCCGCGCGCGCCTCCGCGGCGGTGGCGCGATAGAGCTCGTCGCCGATGAGCGCCGCCACACCGACCTCCAGGTCGGGGCTCTGCTCGCGCGCGGGGAAGGGCACCACCTCACGGTGTCCGAGCAGAGCGCGTGCGTTGCCGAGCGCGTAGCTCGGCTCACTGGCCGGATCGCGAGTGTCGGCGTGCGGGAAGCAGACCCACAGCGCGCGCTCGGTGTCGCACGGCGGCAGCCACAGGAACGAGTCCGGGAGGAGGCGCGCGTCGCGGGGGCGGCTGCCGGCGCGCAGCGCCTCGTCGAGCTCGGCCATGCCCGCCGCGCCGAGCGCGCAGACGCGCGTGTGGAAGTCTCCGGCGCCGCCGAAGCGCTCCGGGGCGAAGCGCGTGTCGTGGTGCCGATCTAGCTCGGCGACGTCGTAGAGCCAGCCCGACTGCTCGAGCGCCAGGATCGGCGTGGCCGAGGCGGGCTGGAGAACGCGCGCGATCTTCATCGGCTGGCCCTCTCTGGGTGCTCCGACCTCTCCCCCCGAGATGGCCTCCGAGCTGTCTCCCAGCTGCTGCGGTGCGGGGGCGCGGCGCGAGATGTTCGCGGCCAGGCAGCGTCGCGAGTGGGTCGAAGACTATAGCACCCATGGGGCTTCGTGTCTCGGCGAGCACAGGGTTGGTGAGGCGCGCATGGATGGGTTATGGGTGTGCCCTGTCGAGCAGGGTGAAGCGGTCGCGCCCAGCGTGATCACCTCCCCTGTCCGCCCGGTCGGGTCCGGCTTCGCCGCAGCGAGGCGCCGTGTGGCCCGACCGTAACCGTTTGGGGCCTCGGCAGTGCGCGCCGCGGAAGGAGCAAGGTCATGAGCAAGCGGACCAAGTTCGTCTTCGTCACCGGCGGCGTCGTCTCGTCCATCGGCAAGGGATTGGGAGCGGCCTCGATCGGAGCGCTGATGGAGGCGCGTGGCCTGAAGGTCACGCACATCAAGCTCGACCCGTACATCAACGTCGACCCCGGAACGATGTCGCCGTACCAGCACGGCGAGGTCTTCGTCACCGACGACGGCGCCGAGACCGACCTCGACCTCGGGCACTACGAGCGCTTCACACTGGCGCGCATGACGCGTCAGAACAACTTCACCACCGGGCGCATCTACGAGGCGGTCATCTCCAAGGAGCGCCGCGGCGAGTACCTCGGCGCCACGGTGCAGGTCATCCCGCACGTCACCGACGAGATCAAGTCGCGGGTGCGCTCCGCGGCGGAGGGCGCCGACCTGGCCATCGTGGAGATCGGCGGCACCGTCGGCGACATCGAGTCGCTGCCCTTCCTGGAGGCCATCCGCCAGCTCAAGGTGGAGAGCGGCCACCAGAACGCCATCAGCGTGCACGTGACGCTGGTGCCGTACATCGCCACCGCCGGAGAGCTCAAGACCAAGCCCACCCAGCACGCGGTCAAGGAGATGCGCGAGATCGGCATCCAGCCGGACATCCTGCTCTGCCGCTGCGACCGCCCGCTGAGCCGGGCGATGAAGGAGAAGATCTCGCTCTTCTCCAACGTGGCCGTCGACTGCGTCATCGCCGCCGTCGACGTCACCTGCATCTATGAGCTGCCGCTGGCGCTCAGCGCCGAGGGCATCGACGAGAAGGTGACCGAGCTGCTCAACATCTGGGCGCGCCAGCCGGATCTGACCCCCTGGCACCGCATCGTCGAGCGCTTCAAGAAGCCCTCGCGCGGCGCGGTGAAGATCGGCGTTGTCGGCAAGTACGTGCACCTGCGCGACTCCTACAAGTCGCTGCACGAGGCGCTGGTGCACGGTGGCCTGGACAACGACGTGGGCGTCGACCTCGAGTACATCGACTCCGAGCAGATCGAGCAGCGCGGCGCGGAGGAGATGCTCTCCGGCCTGGACGCCATCCTGGTGCCGGGAGGCTTCGGCGACCGCGGCACCGAGGGGAAGATCGAGGCCATCCGCTATGCGCGCGAGAGCAAGGTGCCGTTCTTCGGCATCTGCCTGGGCATGCAGCTGGCGGTGGTCGAGTTCGCGCGCCACGTCTGCGACATGGCCGGCGCCAACTCCGCCGAGTTCGCGAAGGACGCGCCCTACGCGGTCATCGACCTCATGCCGGACCAGCGCGGCGTCCTGGAGAAGGGCGGCACCATGCGCCTCGGCGCTTATCCCTGCGTGCTCGCCGAGGGATCGCTGGCCGCCGACGCCTACGGGGCGACGACCATCAGCGAGCGCCACCGTCACCGCTACGAGGTGAACAACAAGTATCGGGAGCGGATGGCCCAGAAGGGGCTCATCCTCAGCGGCACCTCGCCCGATCAGCGCCTGGTGGAGATGGTCGAGCTGCCCGATCACCCGTACTTCCTCGGCTGCCAGTTCCACCCCGAGTTCAAGAGCCGCCCGCACGTGGCGCATCCGCTGTTCGCGCGCTTCGTGCGCGCGGCGCTGGAGCGGCAGCGCGAGCGCAGCCGCGCCGACAAGGCGAAGGCGGGCGAGGCGCAGCCGTCCGCCGCGCCGTCGCAGTCGTCGCGCGCTTCCTGGTCCTAGCGCCTAGCGGCCTCCCCCGGATCATCACGGAGAGTCTTCCGGTCCGATCAGCTCGGCTCGCCGGCCAGGACGCAGACGAACTTCTCGGTGGGCTCGTCCGCCGGGAAGTACGACTCGATGTGCACCTCCTGGGCGGTCACGTCGAGCGGCGTGCCCAGCGTGGTCAGGGTGGTGAAGAAGCGCAGCTCGACTTGGTCGCGGCGCAGGTGCACGGGCAAAAATGGGCCAGGCGGCACGGCGTTGGCCGAGATGCCGCGCGGCACGTCGGGGTAGTCGAGCACCTCGCGCAGCAGCGCCTCGACGCGCGGGTCGGGGCGGTGGTCGAGGTCGCGCCGGGTGCGGGCGATGAGCGCGCCGGCCAGCTCTCGCCAGCCGACGATGACCGGCCGCAGGCCCTCGGGATGCAGCGTGGCGCGCATGGCGTTGGCCAGCACCTCGGGTGGCGGCTGGCGCCCGGCCAGCGCCCAGACGAAGAGGCGCTGCGCGCCTTGGTTCATGCGCGACACGTTCCAGGCCGGGTCGACGACGATGGCCGGATACGGCTCCTGCTTGGCGAGGAGGCGATCGAGGGCGCGGCGCACCATGGCGAGCTCGCGGCTCTCCAGCGCGCTCTCGGTGAAGGCGGCGCTGAAGCCGGCGGAGCCGAGCAGCGCGTTCTGGTCGCGCAGCGGCAGGTCGAGCGTGCCGGCCAGCGCCAGCACCATGTCCCGGCTCGGCGCCGAGCGCCCGTTCTCCAGGAAGCTGAGGTGGCGCGGCGAGACCTCGGCCTGCTCGGCGAGCTTCTCCTGCGACAGCCCGCGGCTCTGGCGCCAGCGGCGCAGCAGCGGTCCGAAGGAGGCGTGCGCGGCGTGGACGGCGGGCATATCCGGAAGGTAGCCCGCCCACCGCGGCGCGGCCTTTACCTCCGACGTCATGGTGGCCCCTCGATGGGGACCCAGACTGCGGGCATGCCGAAGCTCAGCCCCTCCGTGATCGTCCCCGTGCTCGCCGTCTTCCTGGCCTTCTCCGCCTGGGTGGTGGCCGTCGACCCGCTCGGCCTGCTGCGCATCCTGCGCGAGCCCTGGGGCGCGCAGGTAGCCCTCGATCTGGTCGTCTCCCTGTCCGTCGCCTGGGCGTTCATCGCCAGGGACGCCCGCTTCCGCGGTGTCTCGCGCTGGCCGTGGCTGGTGGCCACGCTCTTCCTCGGATCGCCGGTGGTGCTGCTCTTCCTGCTGGTGCACGGGCGCAACGCGGCGGCGTCGCGGGTGGGTGGGGACGCCGAGCCCGGCGCGCTGTCCGCCCGCTGAGCCTGCGCCGGATCCTCGCCGGCGGCGGTGTACGCTGCCGCGGCGATGGCCGAGCCCGCGGTGCTGGTGCGCTCGCTGAGCAAGTCCTACCGGGTGCACGAGCGACCGCCGGGTCTGGCCGCTGCGCTGCGCTCCGTCTTCCACCGCACCTACAAGACGGTGCGCGCGGTGGAGGACCTGTCGTTCCAGGTCGAGCGGGGCGAGCGCGTCGGGTTCCTCGGCCCGAACGGAGCCGGCAAGACCACCACCCTGAAGATGCTCGCCGGGCTCCTGCACCCGACCTCGGGCGAGGCCACCGTGGTCGGGCGCGTGCCGCAGCGGCGCGAGCGCGAGCTGCTCCAGGCCATCACCCTGGTCATGGGGCAGAAGCAGCAGCTCATCTGGGACCTGCCGCCGGTGGAGACGTTCGACTACAACCGGGCCGTCTACCAGGTGCCGCGCGCCGAGTACCGGCGCACCCTGGACGAGCTCGAGGAGCTGCTGGAGATCGGGGAGGTGGCGCGCAAGCCGACGCGGCAGCTGTCCCTCGGCGAGCGCATGAAGTGCGAGCTCTGCGCGGCGCTGCTGCACCGGCCCCAGGTGCTCTTCCTCGACGAGCCGACCATCGGGCTCGACGTGAGCATGCAGCTCAAGGTGCGCGAGTTCGTGCGCCGCTACAACGAGCGCACCGGGGCCACGGTGCTCCTGACCTCGCATTACATGGACGATGTGGCCGCGCTTTGCCCGCGCGTGGTGGTCATCGACCACGGCAAGCTGCGCTTCGACGGCGCGCTCGACGCGCTGGCGCGTTCGGTGCGGCCGGAGAAGCGGGTGGTGGTGCGCCAGGCCGACGCCGACCTGGCCGCGCTGGAGAAGGTGGGCACGGTGGTGGAGCACGACGCGCACCGCGTGGTGCTGCGCGTGCCGGCGGAGCGCCTGCGCGAGGCCGTCTCGCACCTCGTCGGCGTGGCCGGCATCAGCGATCTGACCGTCGAGGATCCGCCGCTCGAGGAGGTGATGCGCGAGCTCTTCGCCGCCGCGCCGGCGAGCGTGCCCGAGGGCGAGGCCGCGTCGTGAGTACCCTGCGCGCGCTGCCCACCATGCTGCGGGTCGGTTTGGCGGAGAGCGTCGCCTACCGCGCCGAGATGCTGGTCTGGATGCTGACCATGACCATGCCCCTGGTCAGCCTGGCGCTCTGGTCCTCCATCGCCGCCGAGGCGCCGGTGGGGCGCTTCACCTCGGAGGCCTTCGCCAGCTACTTCCTGGCCGCGCTGGTGGTCCGGCAGCTCACCAGCTCCTGGGTGGTGTGGCAGATGAACATGGAGATCCGGAGCGGCGCGCTGTCGCGTCGCCTGCTCAAGCCCGTCCACCCCATGCTCGCCTACGCGGCGGAGAACGTGGGCGCCATGCCGCTGCGCGCGGCCATCTGCGTGCCGCTGGTGGCGGTGGCGGTGTTCTTCGCCGGCGCCGGCGCCAGCCTGCCGTCGAGCCCGCTGGTCTGGGCGGCCTGGCTGGTGTCCCTGGTGGGCGCCTGGGCGATCGGCTTCGCCATGATGACGCTCATCGGCGCGCTGGCCTTCGTCATCGAGAGCTCGACCAGCGTCTTCGAGGTCTGGCAGCTGAGCTTCGCCTTCCTGTCCGGATACCTGCTGCCGCTGGAGCTCTTTCCGCCGGCGGTGCGCGCGGTCACCGACGTCTTGCCCTTCCGCTACATGGTCTCCTTTCCGGTGGAGACCATCCTCGGCATGCTGGCGCCGGCGGAGGTGGCGCGGCAGCTCGCCATCCAGTGGGGCTTCGTGGCCGTGATGGGCGCGCTCGCGGTGTGGGCCTGGCGCCTCGGGCTGCGCCGCTTCGGGGCCTTCGGGGGCTAGGGCCAGCGGTGAGCCGGTACGCATCGCTCCTCTGGCTGCAGCTGCGCATGTCGCTGGTCCTCGGCGCGCAGTACCGCCTCAACTTCCTCGTCGACGGCGCGGTGGCGCTGGCCTGGACGGCCGCCGGGCTGGTGCCGCTCTCGGTGGCCTTCGCCGGGCGCCAGAGCATCGCCGGCTGGTCGTTCGAGGAGATGCTGGTGGTCATGGGCTGGTTCACCTTGCTGCGCGGCGTGCTCGACGGCGGGGTGCACCCTTCGCTGACCGCGGTGGTCGAGCAGATCCGCCTCGGCACGCTGGACTTCGTGCTCCTCAAGCCGGCCGACGCGCAGTTCCTGGTCTCGACGGCGAAGTTCGAGCCCTGGAAGGTGGCCGACGTGGTGGCCGGGATGGCCATCTTCGCCTGGGCCTTCGCGCGCATGGGGCGGGCGCCAGCGCCGCTCCACGTGCTCGGCGCGCTGCTGCTCCTGGTGTGCGCGGTGGTCGTCCTCTATTCGCTCTGGATCCTGGTCATCGCCGCCGCCTTCTACGTGGTGCGCCTGGACAACCTCTCGTACCTGTTCGACTCGCTCTTCGACTTCGCGCGCTGGCCGGTCAACGTCTACCGCGGCGTGCTGCGGGTGGTGTTCACCGTGGTCGTGCCGCTGGCGGTCATGACCACCTACCCGGCGCAAGCCCTGCTCGGGACGCTGCGCCTGCAGACGGCGGCGCTGGTCGTCGCCGGCTCGCTGGCCTTCGCGCTGGCTGCGCGCCTCATGTGGTCACGTGCCATCGCCCGCTACACCTCGGCCTCGAGCTGACGCTCGCCTCGGGGCTCGGGTGGGGTCCGCTCAGGGAGTGGCGGGCGAGGGGCCGATGGCCTTGGCCGGCTCGATGTTCCCGCTGTGCACCTGACACTCCTCCTCGGCCGGGCAGCCACACACCGTGCCGCCGCGGTGCTGGAACTGGAAGGCGGCGCCCAGGTAGGGCTCGCCTTCGAGATCGAAGCCGCTGCACGCGAACATGCTGTCCTCGAGCATGACCAGGGCGCCGAAGTTCGCCAGGCCCGCGCGGGCGCTGGACTCGACGCGGCTGGACACCAGGTCCGCCCGCGCCGGCCCGGTCTCGCCGGCGACCGCGATCCCGTCCCCGAAGCGCCCATCGCCGTTCGGCTCGGTGTCGCGCACGAGGACGCCTTCCAGCGAGGCGTCGGCGCCGAGCACGGCGATGCCCATCTCCCGGCTGCGCTCCACCAGTACGCCACGCAGGGAGGCGACGGTCGGCCACTGCACGTTGATTCCACGCCCGAGCGCGCCGGAGACGTCTGGCCCCGTGTCGCGGATCTCGCTCCGCTCCACGGTGGCGTCTGCGCCGATGAGCAGCAGGCCGACGCCCGCGCTGCGCTCTACCAGCGACGACTGGATGAGCGCGCTCGAGCGGACCCCGCTCTCGGGATCGTGCTGGATGTTGATGCCCCAGCCGGTGGGGATCGACGCGGACGCGAGGGTGTCGCGCACCACCGTCGACTCGATGGTGGCGTCGGATGCCAGCACGAAGATGCCCATCTCCTCGTTGCGCTCCACCAGCGCGCCGCGGAGGACCAGGTTGGCGCGCTGCCCCGCCTTGCCCTGGACCGAGATCCCGCGGCCGGCGTCGCCGTTGCTCGAGGTGGACGTGTCGCGGATCACCACGCCCTCGAGGAGGGCGGCGGAGCCGGACACATGGACGCCGGCAGAGTGGTTGCGCTCCACCAGGCTGCGCCGCACGGTGACGTCGCCCATCTGCCCCGTCTGGGGATCCATCTCGGTGGACAGCCCGCGACCGAAGCCATGCGCGGCGCTGGGCTGCGTATCTCGAATCACCGAGTCCTCGACGGTCGCCACGGAGCTGGCCACGAAGACGCCGATGGCGTGGTTCCGGTCGATGACGCTGGTGCGCAGCGTGAGCATGCTGCTCCGCTGCACGCCGACGCCGACGCCCCAGGACTGCTCGCCGTCCTCGAGGGTGCCGCGCACCACGCTGGCTTCCATGTCCACCGCGGCGCCTTCGGCAAGGACACCGAACTCGTGATTGTCCTCGATGACCGCCGAGCGCACGGTGACCACCGCGCCGGCGTCGGAGTCGACACCGGCCATGGCCATGATGCCGACCCCCATCCGGCCCTGGGCGTTGCTGCGCGTGCCGCGGATCACGCTCCACTCGAGGGAGACCTTCGACCCCGCGGCGGTGAGCCCATACTTCGAGGTCCGCTCCAGCAGCGAGCCGGTGACCAGCAGCGAGGTCGGCCCGAGGTCGTCCTGCGCGGCTATGCCGCGGTCGGTGGTGTCGTGGATCCAGACGCCGTCGATGTGCACGTCCTCGGCGCCCGAGAGCCCCACCCCGGCGGCGGCCCCGGTGATGGCCAGGGCCCGCACCTCGGTGCCGTCGGCGCCGGGACGAACGAGCACCGCCTGAACCTCCGCTCCGCTGCCGACGACCTCCACCAGCTCGGGGCAACGGCCCCAGAGCCGCACCGACTTGCCGGTGATGTCCAGATCCTCCGTGTACGAGCCGGCGGCGATGGCCACGATGGCGCCGTCCTCGGCGGCGGCGATGGCCGCCTGGATCGTCGGGAAGGGCCGCTCGCTGCTGCCGTCGGCGTCGGGCGCGTCGTACGAGGCGTCCACGAACTCCGTCTGGGCATCGACGGGGATGTCGCCCCAGGTCCCGGGCGCGCACGGCGTGACAGGACGGCACGTCACCTCGCCGGGCAAGGCGAAGTGGCCGGCGGAGCAGGCTCGCGTCGGGAGGATCGGTGTGCAACCGGCGACGCCGTCCGCGGCGAAGCCCTCGGCGCAGGCGCCGGGGGCGACGCCGGCAGGGGCACAGGCGCCATCGCCGGTGACGATCTCGCCGGGCTGGCAGGGCGCGTCGGCGGGTAGGCCTGCAGGCGCGCAAGCTCCGTCCTCCAACGTGAGCTCACCCGCGACGCACGCGGCGGCGGGCGGCGAGCCTCCCGAGCCTGCGGCAGCGGCGTCGGGGCCGGGCGCCTCGCTGCAGCCAAAAAGGCCGAGCGCCGCCGAGAGGGCCGAAAGGGCGGCGAGCACGGCGAGCTGCGGGAAGAGAGGCAAGGGAAGATGCACGGCGAGAGGGGGCAGCTCACATCGCCGCTCGCACGCGTCAAGCGAGCGTGGAGGGGCCCCGCGATCCCCGTGGAAGCGCAGCTTGTTCGCGTGGATGGGAGCCTTGGCGGGGGCGGCAGGCTCGTCGGTCCTCGTTGCGGTCCGGGCGCCGCGGCGCCCTGGGGGAGCTGTTAGGCTGCTCGCCGATGCTCATGCCGCCCAGCTTCTCCGGGCCCGCCGAGGAACGACTGCACCGCAAGCGCGTGCTGGCCGCTTCGTATCGACTGTTCGCGCGCTTCGGCTTCGACGAGGGGGTGGCCGGGCACATCACCGCCCGCGATCCCGAGCGCAAGGACTGCTTCTGGGTCAACCCCTTCGGCAAGTACTTCGGCGCCATCAAGGCCTCCGACCTGTGCCTGTGCGACCACGACGGCAACGTGCTCGAGGGCCAGGGGCCCATCAACCGCGCCGCCTTCGCCATCCACTCGCGCGTGCACGCGGCGCGCCCCGACGTGATTGCCGCGGCGCACTCGCACTCCCTCCATGGCAAGACCTGGTCGGCGCTCGGGCGCCGCCTCGACCCCATCACCCAGGACGCCTGCGCGTTCTTCGAGGACCACGGCCTGTTCGACGACTTCACCGGGGTGGTGGTGGCCACCGAGGAGGGTGATCGCATCGCCGCCGCGCTCGGCAAGCACAAGGCGGTCATCCTCCGGAACCACGGGCTGCTCACGGTCGGGCAGACCATCGACGAGGCGGTGTGGTGGTTCATCACCATGGAGCGCTCGTGCCAGGCGCAGCTCATGGCCGAGGCCGCCGGCAAGGTGGTGCCGGTGCCCGAGGCGATGGCGCGGCTGACCTCGATGCAGGTCGGCTCCAGCGTGGCCGGCTGGGTCAGCTTCCAGCCGCTCTACCAGCGCATCGTCGCCGAGCAGCCCGACCTGCTCGACTGATCTCCGCTCGGCGCGGGCGGGTCGCGCCTCGACAGGACCGAGGTCGCCTGACGGAGCTTCAGCCGCCCGGCATCAGGCCGGCGATGTAGCGCGCCACGTCCGCCTCGCGCTGCTCGATGCCCTCCAGCATCTTGTCGCAGGCCACGTAGTCGGTGACCTTGACCATCTCCTCGGGGGGCTCGCGGAAGGGGACGGTCTCGCTGGTGAGCGTCATCTTGCCGCTGAGCGGCAGGATGCGAGCCGGCGACTTGCCGGGGCCGGAGACCACGGCGGCCAACGCGCATGCCTTGTCGCGCAGCACCAGCACCGCGCCCACGGTGGTTGCCTGGCAGCCGTCGCTGGGGCACACGCGCTCCGGCTCGGGGCGGGCCTCGATGGTGCGCGTGCCGGCGGCGCGGCGGGCCAGCGCCTCCATCTTCTTCTGCACCTGCACCGAGAGCTCGCGCGTGCGCGGGTCGGCGTCGTCGCGCGGCCACACGCGCGGCCAGAAGACGAGCACCCCGCCCTTCGGCCCGGTGGAGCGGCTTACCTCGGGCGCGTCTTCCTTCGCGGGCGCCGCGGGCTTGTCGGTGGTCAGGCCCATGTCCTCCTTGGTGTCGCCCCGGGTGGGCGGGCCGAACTCCTCGGCGGTGCGCCCGGGCTGCTCCGGCGGGCACGCGGTGAGGCACAGCAGCGAGGCGAGGGCGATGGACGCGGGCCAGCGGCGCATGGCCGAACGGTATCCGAAGCCGCGACGTACAGCGACGGTGCGCGTGCGGTGGGATGCGGTGGGAGAGCGTGCACGTGGGCGAGCGCCATGTGGGTGCCGTTCGGATCGGCGTGTGCTGCTGTCGAGGACGCGGCTGGATGCAGTGCGCCTCGGGAAAAGGTGCGGCTGCGCTCCGAGCCAACAGGCGAATTGGGCGACGAGAATGTGGAAGTGCGGCGCCGTCGTGTCATCCTCGCCCGCAAAAGCCGCGGCGAACGATCCACGTTCAGCTCCCGGACACCCCATCGATGAGCAGACGCGTCCGGGGAATCCTCTTTGCCGACTACGTGCGCATGGTGCGCGGGCTGAAATCCGTCGACTGGTCGAAGTGGCTGACCGACGACGATCTCCAGCTGGTGCGCGCGCGCATCGATTACGACACCTGGTACCCGATGGAGACCTTCGAGCGCTGCGGCGTCGGCATCCTCGCCGAGGTGGCCGATGGGCAGCTGGAGGCGGTGCGCATGTGGGGGCGCTTCCAGGTGGACACGGTGCGCAATCGCTACCCCGACGTGGTCGCCGAGGGCGACCCGTGCGAGACGGTGCAGCGCTTCCAGGTGCTGCGGCGCACATTCTTCGACTACGACGCGCTGAGGGTGGTGGAGCTGAACGACGGCGGCGCGCTGCTGGCCATCTCCTTCGGCATGGGCCCGGTGGCCGAGGAGGCGGCGTCGACTCAGACCATGGGATTCTTCGAGGGCCTGCTGGAGCGGGCCGGGGCAACCTCGGTCTACGGGCGCTTCACCGCCGAGTCGTGGCGGGGCGCGCCGGTGACGCGCATGGCGCTCGACTGGGAGGTCGGCTGACCGGGGCGCGCCGGTGACGCACTGCGTGCGACTGACCCTGGGCCGACCGAGGCGCACCGCTCGAGCTCAGAGCGTGTAGCTGCGCGCGTAGCCGGCATCGAGATCGGTGATGGTCACCGCGACCACACCGGCAGCGTCGATCTCGTAGCGCTCCTCGATGAGGGGGCCCTCGCCGTGGAGCCGCTCCACCGGGATCTGCCCGAGGTCGGGCGCGCCGTCGCGGAGCGCGGGGCTGAACGGGAAGAGCAGATCGGCGTGCGGGGTGATGTCGCCGGATGGGTCACCCGCCTCGTCCAGCGCCCCGCACTCGACGAAGCGAAAGTGCCCGAGGTTGTGGTGGGCGCGGTAGCGGCGGACGGCGGCGATGCGCTCGTCGCCGGCGGGCATGGGGGTGTCCTTGGGGACGATGCCGTCGAAGGAGATGCGCTCCCCGGCGGCGCGCTCGCGGAAGACGCCCAGGTGGCGGGTGAAGCGCTCGCCGACCAGCGGGCGGTCGTCGGCGGCAGCGGCGATGGCCAGGCCGATGGCGGTGGCGCCGGAGGGTGCGGCGAGCGGTGCACGCGGCGGCCGAAGCGCTCGCGCAGGGTGCGCGGCACCACCGGCAGGCCGCTGGCGCCGCCGACCACGTAGATGCCGGCCACCTCGGCCACGCGCGAGGCGTCGTCCTGGTCGCGGCGCAGCACCGGCTCCAGCGCGGCCAGGGTGCGCTCGACCAGCGGTCGCGTGCGCTCGTAGTAGCTGGCGACGTCGAGGACCAGCGGCGAGGCCGGGGCGCTGTCGCCGAGCGCGCGCAGCTCGAGCACGATGCGCCGCGAGGTCGGGTGGAGCGCCTCCTTGACCACGCGGCACTCGTCGAGGAGCGCGGCCCGCACGCCTTCACCGGCGATGGCGGCTTCGCCGAGGCCGGCGGCGGCCAGCGCCATCTCCAGCAGCGACTCGTCGAAGTCGTCGCCCCCCAGGCGGGAGACGCCGGAGGTGGTGATCACCTCGTGGCCGCCGTCGGCGAGGAGCACCAGCGCGGCGTCGAAGGTGCCGCCGCCGAGGTCGTAGACCACCACGTGCTCGCGCCGGGAGCTGAGGGCGCGGGCGTGGCGGTGCGCGAACTCCACCCCGGCGGCGCTGGGCTCGTTGAGGACGGCGCGCACCACGAAGCCGGCGCGGCGGAAGGCCTCCAGGGTCAGGAAGCGCTGGGTGGAGTGGGCGTTGGCGGGCACGCTCACCGCGGCCTCGAGGGGGTCGCACAGGTCGCGCGGCAGGTTGGAGCGAAGGAAGAGGTCGCGGCGCAGCGCGGACAGGAAGCCGGTGACCAGCTCCAGCGCTGGCACCTCGACCCTGCCGACGCGCACCAGGCCCTGCGGTCCGAGGTCGTGCAGGAGGCGCTTCCAGGAGCGGAGCGCCGGGGCGCCGGCCAGCGCGGCGGTCTCGGCGTCGAGGCCGTGCACCAGCGCGCCCTCCACCTCCGCGGTGACCGTCGGGTAGTGGTCGCAGAGGTCGCCGGAGGCGGAGGTGAAGCCGACGACCGGGAAGTTCCCGCGGTCGTGGGCGGCCACGATGGTGCGCGTGGTGCCGAGGTCGATCCCGAGGCGCATGGGCGACCTCGGTCATAGCCCAGCGGCGCGCGGGCGGGAGCGAGGCCGCGCGCTCAGGCGAGGCTCGGCGGTGGCGGCGGCGATCGGCGGCGGCGATGGGCGCTGCCTCGGGCTCCGACTCGCGACGCGGCAGGAGCAGCTCGCAGCGCTCGCCGACGTCGGCGAGAAGGTTCCGGGAGAGCACGTGCCGGGGCGGGCGGCGCACGTCCCAGACCAGGCCCACCTTCTCCATGGCGCAGAGCACGTAGTAGGTGATGTCCACCTCCCACCAGTAGAAGCCCTGGTTGGCGCTGTTCATGTAGTGGTGGTGGTTGTTGTGCCAGCCCTCGCCCATGGTGAGCAGCGCCAGGCCGAGGTTGTTGCGGCTGGTGTCGGTGGTGGCGAAGCGGCGGCTGCCGAAGACGTGCGACAGCGAGTTGATGGTGAAGGTGGCGTGCGCGAGCAGCACCGTGGAGAGCGCGCCGACCCAGAGGAAGCCGTCGACGCCGCCGATGATCAGGGTGAGCGCCGCGAAGATCGAGGGCGGCAGCCAGTGGTACCGGTCGAGCCAGACCAGCTCCGGGTACCCACCGTAGTCGCGGATGAGATCGATGCGGCCGCGCTCGTGATCGGCGCCGAGCCACCAGCCCATGTGCGAGTACCAGAAGCCCTTGCGCGCCGGGCTGTGCACGTCGCGCTCGGTGTCGGAGTACCGGTGGTGGGCGCGGTGCGTGGAGGCCCACCAGAGGGGGCCCTTCTGTGCGGAGGTGGCGCCGAGGATGGCCAGCCCGAACTGCAGGGCGCGGCTCGTCTTGTAGCTGCGGTGCGAGAAGTACCGGTGGTAGACGCCGGTGATCCCGAACATGCGGACGAAGTAGGCGATGGCGCAGGCCAGCCAGAGCTTCCAGGAGCCACCGCGCCAGATGGCCATCACCGCGAAGACGTGCATGAGCAGCACGGCCGCGCCGTTGTAGTACCAGGTCAGGCGCCTGGAGCGCGGGGGCAGGACGCGCACCGGCTGGGGCGGGGCGATGATGGGGGCAAGGCTGCTCATCGGTCGGCCACCATGCCGGACGCGAGTCAGGCGGCCTCCCCAGCGGGGTCACGATTCCGTCATGCGCACCGTCACGCCGCTCGGCGTGCGTGGTTCACGGCGACAGGACGCGCAGGCGCGGCCCGACCGAGACGGTCACCGACGGGGCGCGCAACATGTCTCCGTCGAGCACGTACGGCCCGGTCCCGGTATGGCCGCGACCGCCGAGGCTCTGCGCGGAGACCTCGGACCTGTCGAGGCCGGCGAAGCGCACCGTGAAGGCACCCACCAGGTCGTCGAAGTGCTGGCGGCCCCCGATGCGTTTGCCGAGGAGCACGAGCGGCGCGCGCGGGCCGAGCGCGCCCGGGCCGAGGGGGCTGGCCACCAGGTGCAGGCGCGCCGGATCCTCGCCGGCGCGGTAGGTGACCTGCATGTGGATGCCGAGGTCGCGCACCACCCAGGCGCCGACCAGCGACCACGCGCGCGGCGCCAGGGTGCGGCCGGCGACCGCGATGGTGCAGGGAGGATCGAGGACCTTGCGCGCGTAGCGGCTGCCGACGAACGACCCGGCGAAGACGCGGGCCACGATGGCGGCCGCGCCCGCGTAGCCGCGCGCCGGCGGCGTAGTACTCGTCGAAGAAGCTGGCCACCAGGCCGGTGCCGAAGATGAAGCCGATGCGCTCGACGCTAGCTGTCGGCTCCACGCCTTCCTCCCGGACGCGCAGCGTGGGGCGCTCCACCGTGGCCAGCTCGGGGGCGCACGAGGCCGCGAAGAGCTGGCGCAGCGCGACGAGCGCCGAGCCGGACGCGCCCCAGTTCTTGGCGACGGTGCCGGCGGTGCCCGCGGGGATCACCGCCAGCGCCGGCATGCGCGCCTCGCCGAAGGCACGCCACAGCGCGGTGGCGCCGGCCATCAGCGTGCCGTCGCCTCCGGCCAGCGCGACGACGTCGGTGCCGCGCGCGGCCAGCGCTGCCGCCACCTCGTCGAGCTCGCGCAGGCTGGCCGTGGGGTGCAGCTCCGCGCGCCCGGTGCACGCCACGCGAACCTGCTCGAGCAGTGAGCTCTCGCGGAAGTGGCGCGCGGTGGTGTTGACGATGACGTCGATGCGCAACGGGCCTCGAACGGCCGGGAAGGAGCGGAGACGCTAGCCGAAGCGCACCGCCGCGCGAAGCCCACCTGCGAGCGGGCGGCGATGTCGATGTCGATGTCGATGTCGAGGTCGCGTTCCGTGTCCGCGCCCGTGTCCGCGCCCGTGTCCGTGTCCGTGTCCGTGTCCGCGCCCGTGTCCGCGCCCGTGTCCGCGCCCGTGTCCGCGCCCGTGTCCGTGTCCGTGCCCGTGTCCGTGCCGGTGTCCGCTCCGGGAAGGCGCCGCGGCGCGGCACACGTAGTAAGGAGACGTCGATGCCCCGCCTCCCCACCGCCGGCGAAGCCATCCCCTCGCGCCCGCAGCGCGGGGACCTCCTGGGCGGGGCGGCGCGCGTCCTCGGCGCGCTCGGCGTGCTGGTGGCGATGCCGGCGTGCGCGAGCTCGGCCGCGGTGCGCGCCGCCCAGGCCGGCAATCTGCCCGAGCTGCGGCGGGCCATCGCCGCCGAGCTGGCCAGCGGGGAGCTCGGCGCCGGCGACGCCCGCGAGATCGCGCGCCTCGTTGCCGAGCACGAGATCCATGGGGCCACCGGCCCGGTCGGCGCCGAGAAGCTGCGAGGCCTGGCCTCGTGCGTGCGTCCCCTCGACGACGCCCTCGAGGAGCGTGCCGAGGTGCGCGACGAGCCGGGGGCAGCGGCGGCCATGCTCCGCCTCGCCGCGCGCCTGGCCGACGACGAGCGCGAGGCCGACGCCGCGCTGGCGCGCGCCGCGGAGGGATCGCTGGCCGGCGTCTGGCGTGGCGGCGGCGCGCGCGCCCTGACCCGCGAAGATCAGCCCCAGGACTTGGCGCTGCGGCGCAAGCTGGTCGTCGACGGCGACGAGCGCGTGCGCCTCGGCGCCCTGCGGGCCGCGCTGCAGGCGCCCGACGCCGAGACGACGCGGCGGCTGGAGGCGGCGCGCCTCGACCCGCTCCGCTGGCGCGCACGATGGCCATCCGCGTCGCCGGCGTGCACGGCGGCGAGCGCACCGTGCTGGTCCTCAAGGACATCTGGCTGCTGGGCGACGAGCCGTCGCGGCAAGCCATCGCCGACGCCTGGGGCACCCCGGCGTCTCTGGACGCCGGCGGCCGCCGCGAGCTGCTCGGGGGGGCGGAGACGCAGCGCGGCACGCCGGCCATCGCCGCCGCACACGCCCTGGTGCGCGCCGGCGGCGCGGGCAAGAGCGAGGGCATCGGCGTGCTCACCCGGGCCATCGAGACCGGCCCGGTCAAGGACCGCCTCTACGCCATCCTCATCGCGCCCCTCGACGCGCCGCCCATCGCCGCTGCGGTGCGCAAGGCGCAGAGCGACAGCGACGAGGCGGTGGCGCTGGCCGCCGTCGCCAAGCGCCTCGAGTCGCCGATGGCGGGCGCGACCGCCAAGGAGCGCGCCGCGCTGGTGAAGCGGTTGCTGGCTGCGGCCAAGGGCGCCACCACCCAGGCGCTCTCGGCGAAGAGCGCCCTGGCGCGCGCCGGCGCGCGCGAGGTGGAGCCGATGCTGGTCAAGGACGTGGTCGATCGCGACGTGCGCCTGCGCGAGACGGCCGCCGACGCGCTGGCCACGCTCGGCAACCTGCCGCGCGCGGTGAGCGCCGTCGCCGACGACGACCCGCGCGTGCGCGCGTGTCTCCTGCTCCATCCTGCGCGCGCCCGAGCCCTGAGCACGCGCCTCCTGCCGGAGCCTCGACAGGAGCGAGGTCTCCTGCCGGAGCCTCGACTTGCGCCGCCAGCCGGCTACAGTCTGGCCCGATGCCGCGTGCCCGGACGCCGACGCTCGTCGCCTTGGCCGCGCTCGCGGCAGGCTGCTCGCTGCGCCCCGAGCCGCTGCCTGGCGACGCCACGCCCGAGGTCATCGACCTGCCCTACGAAGGCATCGCCTTCCCGAGCCGGCGCCCTGCCTTCGAGGTGCCTGCCGGCGGCGCGCTGCTGGCGGTCGGTCCCGATCTCGATCGCCTCATCGTCTTCGACGCCGCGAGCGGCGACGCGGTGAGCGAAGTCCCCATCGGGCGCGACCCGGTGGGGCTCGACGGCCCGTCGGCGCTGGTCGTCGACGAGCCGCGCAACGCGCTCTACGTGGCGCTGTCGTACCCGGCCGTGTACACCGGCGCGCACGTACACGAGGGCTCGCCGCTCGGCGCCATCGAGAAGATCTCTCTCGACGATCTGCGGGTGCTCGGCGAGATCGACGTCGACGTCGACCCGCGCGCGATGGCGCTGAGCGACGACGGCGCCAGCCTGGTGGTGACGCACTTCTTCGAGCAAGGGCTGGCCGACGCCCTGGAGTCGCCGGAGGACGTCGAGTTCGCGCGCGGCCGCGCGGTGCGCATCGATCCCCAGGCCTTCGCCGACCCCTCCGGCGCCAACCCGCCCAAGACGCGCGCCTGCGTCGGCTCCAGCGGCTTCTCGCTGAGCAGGCCGGACGGCGCGCGCGCCATGGTCGCCTGTTACGGCGAGGACGCGCTGGCGGTCGTGCCGCTCGACGAGCCCGAGGGCGAGGCCACGCGCTTTCCGGTCGGTGACGCGCCTGGCTTCCCCGGCGCGCCTGTCTACGGCCCCACCGCCGCGGTGCTCTCTCCGGACGGCACGCGGATGGCCATGCCCTGCGCCCTCTCCGGTGACGTGCGCATCGTGGAGGTCGCCGATGGTTCGCTCGCGGGCACGCCGCTGCCCAGCGTCGGCATCCCCGGCACCCCGGTGTACTCCAGCGACGGCGCGCGCCTCCTCGTACCCGAGAGCAACCCCGGCGCGCTGGTGGAGATCGATCTGGCGACGCGGGCCGAGCTGTCGCGCACGTCGATCGCCGCCAGCGAGTGCAGCCGCCCGCTCGAGCTCTCGCACGCGGGCGCGGGGCGCCTGCTGCTGCGCTGCGGCGACGGCGCGCTCCTGCTCCTCGACGCCGCCGACCTCTCGGTGGTGACGCGCGCCTTCCTCGGTGCGCCGGCCAGCGCCGCCGCACGGCTCACGCCCGGAGGGGCACGGTGAGGGCGAGCCTCGCCACCGCGGTGCAGAGCGCCGCGGCCGCTGCGCTGCTGGGCTGCACGGCCGAGTCGCTGCCCGAGCCCCAGGCGCAGGTGGTGGAGCGCACCGCGGCCGAGCGCGGCGCCGAGGCCTTCGCCTCGTCCGAGACCTCGCGCCACCCGTTCAACCGCTTCTCGTGCAGCACGTGCCACGCCGTCGACGAGGCGCCTGCCGATCGCACCCTGCCGGGCGCGTTGCTCGCCGGCGTCACGCGCCGCACCACGTTCTGGGCCGGCGAGGAGATCGATCTGCTGCGCTCGGTGAACCAGTGCCTGCAGACCTTCATGCTCGACGACGAGGCATGGACCGGCAGCGAGCCGGCCGCGGTCGACATCTGGGCCTTCCTGGAGTCGATCTCGCCGGAGGGCACCAGCGCGGAGCCCGCCCCGTTCACGGTGGCCTACGAGGTGCCCGTGCTGCCCGCCGGGACGCCACCGGCGAGGCCGTCTTCCAGCGCGCTTGCCTCGGCTGCCACGGCACGCCGCACCAGGGCGAAGGCCGCCTCGTCGACTTCGCCCCGGTGCTGCCGGAGGACGCGCTCGCCTCGCATCCCATCGGCAAGTACACGCCCGCCGAGCAGCGGCAGGCGCTCGCCGAGAAGGTCCGCCACGGGCCGTTCCTCGGGTTCGGCGGGATCATGCCGCCGTTCTCGACCGAGGTGATGACCGACGCCGAGATCGCCGGTCTGCTCGCCTTCTTCGGCCTCTGAGGCGGGCGGCGGCGTGCAAACGTTGACGGCCAGGGGGAGCAAGGCGTCAGCAATGCCCGCGAAACCATGGACGATTGCGCGAAAACACCCGACATGCGTCAGGAACGAATCGTGCTAGGACCAGAGGGCGCGCGCTCCGGACCCCCGGCAGGTTGCGCACCCGTCCGGACCTGGTGAGGCCAGCAGCGCCCGAGGTTCGTATCTTCCCGAAGGTGCCCGCATGACCCGACTCTCTTCGACCGCGCTTGTCCTGATGTGCCTCGGCGCCCTCGCGCCCGCGTGTGGCGGAGGCGACGACACTTCGAACGACGACGACGGTGACCCGACCGGCGCGTCGTCGTCGACGGGCGGCGGTGGCGAGGACTGCACCAGCAACGCCGAGTGCGCCGACGCGGCCACGTCGTGCGAAGGCGGCGAGTGCGTGCCCACGCTCGCCGGCGAGATCGGCCGCGGCGACGGCAGCAACACCTCGGTGGTCTTCACCAAGGTCTGGCAGACCGACGCGCAGGTCCGGGATCCGACGGACATCGGCTTCAACCCCTCGAAGCCGACCGAGACCTGGCTGGTGAACTGGAAGGACGACAGCGCCATCATCATCCAGAACATGGGCGCCCCGGAGATGGCCTGGGAGCGCCGACGCGACCCCGCCGCCGAGCACTTCATGCAGCACCCGCCGGCGCTCTCCTTCGGCGTGGTCATCCCCGAGTGGGGGCAGACGTTCGCCACCTGCGGCGACGACGACGTGGGCGGCGGGAGCTCCAAGGACTTCATCGGCCCGGCGCTGTTCACCGCCAACCTGGACATCTTCGCCAAGCCGACGCCGACCGGCCTCGGCTCGCACCTCGACATGCTCCACTCGACGTCGTTCTGCCGCGGCATCGACCACGTCGCCGACAACCAGTACTTCGCCTTCAACGCGCAGAAGGGCGCGCTCGACAGGTACGACTTCGTCGCCGACCACGGCCCCGGCAACGACGACCACGCCGACGGCGAGATCTGGCGCTACGTCGAGGGCGAGGTGCTCGGCGTCGACGGGGTGATGAGCCACGTCGACTACGACCAGGCCACGCAGATGCTGTACGTGGCCGACACCGGCCACGGCCGCATCACCAAGCTCGACACCACCACCGGCACCGAGTCCGGCACCTTCCCGGGGCTCGAGCCCATCCAGCTGCGCAAGCGGATGGAGGGCGCGGTGATGACCGAGGTGGTGGCGCCGGGCAGCGTGCAGCAGCCCAGCGGCATCGAGCTGCGCGGCGAGTACCTTCGTCACCGACTCGGCGACCAGTCGCTTCTACGCCTTCAGCCTCGACGGCCAGTGGTGCGCACCCTGGACACCTGGCCTGCTGCCGGGCTCGCTGGCGGGGTTCACCTTCGGCCCCACCGACGGCAAGATCTACTTCGTCGACCGCCTCAACGGCATCGTCTGGCGCATCGACTCGATCTGATCGGCGCCCGCGCCAGAGGCTTCGACAGGAGACCTCGCGGCTGTCGAGGTGAGCATGGCCGGGGTCGGTGCTGCGCCGTGTTGACGCTGGAGCTCGTCGCGTTCGTCGCTATGCCGCTCCTCGGTCGCGCCGGCGCCGCACCCCGAGCAAGGTGAGCAGCGCCAGGGCCACGCCCGCCGCGCCGCTCGGCCCGACCGGCCCGGGTGCGCCGCTGCAGCCCGAGGACGCGTCCGCGTCGCGATCGTGGTCCTCGCCGTTGCTCGACCCGTCGTCGTCGGCGTCGTCGTCGAAGGTGCCGTCGTCGCCGCCGTCGGACGGGTCGCCCCCCGCGCCCGCGCTCACCGACGACCCGGCTCCGACGCCGCTGCTGGCGCTGCCACCGGTGCCGCTCGACGAGCTCCCGTTGCACGGATCCGACAGCCCGCTGTCGCACGGAACGTCGGCGTGCGCGTGGATCCACCCCAGGAAAGGATCGACGCGCGTGTGGATCTCCCCGTCGCTGCAGCCGTCACCGACGCCCGCGGACACCACGCCGATCACGCGGCGCCCGCCGGCCACGGGCAGGAAGGAGGGGCCGCCCGAGTCGCCGTAGCAACCCTGCGGCTGGTTCGGCCCGCCGATGGTGATGTCCCGCTGGCCGACGGCGGTCAGCTCGGTGTGCGCCTTGTAGAGCACGCCCGCGCTCTCGTAGATGTTCTCGTCGGTCTGCCCGTAGCCGGCGATGTCGACGTCGGCGCCGACGCCGATCGAGGCGCCCACCGCGGGGCTCGGCAGCAGCTCGTGCGTGGCGCCGGCCGGGTGCTCGGCCAGGAAGACGAGGCCGATGTCGTTCGCCCCGTACCAGGCGTTCGGGTCGTAGTCCTCGTGCGCGAGCATGTCCGTGCCCTGGTAGATGCCGGCGCTGTAGGCGTCCGTGACGTCGAGCGCGAGCGTGAAGGAAGGCGGCTGGCCGCCGGGCAGCTCGTTCTGCTGGATGCAGTGGGCCGCGGTCAGCACCACCGAAGGGGCGATGAGCGTGCCCGTGCACCAGATCTCGCCCTGGACGACGAGCGCGCCGGTGTTCGGGAAGTCACCGGGGCTGGCCGGGATGCCGTCGATGATCGCCGCGCTCGCCTCCTGGATCGCTGCCTGTCCGGACGTCGGACCGCACCCGCAGAGCGCGGTGGAAGCGGCGGAGAGGGCGAGCCAGAGGAGCCTGCGGGTCATGCCCGGGCATCTGCATCGCCCGGGCCAGTCGCCGTTGGCCCGCGGCGCCCGCAGGGCGTGGCCTCCTCGGCGCAGTTCTGCCCACTGGAGGGAGCAACCGCTGCCACCTGGCGTCGTCAGCGCGGCGCCGCCAGCTCACGCCGCGTAGAGCAGGGCCGCCGCGCACGGCGCCACCACCTCGCGCCTGGCCGTGCGCAGTTCCTCGTCGAGCTCGGCGCCGGCGAGCCGTCCGTGCGTATTCATGGCCGCCCGCGCGACCGGCGCCTCCGAGGACGCGCCCGCGGTGCTCGCCTCGGTGAACGCTTCCTCCACGGCGCGCCGCACCTCCTCGCCGCCGGCGCGCATCGCCCAGGCGACGGTGCGCCAGGCGAGCTCGGCGTGGCGCGACTCGTCCTCGACGATCGCCGCCAGCACCCGGCGCACCGCGGGGTCGGTGGCGCGCTCCAGCTGCGCCGCCGCCTGGGCCGCGGCCAGCGTCTCGCCCACGCACCCCTCGCGCACCACCGCGGCGGCGATCGACGGCAGGTCGCTGCGCACCTCGGCGCTGCCGCCGAAGGGGAACGCTGCCGGAGACAGGCGCGCGCCGGCGTAGGCCGAGGCGAGGGCGAAGCACATGCGCGCGTGCTCGATCTCGTCGAGCGCAGCGCGGTGCGCCTCGGCGAGCAAGTCGGCCGGCGCGCCGACCGCCATCAGCTCCAGCGCGAAGCGCCCGAACGACGCGACCGAGGCGTGCTCGAGCAGCGCGTCGCGGAGCCACGCGTCGGCGAGCACGCGGCGCGCCCCGGTGTCCAGCCCGCGCACGTCGGGTCGGATGTCCTCGTCGGTCCAGCCGCCGGCGCGCACCGCGCTGGCAGCGATCCCCTCGCGCCCCACCAGGTACGGCCGCCCGACGCCGCACGAATCGTCCGGCTCCGGTTGCACGATGTAGCAACACAGCCCGTCCTCGAAGGACGGGCCGCCGAGCACGTATGGGTACTGCCCGCAGGCGTTGCCTTCGAGGAGCGGGGCCGCCGCTTCCGCTGCCGGGCACCCGTCGACGTCGAAGGCCTGGACGTCGACGCACGACGTCTCGGTGGTGCCACCGCCCCCGAAGCCGCCCGGGTTGCCGGCCCCGCCGTCGTTGCCGGTGTTGCCGGCGCCGCCCTGGTTGCCGCTGTTGCCGCTCCCGCCGTCGCCGTTGCCACCCTGACCCTCGCCGCCGGCACCGTCGTCCTCGACGACGGTGGAGCCGTCGCATCCAGTCGGGCCCAGCACGAGGGTGAGGGCGGCGGCGCGGAGGAGGCGATCGGCGAGCTTGCGGTGGAACGAGCGGTTCATGGAAGGTCTCCTGCGGGTGAGCGCGAAGTAGGTGGGTTGGATCGAGCCTGACGCCTCGGCATGAGCACGCGTCGTGCCCGGTCGGCACATCGCACGATCTCGCGGGGATGCGCGGCGCACGCCGGCTCCCCCGAGGCCTCCACGGCGCGGTGGGCCGGCTATGCGCCACCGTGTGCCGTCCGGGATCGGGTCGGCGCCTCGGGTCGGCGCCTCGGGTCGGCGCCTCGGTTCGGCGCCGCGCGCGGCCGCCACGCCAAGGGGCGGTGCGCGGCCTCCACGGCCAGCCCGAACGCTGCGGCTGGTCCCGCGCGTCGCGAAGACTTATGTCTGCGCGACCCCCGATGTGGACCACCACGCCTGTCACCCGCCTGCTGCGCCTCGACTACCCCATCTTCCAGGGCCCCTTCGGCGGCGGATACTCCACGCCGGCGCTGGCCGCCGCGGTCTCCAATGGCGGCGGCCTCGGCGCCTACGGCGCGGTCGGCCAGGAGCCGGAGCGCATCGCCGGGGTCGTCGGCGCCATCCGCGCGCTCACCACACGCCCCTTCGCCATCAACCTCTGGGTCCCGATCCGCGGCCAGGACGACGCCAAGGTCACACCGGATGCGTTCGCCCGCGCGGCGCAGCGCATCGCGCCCTTCGCGCGCGAGCACGGCCTCGATGCGCCCGCCCCGCTGTCGCGGCGGCCGACCTTCGAGGCGCAGCTGGAGGCGCTGCTGCGCGCGGCCACGCCGGTCTACAGCTTCGTCATGGGCGTGCCCGACGCGGCGGTGCTCGCCGAGATCCGCAAGAGCGGCGCCGCCTCGGTGGGCACCGCCACCACCGTGGACGAAGCGCTGGCGCTGGAGGAGGCAGGCTGCGACGTGGTGGTGGCCTCGGGCAGCGACGCCGGCGGTCACCGCGGCTCCTTCCTGCGGCCCGTGGAGCAGTCGCTGGTCGGCACCATGTCCCTCGTCCCGCAGATCGTCAGCCGCGTGCGCATCCCGGTGGTGGCGGCGGGCGGCATCGCCGACGGGCGCGGCATCGCCGCCGCCCTCGCCCTCGGTGCGGCCGGCGTCCAGATCGGCACCGCGTTCCTAGCCACGCACGAGTCCGGCGCACCGGCGGCGCACAAGGCGCTGCTCGGCACCGAGAGCGCGCGCAGCACCCGCCTCACGCGCGCCTTCTCCGGCCGGCACGCGCGAGGCATCGACAACGAGCTCATGCGCGCCCTCGAGGAGCACCCCGAGGACATCCTGACCTACCCCAAGCAATACGAGGCCACCGCTCCGCTGCGCCGCGCCGCCGGCAAGGCAGGCCGCGCCGAGCACCTCGCCCTCTGGGCCGGGCAGAGCGCCGCTCTGGCCCGATCGACCGGCGCCGCCGAGCTCCTTCAGCGCCTCGCCGCCGAGACCGACGCCGTCCTGCGCAGCGCCACCCTGGCGCCGCGCGCCGCCGGCCACGACCACCGCTGACCGGTCGCCCTGCGATCGTCGATGTCTGGGGTGCCCATCTGCCCTCGAGCGCTCGGACGCGCGGCGCTGCTCCTCGGCTCGTGTCTGCTCTCCGCGTGCGGCGACGCCGAGGTGCGCGGCCTGCCGGGGCGCGTGCTCTCGGTCATCGTTCGCGACGACGACCCTGCCGATCCGCGCACGCTCGTCGATCTGCACTACGACGTCGATCGCGCCGGCTGCGTCACCGTCGGCCCCAGCCTGCATGCCAGCATCCAGGGCGCGCCGCTGACGCTGCTGCACCGCGGTCGCAACCAGGGCGACTTCCTGCGCCCGGCCTGCGACCCGCCGGCGTTCCGCGGCCCGCGCCGCCCCGACGAGACCGTGAGCCGCGTCGTGGTCGGCGACGCCACCCAGGAGGTCGTGGCCACCGTCGAGGCGCTGTACGCGCCGCGCCGCCTGGAGGTCTCCGGGCCGCTCCGCCGAGGTGAGCGCGCCATGCTGCGCTGGACACCCGGCCACGATCGCCTCGATTCACCCGGCACGGTGCCGCTCTGGGTCACGGTGACCTTCGAGTATCCCGACGGCGCGCACTGGTCGCTCGACGCCCGCGCGCTCACCCTCGGCGACTCGCAGATCGAGCTCACCGTTCCGGCCGAGGCGCGGCGCGGTCCCGGCCGCCTGCGCCTGGTGGGTGGCAGCGGCACCAGCGATGCCGTGCTCACCGTCTTCCCGCGGGTGACCGCCTGCGAGCACGCCGACCGCTGTGTGATCTCGGTGCGCCAGCCGCCGCCCACCGTCGCCGCCGTGGTGGAGTGAGCCGCGCCAACCCGGAGTCGGACCGAGCGGCCCACCCCCGGGGGCGCTCCGCGCCGCCGCCCCTCCCAAACGCCGTGCTCGCCGCTCCGCGGCTGCGCGCGGCGTGGGAGGGGGCCGCCGCGCGGGCACCGACGGCACCGGACGCCGTGCTACCACGATCGGTGGAGACGAAAATCGACCGCCAACACCGGTGCCTCCCGGAAGTCTTGCAGTTCTTCATCCACTACGGCTCGTGGAGGACAGGATCGACGCCCAGCGCCTGCGCGACGGCCCGCGCGCGCCCGAGGCTGACTGGAGTCTGGCGTTTCGTTCCTGACCACCAAGTCCAGCGGCGCAAGCTTCGAGATCATCCGGCACGCAGCCTCATCGACCAGCTGGCTGCTGTGGCGGCTCACCGGGGCAGCGCAGGGCTCGCTCTACGCGGCGTCATTACTCACCGTCCGGAATGTCTGCCGGCCTCGACGTCGCGGCAGTGATCGAGTGAGTCTGCGCGGCTTCTTCGGTTCAGTCGGCGATGTACAGGTCCTCGGACACGGTCACCGAGCGCGAGTCGCAGGCCAGGCGCCCGAGCTTGTCGATGACGCGCACGTCGATGTGGAACGCCTTGCCCACGACGAGCGCAATCTTCTCCTCCGGGCTCAGCTCCAGGTTCGGCTCGATCGGCAGCAGGTGGAGCATGTCCACGCCGTCGCACGCGTCTCCCTCCGGTACCAGCTCCGTGTAGAGGGTCGTGGTGCTGACCCTCCCCGCAAGGTCGTCGGTGACCAGCTCCGTGAAGACGTAGCCGGCCGCCAGCCCACGCACGCGCACGCCGGCGTAGATGTGGAAGCCCCCCTGGAGCCCGCCGCGAGCCAGGATCTGCTCGTCGTCGAGCGGCACGAAGGTTCCGTCCTCGCCCATGCCCAGCTCGGCATCGGGCTCCGCACCGGCTGGTCCGCAGGGGTCGTCGTCCTCGGCCCAGTCCGCGGCGTACGTGTCGAGCTGCGCATAGCCGACGAACGGATCGACGCAGGCAGCACCGATGCAGGTCTCGCCGTCCGCGCACGCAGGCCCGACGATATCGTCGACGACCACCATCCCCGGCACGCATTCGCGTTCCAGCCGCACCACGAAGAGCGTGTCCGACTTGCCGGGCACCGTGCTCGCGGCGCGCGCTCCACCGGGGCGCGGGCCCGGCGCCGTACGCGGTCAGCGATACCTGGACCGGCGTCCCCAGCGGCAGCGGCGAGCTGCGCAGCTCGAGCGGGAACGCAAGCTGTCCCTCCGCGGCCGAGAGCAGCTCGTCGCGGGCCACGGTGCCGTCCTCGGTCAGGACCACGTGCAGCCGGTCGATCTCGACGCCGGGCACGAAGTCACTGAGCACGCCGAAGACGACCGATTGCCCCTCGGCCGACCTCGTGCCCGCCTCAGGCGCGCTGCTCCCTTCACCGCAACCGGCTGCGAAGAGCCCGATGCAAAGCATCGAGATCACCGGCGCGCACGGGAGAGTCGGTCTCCGTGCAGCCATCCCGTCGCCGCCCGCTGCACCGCGCGCCGCTCCGCGAGACCCCGCAGCGGCGCCACCTGGGACGAGCTCCACGCCAGTCATCGGACGGCCCCGGGAGGCGGAGGTCAACGCGTCGTCCCGCGATTCCGCCACCGTCCCTGGAGCTCTGCGCCGCGGCGCCCCCCGGCTCTCTGCCGAGCGCTGTAAGTTTCCGCACCCAATCGGCGACCGTAACGTGGTGGATTCACTGCCCGGGGGGGCGACAGACGATCCAGGGAGTAGAAGCCCCACGGCGCCGAGGCGCGTCCCGGGCCGCCCAAACGGCGGCTGGCGCGCCCTTTCCTCCGTTGGCACACATGGTGCTCGTAGAGACGACATGCGCACACCTGCCACGCTGTTCCGCGACAGCCGGGGTGCCGGCCTCGTCGAGTACATCCTTCTCGTTGGCCTGGTGTCGCTGATGGCGCTGGCCGGCTTCCGGTCCTTCGGGTCACGGGTCACCGACAAGGCCAGCGCGCAGGCCGATTGCATCACCCGCCTTGCCTGCGACCCCGGGGCGGTCAGCGCCATCGGCACCGGCGAGTCGGCGATCGGTTCGGAGAGCGGGACCGTGGCTCCGGCCGACGGCGCTGGCCAGGGCGAGGACGCCGGCGGCGGCGGGTCGAAGAGCATCCTCGGCCGCGTCTGGGGCTTCGGCAAAGGCTTCGTCATGCAGGGCGTGACCATGTTCACGGAGACCTTCGAGATCATCACGCACCCCGTGGACACGGCCAAGGCGCTGTGGTTCGTGGTCAGGCATCCCGTCGCCACCTTCGGTGCCGCCAAGGACGCCATCGTCGCCGCGTGGAACGAAAACCCGGAGGACCTGGCTGGCCGGCTCACCTGGGAGATCGTTTCGCTGCCCTTCATCGCCGGCAAGCTGTCGAAGCTGAAGGTGGTCACCGCCACCAAGAGCGTCATCGAGACCTCCAAGGTTGCCACCACCACCGTGCGGATCGTGGGCGGAGTCCGTCAGGTTGCCGAGTATGGCTGCCGTACGGCTCACACGGCAGAGGCCGGCGAGCTTGCCGAGGAGCAGAGCGAGGTCGAGCCGCACGACCACGCCGCCGGGACCGACGAGAGCGATCCCGGGACGCCCTCGACGCAGCGAGGCGCGCCTCCGCTCCCGGCGCCCGCGCACTGACGGGGAGGGAGTCGTGGCAGCGTGGGCCCGCAAGGCGGCCCGCTGCGGCTCCTTCACCACGCGGGCTGCCCCAGGATTCACCCCTTGTAGGCCAGCAAGCGCAGCGCGTTCGCCAGCACGAAGAGCGTGCTGCCCTCGTGGATGACCACCGCTTCGGCGATGCGCACCCAGCCGAAGACCGTCGCCAGCACGAGCAAGCCCCCGATGGCCAGCGAGACGTAGACGTTCTGGCGCACCACGCGCGACGACGCGCGCGCCAGGCCGACGGCGAACGGAAGGCGACGCAGGTCGTCGGCCATGAGCACCACGTCGGCCGTCTCCAGCGCCACGTCCGAGCCCGCGCCGCCGATGGCGATGCCCACCGACGCCACCGCCAGGGCCGGGGCGTCGTTCACCCCATCGCCGACCATGGCCACGCCACCCTCCTTGGCCAGCGCCCGCAGCGCCTCGACCTTGCCCTCCGGCATGAGCGGGGCGCGCGGATCGGTGATCCCCACCTGCGCGCTCACCGCCCTGGCCACGCGCAGGTTGTCCCCCGAGAGCATCACCGTGCGCTCGATCCCCAGACGGCGCAGCTCGGCGAGCGCATCCTTCGCCTCCGCACGCACGGTGTCCGCGACGCCGAGCACACCCAGGAAGCGCTCGCCCCGCCGCACGATCATGGTGGTCTGTCCCGATACCTCCAGACGCTCGACCTCGGCCTTCGCCTCGGGGGGCACGCTCGCGGCCTCGAACAGCCCCAGGCTGCCGACCTCCACCTGCGCTCCATCGACCGTGGTGCGCAGCCCCTTGCCGTGCACGATCTGCGATCCCTCGGCCTTGCCCGGGGTGACCCCTCGCTCGCGCGCGCCGTCGACGATGGCCCTGGCCAGCGGATGCGACGAGAGCGACTCGGCCCCCGCGGCGGCGGCGAGCAGCTCGGCCTCGGTCGCGCCACCCGCCGGAGTCACCGTGAGCAGCTTCGGCTTGCCCTCGGTCAGCGTGCCGGTCTTGTCGAAGGCGATGGCCTTGACGTTGCCGAGCACCTCGAGGTGCGCGCCGCCCTTCATGAGCACACCGCCGCGCGCGGCGCGCGCCACCGCCGAGAGGATGGCGGCAGGCGTGGCGATGGCCAGGGCGCACGGAGACGCCGCCACCAGCAGCGCCGCTGCGCGAAGCAGCGACGCGGAGACCGGCGTCCCGGTGAGGTAGAGCCCGAGCGCGAGCGCCGGTGCGGCCACCAGGACCACGGGCAAGAAGCCGGCGCTCGAGCTTCTGGGTGAACCGCTGCGTGGGGCTCTTTGCGCCTCGGCGTCGGCCACCATGTCCACCACCCGGGCCAGCGCCGATTCGGTGGAGAGCTTGGTGACCTCGATCTCCAGCGCGGACTCGGTGTTGATGGTGCCCGCGAACACCGGCTCGCCCGGGCCCTTGGAGACCGGCACCGACTCGCCGGTGATGGCCGCCTGATCGAGCGCCGACTGCCCGGAGCGGATGATCCCGTCGAGCGGTACCCGATCGCCCGGGCGCACGGTGACCACGTCGCCCTTCTTCACCTCGGCCACCGGAACCTCGACCAGCGCGCCATCCCGTGCCACCCGCGCGGTCTCCGGGCGCAGCTTGACCAGCGATTCGATGGCCGTCCGCGCCCGCTCCAGCGCGCGGTGCTCGAGCGCGTGCCCCAGGCTGAAGAGCGCCAGCAACAGCCCCGCCTCGAACCAGGCGCCGAGCAGCGCTGCGGCGATGGCGGCGATGACCATCAGCGTCTCGATGTCGAAGCGCAGCTGCCGTACGGAGTTGAACGCCGAGCGCGCCGCGTAGATCACGCCCGCGGCGCAACCAAGCACGAAGAGGGCCACCGGCGGGACGGGCGAGGCCGGCACCCACCGCTGCACGGCCCACCCCACGGCGACGAGCACGCACGAGGTGATGGCCAGCGGTAGCTCCAGGTCCGGTGCGTTGCCGCCGCCGTGGCCTTTCGACCCGCAGACGTGGCCGGGGGCGGCGTCCTCGAGCTCGAAGCCGAGGGCGCTGACCCGCTTCTCGACGTCGCGCAGCCGCAGCGTCTCCTTGTCGTACTCGAGCACCAGGCGTTCGCTGGAATAGGCAACGCTGGCGGACAGCACACCGGGCAAGCGCGCCAGGGTGTGCTCGATCGACGAGGCGCACTGGGCGCAGTCCATGCCGCGCACGATCCAGCTCTTCTGCAGGTAGCGCTGTGCCACCTCGGCGCCGGTGGAACGCACCAGCCCCTGCAGCTGCAGGAGCGACACCAGCGCCGGGTCGTAGTGCACGCAGATCTCGGCGGGCTCGGCGTCGCCGCGCAGGTGCACATCGAGGACGCCGCGGCGCGTCTCCAGGAGCTCCTCCAGCTCGGCGAATCGCCCCTTGTCGTCCTTGGCGCCGGGCAGAACGACCCGCAGGTCGAGCTGGCAGGCGGGACCACCGCTCTCGGCTGGCCGCGTCTTGACGACCGTCGCCGCGGGCGGTGGATGGTCGTCCTCACCGTGATCGGAGCCGTGCGGGTGGACGTCGTGCGCCGCGCCGGAGGGACCCGCGGTCCCGTGCTCTCCGCCGGCAGCCGCCTCGTCGTCATGTCCTTCATTCATGGGATCCCTTCCAGTGTCCAGGAGCCTCAGGCGGTCGGCGCCGGGTCGGTGCTCGCCGTCCGCTCCGCCGCCGGCGGATCGGCGGCGTGGAAGAGCCGGTAGAGCACCGGCAGCACGACCAGGGTGAGCGCGGTGGAGGAGAGGATGCCGCCGATGACCACCGTGGCCAGCGGCCGCTGCACCTCGGAGCCGGTGCCCGTGGCGATGGCCATGGGCACGAACCCGAACGCCGCCACCAGCGCCGTCATCAGCACCGGTCGCAAACGCGCGATCGATCCGTCGTGCACGGCTTGGTCGAGGGGCAGGCCCTGTTCCTGCCGCAAGTTCTCGATGAAGGTCACCATGACCAGGCCGTTGAGCACCGCCACGCCGGAGAGCGCGATGAAGCCGATGGCCGCGGAGATGGATACCGGCAAGCCCCGCAACCACAGGGCGAGGATCCCGCCGGTCAGCGCCAGGGGGACGCCGGTGAATATCAACGCCGCGTTCTTGATGGTTCCGAAGGAGAGGAAGAGCAGACCGAAGATGAGGGCGAGGCCGATGGGCACCACGATGGTCAGCCGCTCCCGCGCCGCGATGAGGTTCTCGAACTGACCGCCCCATTTGGTCCAGTATCCAGCAGGCAGCTTCACCTCCGCATCGATGCGCTTCTGCGCGTCCCCCACGAAACCGCCGAGGTCGCGTCCGCGCACGTTGCACTGGACCACGACCCGCCGCTTACCGTCCTCCCGGCTGACCTGGTTGGGACCTTCCTCCAGCGTGAGCTTGGCGACCGCACCGAGCGGCAGGAAGCCGGCGCGCGGATTGGCGGCCTCCGGTGAGCCGGCGAGCCGAGCGGGCATGATCTCCGACGCCGGCAGGGGGACCGGCAGCTTCTCGAGCGCCGCGATGTCGGTGCGGATGTGCTCCGGCAGGCGCACCACGAGATCGAAACGCCGATCGCCCTCGAAGACCTGGCCCGCCTCCACACCGCCCACGGCCGCAGAGACCACCGCCTGGACGTCCTCGACGTTGAGGCCGTACCGAGCGATGGCGCTGCGATCGACGTCGATGGTCAGCACGGGAAGCCCGGTGACCTGCTCGACCTTGATGTCGGCTGCGCCCGGCACGCTGCGCAGCACCGCGGCGATGCGGTTGGCCTGCGCGAGCATGACGTCCAGTTCGTCGCCAAAGATCTTGACGGCCACGTCGCTGCGCACCCCGGAGATGAGCTCGTTGAAGCGCAGCTCGATGGGCTGGCTGAACTCGTAGCTCTGCCCGGGAAGCTTGGAGACCTCCTCCTCGATCGCCTCCGCCAGCTCCTCCTGGGTGCTGGCGCGCTTCCACTGGTCGCGCGGCTCGAGCATGACGTAGGTGTCGGAGACGTTCGGCCCCATCGGGTCGGTGGCCACCTCGGCCGTGCCGGTCCGTGCGAAGATGTCCGAGATCTCGTCGGGGAACTTCTCGCGCAGCGTCCTCTCCAGCTGCATCTGCATGGCCAGGCTGGTGGTCAGGCTGATGGAAGGGATGCGCGCCGGCTGCACCGCGAGCGCGCCCTCGCTGAGCTTGGGCGCGAACTCGCTGCCCACCTGGGTGGCGATGATGCCGGCGCCGAGGAGCAGCGCTCCGGCGCCGATGAGCACCGCGCTGCGATGACCGAGGCTCCAGCCGAGGACGCGCTCGTAGGTGCCCTTGGCGTGACGGAAGAGAAAGTTCTCCTTCTCCGAGATCTTCCCGCGCAGGAGCAGCGCGACCAGTGCCGGGATGAAGGTCATCGACAGGATGGTTGCCCCGGCAAGCGCCAGGATCACCGTCTCGGCCATGGGGCGGAACATCTTGCCCTCGATGCCGGTGAGGGTGAGGATCGGAAAGTAGACGACGCCGATGATGAGGACGCCGACGATCGACGCCTTGAGCACCTCGTGCGAGGCCTGGTAGGCGAGACGGAGCCGCTCTTCCTGGTTCAACGTGCGGCCGAGGCGGTGTTGCTCCTCGGCGAACCGCCGCACGCAGTTCTCCACGATGATCACCGAGCCATCGACGATGAGACCGAAGTCGATGGCGCCCAGGCTCATCAGATTGCCGCTGACCTTGGTTTGCACCATGCCGGTGAGCGCAATCAGCATCGAGAATGGAATGGCCAGCGCCGCAATGAGCGCGGCACGCAAATTCCCGAGCAAGAGGAAGAGGACGACAATCACCAGGACGGCGCCCTCCGCCAGGCTCCTGGAGACCGTGTGAAGCGTGGCGTCGACCAGATAGGTGCGGTCGTAGACGGTCTTGGTGCGCACCCCCTCGGGGAGCGACTTGTTGACCTCGACCATCGCCTGGGCGACGCGCTGGGACACCGCCCGGCTGTTCTCGCCCAGCAGCATGATCGTCGTGCCGATCACCGTCTCCTGCCCGTCCTCGGTGGCTGCGCCGGTGCGCAGCTCCTTGCCGATACCGACCTCGGCGACGTCCTGGATGCGAATCGGCGTGCCGTCGTGCTCGCCGACGACGATACGCCCGATGTCCTCGATGCCGCGCACCAGCCCGGTGGCGCGCACCAGGTACTGCTCGCCCTTGTGCTCGATGTATCCACCGCCGGCATTGGCGTTGTTCGCCGCCAGCGCCTGGAGAACGTCGCGAAATGACATCCCGTAGCCGACGAGCTTCGCCGGGTCTGGCGACACCTGGTAGAGGCGCTGGTAGCCGCCGATGGAGTTGACCTCGGTGACGCCGGGTACGATGCGCAGCTGGGGTCGGACCACCCAGTCCTGCAAGGTGCGAAGGTCGGTCAGATCGTAGGGCTGTCCGTCGGGACGGCGCGCCTCCGGCGTCGTCTCCATCGTCCACATGTAGATCTCGCCGAGTCCGGTGGCGATGGGCCCGAGCTCCGGCTCGGCGAGGCCCGGCGGCAGGGCGGACTTGGCGGAGCCGAGACGCTCCGAGACGAGCTGACGCGCCCAGTAGATGTCGGTGCCTTCCTGGAAGACGATGGTCACCTGGGACAGCCCGTACCGGGACAGGGAGCGCACCTGCTCGACGTTGGGGATTCCACCCATCGCCGACTCGATGGGGAAGGTGATCTGTCGCTCGACCTCCACCGGCGAGAGCGCCTGCACCGAGGTGTTGATCTGCACCTGGACGTTGGTGATGTCCGGTACGGCGTCGATGGGCAGGCGGGTGAAGTTGTAGACGCCGAGGGCGCCGACGGTGACGGTGAGCACGACGACCAGGACGCGGTGCGCGACGGAGAACGCCAGCAGCTTGGCGAGCAACGCCATGATGCCGCGAGGCTCCGCCAGGAGACCTCGCTCCTGTCGAGGCTCAGTGGGCGTGGTCATGTCCGGCCTCCGATTTGCCTAGCTCGGCCTTGAGCACGAAGCTGTTCCTGGCCGCGTAGGCCTCGCCGGGCGCCACCCCTTCGAGGATCTCCACCACCGCGCCGCGCCCGGCATCGGCGGCAATGCCGCGCCTGCCGATCTTCACCGGCCTTGCCTCGAAGCCTTCCTTGGACCGGACGAAGACCACCTCGCGACCCTCGACACGCTGCACGGCGGCATCGAGGATGCTCACCGCGGCGGCCGCCTCGTCGATGGCCACCTCTGCGGTGACGAAGAGGCCGGGACGCCAGGCGGCGCCGGGGTTGTCGAGCTCCACGCGGGCCGCGGCCGTGCGCGTCTCCTCGCCGACCACGCTGCCGAGGTAAGTGATCTTGCCGACCGCCGGCTCGGCGATGCCCTCGGCGCGCACCCGGGTGAGCTGACCGACCTCCACGCGCGACAGGTCCTTGGCGTAGACGGTGACCTGGACCCAGAGCAGCGAGAGGTCGGCGATGATGAACGCCTGGGTATCATCGGCCAGCACCTCGCCAATGCTGATGTGCTTCTCGATGATCGTTCCGTCGAGCGGGGCGAGCAAGGCCAGCCCCGCACCGCGGGCGCCCGATCCGGCCGCCGCGGCCAGCTTCTGCGCTGCGCTGCGATGTTCGATCTGCGCCTCGGCGAGCTGGTTCTTGGCCGCGAGGAAGTCCTTCTCGGCGGAGATCTTCTCTGCCCACAGCGACTCGGCTCGGCGGAAGCTGTTCTCCGCCAGCGCCAGGCGTTCCTTGGTGGCGAGCACGTCGCGCTGCATCTCCGCCAGCTCCTTGCTGTCGAGCAGGGCCAGGACATCGCCCTTGCGCACCTGGTCTCCAAGCTGGCGCTTGACGTCGCGCACCGTGCCGCCGATGCGCGGCGTGACGTGAGCCATCCGTTCGGCGTTGAGCGCGACCTCACCGGGGAGCTCCAGGGTGACGGCCACCTTTCCCGGCCCCGCCGTGACCAGCTCGATGTCCGCATTGGCGAGCATCTCTTCCGAGAGCTTGACGGTCTCTGCCTTCCCCTTCTCGTGGCCCTTGTCGCCTCTTGCTTCGCGGCCGTGCCCTTCTCCTTCCTCTTCCCGGCCATGGGCACCCTTGGCTTCCTTGCCGTGGTCCTGGCCTTCTCCTTCGTGCTCGCCGTCGCCGTGCTGCGTGTGCTGCTCGATGAGCAGGGTGCCCGCCACGCTCGCACCGACCAGGAGCAATGCAGCGAACAGCGCGACAGCCGTCCTCCTGCGTTTCGCGTCGGGGATCATTGCGGCACCTTCCCTGCTGCGACCAGCAGCTCGATCTTGGCGTTGGCGTGCGCATGCTCGGCCTCGAGGAGCGCCGTCTGCGCATCCACGGCTTCGCGCCTGACGAGCAGCACACTGGAGAGATCGTTCTCACCCAGCTCGTAGCCTCGCGTGGCCAGCGCCACCGCCTGTTGGACCAGCACCACCGTCGGCGCCAGGGCCTCCAGCGCGCGGCGCGTGGCGTCGTGGCGCGCGCGCAGCTGTCGGAGCGCGCCGGAGACCTCGGTGCGCGTGGCGTCGAGGCGGGCGCGGGCCGCGTCCGCCTCGGCGCGTGAGGTGACCACCCCGGCGCGGTTGGCATTCAGGATCGGCAGCGGCACCGACAGCCCGCCCATTCCGATGTTGGCGCCATCGTCGCGCTCGTACTGGGCGAGCACGCTGATCGTCGGCCACCCCGCCGCCCGCTCGCGGGCAGCTCGCGCCTGGGCCGCGTCGCGCGCCAGCGTCGCCGCGCGCACCTCGGTGCGGCCCTCGATGTCCCGGTCCAGCGCCGCTGCCGCCGGGGCCTCACCCGAGGGGACCAGATCGCCGCGCACCTCGGCGGCTCCGCCGGGCAGACCGAGCAGCGCCAGCAGCAGCTGTCGATCTGCGTCGCGCGCGCCGGCGCCGGCGGCCTCGGCAGCCGCCTCGCGGGCCTCCTGCAGCGCGGCGAGGGTGACGTCCAGCTCGGGCACGGCGCCGGCCTGGCGTTGCCTGCGGGCCGCGGCGAGGGGCGCGCGCACCGCGCGGCGCTCGCCGGCGATGGCCAGCTGTCGCTGATCGCGCAGCACCTGCGCGTGCAGCAGCATGGCGTGCTGCAGCAGCCGCGCATGCTGTCGGCCGAGGTGGCCTCGGCGGCGCGCTGGCCGGCGCGCGCAGCGTCGACGCGGGCGCCGCGCTGGCCACCCAGCTCGATGGGCCAGGCCAGGCTCGCCGTGCCCGCCAGGCGGCGGGTGTCGTCGGGGTTGAAGCGCGCGCCGATGAGCCCGCTGAGCACCGGGTTGTCGGTGGCCAGGGTGTCGGCGCCCTCCACCGCAGCGCGCGATCTGCGTCTCGGCGGCGGCCACCCGCGCGGCAGGCGCGGCGCGCACCAGCTCCGCCACGCGGGCGCGGGTGAGCGGTGGCCCTTCCGCGCGCGCGCCTGGGGGCACCCGACAACAACAAGGAACGAAACAGCGAGCATCGCCAACGCGATGCGACCCATGCGCACGACCATCGAGAAACCTCGGCTGTCCGAGGAGAAGCGCCGCGCCCGCGCCGGGACGGATCCCGCGCGCGAACGCCGCGTCATGCCGGGCGGTCGCGCTGCTCGACGGCGCGGCGCCGGCGCATCCGCGCCGATCGCCGTCCCGGCAGAACGATCGCCTTCGATCGTGGCCCCGCCAGGGAGACCTCGCTCCTGTCGGGGCTGGCGCCTGTCAGGCGCGCGCGGCTCTCGGTGGCCTGTCGAGGCGGTGTGGCTCGGAGCTCGAGGCGAGCTGCGACACGAAGTGCTCGGGGATGTCCTGGAATCGCAGCACGCGGCACGGCTGCACGTCGGCGATGGCCGGCATGACGGGCATGTGGCCGCAGGCGCAGCGCTGGCAGCTCGGCGGGCAGCCGTCGTGATCGCCCTGCTCGTCGTGCTGCGTGTCGTCGTCGACCTGCGCGTCCTCGGCGTGCCCGCAGGCCACCGGCAGACCGATGGCCTGGAAGACGTGCCCGCGCCCGACGAGCACCAGCGTGAGGAGCACGGTGAACAGCGCGAGCGCCTTGCGCGCCAACGCCTTCGGTCGCCTGGCCCTCACGGCGTCAAGGCTGCACGCAAGGCTGGGCTTCGTCAAGGGCAGCGCCACCCGCTCCCATCACGCCGCATGCGCAGCGCGCTGCATCCGCCACCCGCGCTTCGTCAACCCACGTGGCTTGAACACGGACAGCGCGGTGGCAACGAGCAACACCAGCATGGCGGCGCCGGCGTTGACGACGAGCTGGAGTCTCAGCCCGCGGAGGGCAGGCAGAGCCAGGACGTCATCGATGGCCGCATCGGACAGCGCCTCGATGGGCCGCATGTGCAGCAGCAGCAGGAGCGTCGCGGCGATGGTGAGCAGCAGCTTCGCCACCACCCAGTGGTGTCGCCACAGGCCCCATGGAGTGCCCAGCGACTGCACGACCCCGCTGAGCAGCGACGCGATGGCCAGGGGCAGAATCGCGCGCCAGGCCGCGAGATCCATGGCGATGTACGCCGCGCGTGCGCCGCTCCCGTCTCCCCCGGTCATGCCGGCGATGGCCAGCGCCAGGAAGACCATCACGGCGCCGAGCCAGCCCACGGAGCTGGTGACATGCGCCGTCAGCGACACCTTTCGTAGCCAGGCGGACATGATCACCGCTGACCGCCCGCGGCTCCGAAGCCGTGCCCGCTCACGCCGCCCATGGTGATGTGCAACGCGACAACGACCACCATCAGTGACGCCAGAAGAGCCACGAATACATAGACCCAGAGGGGCGCCCGGGGAGGCATGTGTGGGGGCGGTGATCCCGTGGCGCCACGGTCGCTCTGCAGCTCATCCATTTCGTTGCCCTCGCGGCGACGCCGCCAGGCGCCGACCTTGAATAACTAATCAATCGAATACATATTGTCAACGCCCAGCCTTGCTCGAGCACCTGGCGAGCGGTGGCGACGGAGAGGCGGTGCTCGAGCCGCGGAGGGTGCGCGCGTACAGAACGCGTGGTACCGGGTGCCCGGTGGGCCGGAACAAGACCGTCGACGACGAGCAGCTGATCGGCGTCGCGCGCCAGGTCTTCCGCACGCGGGGTCATGGTGCCGGGACGCGAGACATCGCGCAGGCGGCGGGGATCTCGCAGGCGGTGCTCTACCAGCGCTTCGGCTCCAAGGAGGAGCTGTTCCTGCGCGCCATGACGCCCGAGTTGCCGGACGTCGAGGCTCTGCTCGGCGCCTACCCTCCGCGAAGCGCGCGCGCCGATGTCCGTCGCATCGCGGAGCGCCTGGTCGAGCTCTTCGTCTCGATGATGCCCACCCTGCTGCATGTCCTGGCGCATCCCGATCTGCGGCCCTCGGAGATGCACAAATGGCACGCCCAGCTGCCGTTCGCGCCCATCGCGCACGGCCTCGCCGCCCGCTTCCGGCGCATGCGCGCGGATGGGCTCATCGCCGCGATCGACGCCGAGGCTGCAGCCAGCGCACTCATCGCCGTGGCCCACAGCGTGGCGCTGCTCGCGGTCCTGATGAACGAGGAACACGAGGCTCAGCGCTCCGCGAGGCTGCGGGCGATGGTCGATGTCGTCTGGTCGGGTCTCGCACCCGCCGCGCCAGTCCGCGGCTGAGGGAGACGTTCGCACGGCGTCACCGCCCTGACGACACGGGCTGACAGCCAGGCGCTCGCCGGCCGGTGCCGACCGCGCACCGGTGCGCGTGACGCCGCGCCTCTGTCGGTTGACGCCGCGATAGGTTAGTGGCAACTTACCGTAAGTGGGTGCTTACGCAGACCAGATCCTCGACGCGCTCGGGGATCCCACCCGTCGAGCAGTGCTGAGGCGCGTCCGCGGCGGGGCGCGGTCCGTCGGCGAGATCGCCGCAGGGCTGGACGTCAGCCGCCCGGCGGTCTCGCAGCACCTGCGGGTGCTCAAGGACGCCAGGCTCGTCACCGATCACCCCGAGGGAACGCGGCGCATCTATCGCATCGACGCGCGCGGGTTCGCCGCCATGCGCAAGTGGCTCGACGGCTTCTGGGACGAGGCGCTGGCTGCTTTCAAGGACGCCGCCGAGCGCGAGGCCGTCCGGGCGGCGAAGGGATGAACACGGTGACCTCGGCCAAGATCCAGCTCTTCCAGTTTCCACGCATGTTCGCCATTCCGAACCTCAGCCCCTTCTGTTCCAAGCTGGAGACGTGGCTTCGGATCGCGGGCATCCCCTACGACGTGATTGACACCACCGACCCGCGAAAGGGTCCACGAGGCAAGCTGCCGTTCATCGAGGACGAAGGCGTGCGCATCGCCGACTCGTCCCTGATCATCGACCACCTGCAAAAGACACGCGGCGTGGACCCGGACGCGTCACTGGACTCCCAGCAGCGTGCGGTAGCCCTCGTCGTGCAGCGCACGCTCGAGGACCACTACGCGTTCGTGCTCGCCTACACCCACCTGGTGCGCGACCAGGGGGCGCGCCACACCCGTTCGCGGTTCGACGCCGTGCCGGCCATGGTCCGCCCTCTGGTCGAGCGTCTGGTGACTCGGCAGGTCAAGAAGCTGCTCTGGTTCCAGGGCACGTTGCGCCGCGAGGATGGCGAGATCATGCATGCCGCCATCGGTGACTGGACCGCCGTCCTCAGGTTGATGTCCGACGGCCCCTACTTCTTCGGCAGCGAGCCAACGACGGTGGACGCGATCGTCTTCGCCACCCTGGCCACGTCCTTGCTCACGCCTATCGAGTCGCCCATTCGTGACTTCTTGAGCTCCCAGTCCAGGCTGACGTCCTACGTGGAGGGCATGAGATCGCGCTTCTTTCCAGAGCTGGCGGCTGCTGGCGACGCAGTTGTTTCCCCCGCGCAGGCGCCGCGCCTGCGGCAGACGATGTGAGGAGCGCGGGTTGAGACGGCAACGAGCGCCTGGCGGAGGTGACACATGAAGCAGGAGGTCACGGTGGATCCGAGTCGAGTGAACAAGACGCTGGTCGTCGCTGCGCCGCAGGACATCGCCTGGCGGGTCTTCACCGAGCAGATCGGGACGTGGTGGCCGCTCGCGCACTACAAGATCGGCAGTGCCAAGGCCGTCGACGCCGTGGTCGAGCCCCGTGTGGGGGGCCGCTGGTACGAGCGCGGCGAAGACGGCAGCGACTGCAGCTGGGGCTCGGTCCTCGTCTGGGAACCCCCGCGGCGCCTGGTCCTGACCTGGGACATCACCGCGGACTGGAAGTACGACCCCACCCTGGGCACCGAGATCGAGGTCCAGTTCATCCCCGCGGGCGAAGGCCGCACGCGCGTCGAGCTCGAGCATCGCAAACTCGATCGGTACGGCGACCGACGCGACGAGATGCGCCGGGTGTTCGACACCGAGGGTGACTGGGGCCGGCTGCTGCAGATGTTCGCGCAGGCCGCAGAGGCGCCGAAGTCAGCCAGCTAGTCGCTAGAACACGCGGGCTGAAGCTCGAGTCGGATCGGGATCCGGTGTCGCTTGTGATCGCACGAGATCGCACGATGTCCCACGACGATGGGAATGGCGCCGGGGAGCGTCCGCTCCTGCACCAAGCAACGCGTCGATGCCAGGCGGGAGGCCACCCGCGAGGTGACCGCGATGGTCACATGGCAGACCTGGTGCCGCAGGTTCGCCGTGGTAGACGCCGCGGATGAGCCCCGCTCGACGCTCGCACCGCACGTTCAAGCCCACCCTGCACATGCTGACGGCGATGACTCTCGTCTTCGCGGGGTGCGCAGGCGCACCGACCCCCAGCGCCGACGGCGGAGACCCCGCAAGGTCCTCGTGCCAGCCGCTCGCCAAGCAGTGTCATGCGGTGAGCGAAGGCAACCCCGCTGCGGCTGCCTGTCACGAGCTCGGCCATCGCGGCGACGAGGTCGCATGTGCGCGCGAGGAAGCTCGCTGCCACTCGGCGTGCGCGGCCGCCGCGCGGCCCGGCGCCGGCCCGTAGGCGCGTCCGCGAGCAACATGGCGTCCCGCGTTCGAGGCGGCGTTCCGCCAGACCGACGTCGGGGTAGTTCGCCACCGCGCCGAGACCCAGAGCGGCACCGTGTCCCCAGCACTGTCCGTCAGGGCCGAACACCTGCGTATCGATGTTCGAGATGTTCCTCGAGCGGCATGCTGCCACACTTGCCTCAGTCGCTCTTGCTTCGACTCAGCGACGAACGAGGACGCCATGGCCGGTGCACGCTCTCTCATCCTGACAATCTTGCTGTCGATCGGATGCGGCGGAAGCGTCGAGAAATCCTCCGACGAGACATCTGGCTCCGGCACCGGCGCGGGTGGTGCGCTTTCGTCGACAGGCCCCGGCGCAGGCGGAGGCGCTCCCGGTGATTGTGTCGAGGCCGGGGGGACCTGCGTCTCGCTGGATCTGCCGACGTGCGGCGCCGGGCGCGTGCCATTCGCGCCGGGGGAGGATGGCTGTGGAGAAAGCAACCGCTGCTGCGTGGTGGTGCAGGGCAACGACCGATGCGCGAACGCGCAGCCGATCTCTCTTCCGGACGGCACGCTCACTATCGAAGGCGACACGAGCGGCGCCGCGGACGAGCACGCCGAGCTGACATGCGAGAGCCCCAACGTCGCCTTCTCGTTCGACCAAGGCCAGCTCTACTACCGCTTCGATGCCACGGCGGGGCGAACCTACAGTTTCCGTCTGTCCCCGTCCTTCTACGGTTTCCTCTATGTCTTTCCGGCAGCGGTCGGTTGCTCCTTCGATGCCATCCAGACGGCATGTAGCAGCGATGGTGCAAGCGGAATGGTTTCGCCGATCGTCAATCCGGGGCAGTACGGCGACTCGTCCTTCGTGCCGAGCACGTCCAGCGAGTACGTTCTCGCCGTGGACGGCGACACCTCGCCTGGCGTGTTCACCCTGACGATCGACGAGATCTAGCGCGGCTTGGCCGTCCGTCGCACGGACGCACGACCTTGCTCAGGCGCGGTCCAGGGCATGGGTCCCAGGCCCGACCCGACGACATCGACCCATCGTGGCCACCGCTCTGTCGGTGTACAAGCCGCGGGGGCTGACCAAGCGCGGTTGGCGTGATCAGCACCGCACCCGCGGACATCCGCGGCGGCGCCTGAGCTACTGCCCCGCCGCGTGCGCCTCGATGGCCGCGAACCCGTCGGTGTCGTCCTCTCCGACGTAGCAGCGGAGCATCTCCATGCGCGGCGACAGCACGCACTTCCCGGGCCGCGCGGCGCCGTCCCACGGCGTCTTCTGCAGCAGCTGCCCCAGCCCGTCAGCCAGGACGGGGATGCTCACCTTCACTGCAGCCGCGTACTTGCCGGCGTCATCTCCACCAGGAGGAGCGCCGCTCGGGTCCTCGTTGAGGACGATCAAGTACGTGAGCGGAATGCCGCTCCTGGCGGTGAAGTCCGCTGCCTTCTCTTCGAGGCTACCTGCCTCGATTCTGCAAGGGCCTCACCAGGAGGCTGTCATGAAGAGGATGTGGTACTCGCGCGCGAAGTCCCAGAGCTTCACCGGCTCGTTGCACTGATCCACGAGGTCGAGATTGGCGATCACGTCGCCTTCGGCGGCTCCGGTAGCTACCAGATCGCCTGGATCGTCGTGCCGCCAACCGCAGGCGTAGCAGACCTCCTCGCCATCGATCGGGTCGGAGACGCACGCGACCTCGTCGCAGTCGCCGACGCCATCGGCGTCGCTGTCGGCAAGCGCGGGATCGGTGCCGAGCATGGCCTCCTCCTCGTCGGAGAGGCAATCGCCGTCCGGGTTCGGGGTGGCCCCGCCGTCCCCTCCGGCACCGGACGCTCCGCCCGAGCCGGTCCCGCTCCCGCCCTGCAGCTCGGCTTCCTCGCCGCCGCACGCCGCCAGCGCCAGAGCTATCCACGGCGCCAGGCTGCGCACCGAACCCGCCGTGTTGCCGAGGATCATGCAGCTCTGTCCTTCCAGTCGACGCGTGGAGGGCAAACCTACCACGCCCCGCCTAGGCTTGACGCATCATCCGGCGAGACCGAGCATTGCCGTGCATGCTCCGGAAGGTAGTGACGCTCTTCGCCTCGTTCCCGGTCCTCGCGGGCTGTTCCGCCAGCGAGGAGACGACGCACGGCGCTTCGGGGCAGGGCAGCTCGTCGACCTCGAGCGGTTCCGCGGCATCCGCCTCGGCAAGCTCGAGCTCGGGCGGTGAGCCCGGCGACGCCCGCGTTTTTGCGTCCTTTCGAGAAGAGACCGACCCCGGTGAGGCGCCTGCGTTGGTCACCTTCCACAACGACACCGCCAGTCCGCACACGCTGTGGATTGCGGACAGCACGTTCTACAACATCAGCGCGTCCGCGGTGGACGGGCCACAGATCGCAACCACCGCGGACCTGACGCTCGAGATGACCGTCGGGCTGCACCTGACCGACAAGACGTGTCTCAAGAAGAAGTTCGTGGGCTTCGAGGGCCCGGTGGCCCTGCAGCCGCAACACTCCTACGTCGTCCGCGCTTTCATCGCGGAGGATGGCTACCACGCCGACACGCAGGAGGGCGCTCCGGCGTCGCCATTCACCGCGATCCGTGCCCTCGTCGACGACCCGTTCCCGCTGCAGGAGCCGGGTGCTTTCTCGACGGTCGTGCTGATGCCGGCGGACGCCTCGAGCGCGACAGCGGCCGTTTCGTTCGAGGCCTGGTCCAGCGACTACGCGACGTCGTATACGCAGCTCCCCGGCGATTTCCAGGTTGCTGCCATCCAGTTTCTCGACCGGGGCGGTGGCAAGCGCGTCGGTCTCGTCGATCAAGCGCTCTCCGGCGCGTACACGCTCGTCCTTGCGGGCGAGCCTGCCGAGGGTGCGGCCTTTTCCGTCGAGCTCGACCTCGAGCCCGAGTGACCGCCGGGGTGGCACTTACTCCATGACGTGCAGGTGCCCCATCATGCCCCGCTCGGCGTGCTCGAGGATGTGGCAGTGGAACATCCACTCGCCGGGCGCGTCGTAGGTCACCGCCAGGCGTGCGGTTTTCTGTCGCGGCACCATCACCGTGTCCTTCCACGCCAACGCCTCGGGCAGCGCGCCGTCGATGTCCAGGATCTGGAAGAACATGCCGTGGAGATGGAACGGATGATCCATCTCCGCGTCGTTCACCACCTCCCAGATCTCGGTGGTCCCGTAGTCGACCATGGTCGGGGTCACGTCGGGCCATCGCTCGCCGTTGATGAAGAACACCGGCTCGGCCGCGGGGTCGGCATCATCCATCACCTCGGTGAGGGCCAGCTGGCGGCTGGCGACGCCGTCGACGTCGATCCGCGGCGTGGAGCCCCACTCCAGGGGGAGCGGCTGCAGCGGAGCGGCGACCGCCGGCCCCATGTTCACCTTCAGCAGATCCTTCGGGCCATTGTCCGGCAGGTTGTGCCCGCGATCGTAGTACGCGTCGCGCAGGACCAACGCCTCCCCGCTTGCCGCGGTCGTCTCCACGATGATGTCGTAGCGCTCGCCGGGCGAGATGAGCAGCGTCTCGACCTGGTACGGTACGTCGACCTCTCCTCCATCCCAGCCGACGACCCTCATGCTGGCGCCGCCGAGGGTGAGGTTGAAGAAGTGGCCGTTGGCGCTGTTCACGAATCGCCAGCGCTCGCGGCCGCCCTCGGCCATCTCGATCTCGGCGTTGCGCTGGCCGTTGACGAGCAGGACGTTCCCCTGACGGCCGACCATGAGGTCGAGCTGGGTGATGACCTCCGAACGCTCCCCGGTGCTCTCCACCTTGATGTCGTCGAGCACGAAGAAGCGCTCCGCGGACACGTCCGGCTCCGTTCCCCCGCGCACCACCAGCGGCGCCTGCAGACCGGCCTCGATCTGCTCGTCCGCGGCAAGGTGCGGGTGGTACCAGAAGAAGCCAGCGTCGCGCGCGACGAACGAGTACGTGAAGCTCTCGCCTGGCGGGACCGGCATCTGGGAGATGTTCGACCCGTCCATGGAGGCGTCGAGGCGGATGCCGTGCCAGTGGATGGTCGTCTCCACCGGCAGCTGGTTGTCGAAACGGATCTCGACGTGCTGGCCTTGGCGCACGTCGAGCAGGGGCCCCGGGACGGTGGCGGGCGCCTCGGGCTGGGCGCCGTCGCGATAGGCCCAGACCGGCGTGCTCTTGCCTTCGAGGATCTCGACCTCGGCAGGCGCAGCGATGAGGTGCACCGCCACGCGGTCGGGGGCGGGATCGAGGTCCACGAAATCCCCGGCGCGCTGCTGGCCAGGCGCGGGCTTGCCAGGGCTGGTCTCGCTGCCGCCGCAAGCGGCAGCAAGCAACGCGAGCCCAACTACGCCGGCCCTTCGCGCGCTCATGGCGCCGTGGCCGTCACTTCCGCGGAGTAGGAGATCCCGTTCGCGTTCTCGGCACCCACGCGGTAGGTGTACGCCTCGCCGGCGGTGAGGCCGCCTTCGTCGTGATGGCTGGTGCTGTCGAAGGGCAGCGTGATCACCTCCGCGAAGGCACCGTCCGCGGGCTTCCTCTCGATGACGAAGTTGTCCTCGTCGTCGGACTCGTCCATCCAGGTGATGTGGAGGCCGGCGCCGAGCGGCTCGACGGTCAGACCCGAAGGGCCATTGGCGCCTCGCCCGAAGGCATGCCGCCGGCACCCGTGTCGCCGCCGGCGTTCGTTCCGCCGGTGGACTCACCGCCCATGGCGCCCATGCCGCCCATCCCGTGCCCGCCGCTGCCCGAGGTCGGACCACTGGTCCCCTCGTCGTCGGAGCAGGCCGAGGTGACGAGCGCCAGCACGGTGAGGGCTGCTACCAGACCGGTCTTCCGATTCATCGCATGCTCCGTGGTTCAGGGTCGGGGCCAGGTCAAGGAGACGCCTCCGCTCGAGCCGGTCTTCCGGGTGACCCATCGGGTCACAGCGCCGTTCATGGCGAGATCGACAGGTCGCCCATCATGCCGCGTTCTGCGTGCTCCGGGATCTGGCAGTGGTACATCCACGTTCCGGGTTCATCGAAGCGCACCGCGAAGCGGACGGTGTCGAGCCTCGGCACCAGGACGGTGTCCTTCCAGCCGACCGGCTGGCGCGGCGTGCCGTCGCTCGAGAGCACCTGGAAGAACATGCCGTGCAGGTGGAAAGGGTGGTCGCCATCCGCCTCGTTGCGCAGCTCCCAGACCTCGGTGGCGCCCAGCTCGGCGGTGATCGGCGTGTGGAACGGCCAGAGCTCGTCGTTGATGCGGAACTGTGGGCCACCCGTGGCGTCCAGGTCCTCCGTCAAGACCATGGGCCGCACCCGGTCCTGCGCGCTGACCGGCAGCGGCGCGACGGGCTGGGGGGCTGGCTTGGTAGCGGCGACCGCGGGGCCGTGCACCAGCTCGATGGAGAGCACCGCCTGGGGTCCGGGGTCGGGAACACCGTGACCGCGATCGTGGTGGCGCGTGGTCATCGTCAGCTGCTGTCCGACTGCACCGTCCAGCGTGACCATGACGTCGAAACGTTCGCCGGGGGCCATGAGCAGGCGGTCGGTGGTGTATGGCTCGCCGATGAGGCCGCCATCCACACCGATCACTTCGAAGGCCCCCGCCGACAGGGACAGGTCGTAGAAGCGCCCGTTCGACGCGTTCACCAGGCGCCAGCGCTCGCGCGTGCCCGGCGTCGCCCGCAGCTCCGGCTGCGTGACGCCGTTCACCAGCAAGACGTTTCCCTGGCGCCCGAGCACGAGGTCCTGGTGATCGATGATGGGGTCGAGCTCACCGGAGCCGGTGAGCTTCACGTCGTCGAGGACGAGCACACGCTCCGCCAGGGGTGCCGGCTCGAGCTCGTCGCGCACGATGAAGGCGCCCTGGAGCCCGCGCTCGATCTGCTCGTCGGCGCGGACATGCGGGTGGTACCAGAACGTGCCCGCGTCGCGGGCGACGAACTCGTAGTCGTATGCGTCTCCAGGGAGGACCACCTCGTGTGCTCCGTCCATGGACGCAGGCAGGCGAAGGCCATGCCAGTGGATGGTGCTTCCGTAAGGCAATCCGTTGCGAAAGTGCACGATCACCCGGTCGCCGCGCCGCGCCTCGAGCAGCGGACCGGGTACGCGTGCGGGGGCGTCCGGCGCCGCGGCGTCGCGGTACGCCCACACGGTGGCGGCGCGCCGGCCAGGTACTCGAAGCTCGCTGGCTCGGCGACGAGCTCGACCTCCACGATCCCAGGGTCGGGGTTGATATCCACGAATGGCACCAGGGCCGCCGCCGCGTCCCCGTCCACGCCTGTCTCCGAGGGCGCGTCGAGCGGCGTCAGCGCGCACCCCAGCGTGGCGCTCGCGCAGGCGGCGAGGAGCGAGGCGCGCGTCACACGCTCATGGCTCCATGTTCAGCGTGAGCGAGTCGCTGCCCAGGTTGCCGTCGCTGTCGGTGGCCGTCAGCGTGACCACGTGGGTGCCGACGGTGGTCAGCGCCGCGTCGAAGCTGGCGCCGGTACCGAGGAGGCCGTCGAGGCTGCTCTCCCAGACGAGCGATGCGCCAGGGATGTCCCCGTCCTCGGGGTCGGTGCCCGCCCCGATGAATGGAATGGGCACGCCAACCTTCCGTGTCTCGCCGTCCCCCGGGTGACTGATGGACGCAGAAGGGGCCTGACCGACCTGCCCGCCGCCTGCGCCACCCGCGCCACCTCCGCAATCCACGGTCCCGCCGCTGAGCCGCGGCGTCCCGGCCAGGATCCATGCGCGCAAGATCTCCCGCTCTCCCGCATCCATCTCCACGGCCTTGGGCATGGGCAACGACGGCTTGCCGCCCGGGGAGTCTTCGCAGTACGGGCCATCGTCGACCTTGTCGAAGAGGTAGCTCGCATCCACGTCGCACGGGACGATGTACTTCTTCCGGAGGCTGCCGCACTGCTGCCAGGCATCGAGCTGCACGAGCCGCTCGTACAGCGGCAGGTCCGGACAGCCGGTGGGCTGCCCGTCGAGGTCGCCGCCGTAGTACTGGGCGCCGAGCGGTGCATCCTCCAGCGTGAGCCAGCCGCGACAGTCTGCGTTCTTGCTTGCCCCATAGGCGACGCGCGCGTGGCACGCGTTGTCGCCGGCACCGCAGCTCTTCTGGAGGAGGGGCACGATGTCGGTCTCGAAGATCGGGGGGCCCCCGCCGACCCCGGCGGAGCCGGTGGCGCCACTGGCGCCGTTGCCACCCGACGCGG
>JBBJMR010000450.1:0-5352 GCA_037720395.1 Polyangiaceae bacterium
ACCTCGACCATGCCGGCGCCGCGCAGCACCTCGCCGAGGCGCTCCGAGTCGTGGACGTTCATCTGGCAGCCGAACGTCGTGATGGCGTAGCGCATGGGAAACGACCTGCTCGGGCGGGGGGGCGGCGGTGGCCCCAGGCGGGCGAGGGCCGGTGTTTAGCACGGGAGCCTCCGGATCGCGGCCGCGAGGCCCGATTGACGTGCTAAGGCAGCTTTCCTAGGGTCGGGGTCGCCTGCCCGCCCGCCTGTTGGTGCGTCGTCGCGCGATGTGGTGCACGGCGCGCGCCGCACGCCGCCTTCGACCGACGATTTTGACAAGGAGTGCTGCCCCCATGTCGTCCCCGAACTTCGAGAACCTGGTCGAGCTCTTCGAACGCTCCACGAAGCTGTATGGCGCGCGCGACCTCTTCGGAAAGAAGAAGGGCGAGCAGTGGACCTGGACCAGCTACGCCGAGGTGCAGAAGCAGGTCGAGGAGTTCCGCGGCGGCCTGGCCGCGATGGGCGTCCAGCGCGGCGACAACGTGTGCATCATCTCCAACAACCGCGTGGAGTGGGCGGTGACCGCGTACGCCTGCTACGGGCTCGGCGCGGCGCTGGTGCCCATGTACGAGGCGCAGCTGGCGAAGGAGTGGGCCTTCATCGCCAAGGACTGCAGCGCGGTGATGGTCATCTGCGCGACGCAGGAGATCTACGACAAGTGCCAGGAGCTGCCGGCCAAGGCACCCACGGTGAAGCACATCCTCTGCATGGCCCTGCCCAAGGACGACCCCCAGTCGTTCCAGGCGGTGCTCGAGGCCGGAGCCAAGAACCCGACGCCCAGCATCTCGCCCAAGCCCGAAGACACGGCGTGTCTCATCTACACCTCGGGGACCACCGGCAACCCGAAGGGCGTCATCCTGTCGCACGGGAACATCGCCTCCAACATCTCGGCGGTGCACTCGATGCTGCCGCTGGGCGGTGACGATCGCAGCCTGTCCTTCTTGCCGTGGGCGCACAGCTTCGGGCACACGTGCGAGCTGCACGCCATGCTCAGCATGGGGGCCTCGATGGCACTCAACGACGACGTGACCAAGCTCGTCGATCAGCTCTCCGAGGTGCAGCCCACGCTCCTCTTCAGCGTGCCGCGCATCTTCAACCGCATCTACGACGGCGTGAACAAGCAGATGACCGGAAAGCCGAAGATCATCCAGAGCCTGTTCCGGAACGGTCTGCGCGCCGCCGCCAAGAAGAAGAAGGGCGAGTCGCTCGGGCTGTGGGAAGGCCTCACCCTGCCGCTGGCGGACAAGCTGGTGTTCTCGAAGATCCGCGCCAAGTTCGGCGGCCGCATGAAGTACGCGTTCAGCGGCGGCGCCGCGCTGTCCAAGGACGTGGCCGAGTTCATCGACGGCCTCGGTATCCGCGTCTACGAGGGTTACGGCCTGACCGAGACCAGCCCCATCGCCACCGCCAACCGCCCGGACGCGGTGCGCATCGGCAGCGTGGGCAAGCCCATCCCCGGGGTGAAGGTGGTCATCGACAAGAGCGCCATCGGCGACGGCAAGCAGGGCGAGATCGTCATCCACGGGCCGAACATCATGCAGGGCTACCACAACCGCGATGACGAGAACCGCGCGGTGTTCACCGAGGATCGCGGCTTCCGCACCGGCGACCTCGGGTACCTCGACGACGACGGGTTCCTCTTCATCACCGGGCGCATCAAGGAGCAGTACAAGCTCGAGAACGGGAAGTACGTGTCGCCGGCTCCGCTCGAGGAGCAGCTCAAGCTGTCGCCATACATCCTCAACGCCATGGTCTACGGCGACAACCGCCTCTACAACACGGCGCTCGTGGTGGCCGACGCCGACGCGGTGAAGAAGTGGGCGGCCGAGCAGGGGATCGAGGGCGAGGGGGAGAAGCTGCTCGAGACGCCGAAGGTGAAGGAGTTCTTGCTGACGCAGGTCGAGCAGTACTCGTCGGAGTTCAAGGGCTTCGAGAAGATCAAGAAGATCACCGTCACCGGTGACGACTTCAGCACGCAGAACGACATGCTGACGCCGAGCTTGAAGGTGAAGCGGCGCGTGGTCTGGCAGAAGTACGGGCCCAAGCTCGAGGCGCTGTATTCGGAGGGGCCGAGCAAGGGGAAGCAGGCCGCGGCGGCGCAGGCCAGCTGACCTTCGCATTTCGAGGTGGGAAGGTAACGTTGGCGCCCGCGGGCCCCAGGGAGAGGGGGCCTGCGCGCGGAGGGGGCTGGGGCCCCTCGTCCATTTTTCGCGCCGGTGCGCCTTCGGCGCACGACGCGAATGCGTTTCCCCAACCCCCTCCGTGCTCGGCCCCCTCCCCCTGGGACCCGCGGGCTGGCGGTCTGCACCTCGAAGGCTCCGGTCTGGCCAGGGAGGTAGCGTTGCGGGCGTTCGAGGGCCTCGCCGCGCGGGGGTGGGGGGGGTGGGAGGGGGGGCGAAATCGGTGGGGGGTGGGCTCAAGGAAACGGGGGGCGGCACCGATGAGAGGGGGGTGCGACGTCTGGAAGAGCTGCCGGCCTCCGACCTGATTCATCCTCGGATCCCGAAGGCTCCGCGGGTGCCCAAGGTAGATCGGGCGCATCGGCAGTCGATCGACGAGCCGCGGCGGGAGCCTGCGCCGGCTCGGCGCGAGTCGGCCGCGCCGCCGACGCGGCGCGGGCGGGCAGTTGCGCGCGACGGCGACGCCGTGGGCCCAGGAGCCCAGGCGAAGGCAAAGGTCGGTGTGGCACCCTCGAGTGCGCAGGACGCGCCGGAGGTGCGTACCGCGGCCGAGGACCGGCGATGGGCGAGCAGGGCCATGGGCGCCTGCGCCGCCATCGGGTTGATCGGGACCATCGCCATGTGGCTGGCGCGCTGACGCGCGGACCCGGATGGGCATAGCCGGCGTGACGCGCCCGGGATGCGCGGCGACAGGCGGCGAGAGACAGGCGAGCGACGTGCCGCAGGGCGGCGCTGCCGGGGACTCAGCGAACCGGGTTGTCGGCGAGGACGCGCAGGGCGTTGGCGCGGAGAACCTTGGTGACGATGCGCTCTTCGATGCCGGCGTCGAGGAGCGCGTCGGTGAGCAGGGGGACCTTGGTCACGTCGCTGAGGGAGTCGGTGGGGACGATGAAGCCGTCCCAGTCGGAGCCGAGGGCGGGCGCGTCCTCGCCACAGACATCGAGGATGTGCTGAAGGTGGCGGACCACTGGCTCGAGGCCGTCGCCGCCCAGGAAGCGCGGGCAGAAGATGACGCCGACGCAGCCGCCCAGGTCGGCGACGGCGCGCAGCTGGTCGTCGTCGATGTTGCGCCAGTGCTCGAAGGCGCCGAGCACGCCGGTGTGCGAGACCATCGGGGGGCGGCGCGAGAGGGCGCAGGCCTCGAGGAAGCCCTTCTTGTTGATGTGCGCCAGGTCGACGACCACGCCGAGGTCCTGGCAACGCTCCACCACCTGGCGACCGAAGGCGGTGAGGCCGCGGCTGGGATCGCTGCCGCGCCCGTAAGCCGGGAACGAGACATCGTTGGCGCTGAAGTGCGACAGGCCGAGATAGCGCACGCCGCGGCGCGCGAAGTGGTCGAGGTTGTCGAGGCTGCCTTCGAGCGCGTGCGCGCCCTCGATGCCCAGCAGGGCGGCGACGCCCCCCGCGGCGTTGATGGCTGCGAGCTCCGCCGCGGTGCGGGCCTGGGCGAGGAGGCCGCCAGAGTGAGCGCACGCCGACTCCAGCTCGTCGATCTGCTCGTCGATGACCGCCCGCAGCCCACTGCGCTGGCCGACCGGAAGAGAGACCAGGCCGAAGAACTGCGCGCCCATGCCGCCCTCGAAGAGGCGCGGGACGTCGACGTGCCCGCCGATGGCCGCCCAGGGGAGCGGCGGGTCGTGGCGGACGTTGAGGTCGTAGCCCACCCAGCGCGACCACATGAGGGTGTCGGCGTGGAGGTCGATGGCCGGAGCGCGCCGGTGCAGGTCGCGGGCGCGCGGGCTGCCGTGCATGAACCCAATGTATGCGCGGGCGCGCCACGCGTCGCGCCCGCTGCGCGGGGAACCTGGCGCGCCGGGGCGCAGCTGGCGCTCCGGGGCGCAGCGAGCGCGCCGGGCGCAGGCCGTCCGGGCGCCTCGGTCACCCGCGGATGGCCACGCCGGCGCCCGCATCGGGTCGGGACCCGAGCGCTCGGAGCGCGATCAGAACTGGCACTCGTCGGGAAGGTCGTCGCTCCCGTTCTCGATCAACTTGTCCTTGGATGCCTGGCATTGATCCTCGTCCGCGTCGTTGTACACGTCGCAGACCGCGCCGAGGTCGAGCGCCTCACAGCAGCCCTGCAGGTCATCGCAGGCGCTGCCGCAGCCCGTGCCCAACGCGGCCATGGCCGCAACCGTCAGAGCCGTCGAGACGGTCTTGAGGTTCATCGGTCCAGTCTCCTCGAACAGGGGTGGCGCAAACGCCGAGCTTGCCGGGAAGCGGTGGCGAGCCGACCTCCCTGCGAGGGCGACGGCTACTCGACCTGCAGGGCCGCGCAGGCGTTGGCGCAGCTCTGGAACGCGCTATCCGGGCGTGAGCCGAGCATCTCCTCGCACTCCGCCTCGTCGATGCAGTCGGCCATGCACGCCTCCCGCCCCTCGCAGGTGTCCGTCTGCAGGGGCTCGCGACCACCGGCCACGGCGCAGTCCTCGAGCTTCTGCAGGGCGTCGCCGCACGGGTCGTCGGCGCACGCCGCGAGCGGTAGCGAGAGGAACAGGAGCGCGAGCAGCCGGCGGTTCATACGGGACCCGCGTCTCTTAGGCGAAACGGCGGTGGGCACCAAGCGCGTTGCTACTCGAGCACGTGCCGGTCGCCCGCGGGGGCCGAAGCGCCCTCAAAACTGGCATGCGGCGGGGTCATCGGAGCTCGGCTCGATCGCATCCTTGGCCGCCTCGCAGGCATCCTCGTCCATGTTGTCGTAGAGATCATCGCAGCGCGGTACGCCCAGGGCCTGGCAGCAGCCCCGGAGATCCTCACAGGCGCTCCCGCAGCCCGCGGCGACGACGGCCATCACGGCCACCGTAAGAGCGATCACGACTTTCATCGATGCCAGTCTCCTGCTTTCGATGGCACGCGAACGCGCGCCCACACGGCTCCGAGCGGCCAGCGTGCCCACCACGTTACAGCGCGGAGCCTGGTGGAGGTCCACGTCGGTGCGCGTGCCCTCGGCGGTCGACGATCGGGCGGCGTTGCCACGGCGCCTTGGCCTCGTCGCTGCTGCGCCGGGAGCAGGCGCGGCGGGCGCGCCCAAGGGTCGCAGCCACAAAAACAAGCGGCCTCCGGTCAGGAGGCCGCTCGTCGGGGGAGCTCGAGGCTCGACATAAAGTGGTCAAATTCACAACTCGGGGGCGCCCGGC
>JBBJMR010000178.1:0-17926 GCA_037720395.1 Polyangiaceae bacterium
TCCCCCGACAGCTAGAACGCCGCAGAGCTGGCAGGCGCGAGACGGCCGCCGCCAGGCTGCCTGAACGAGGATGGATCCACCCTGAGGACCTCCATCCCCACCGTTGCCGCTTCCTCCGCCCGGGCCGACCTCGGCCGCACCGAAACATTTCGATGGCTTACAACGGAGGCGCGTGCTGCGAACGGATGGCCTGATGTGTGCTTGGGGCCCACATCATCATGCCCGGCGCGAAGCAGGGCGGACCGAGGATGCCATGAAGCTCGTCAGCGGCAAGATGCTGTGGATGTCGGTGGTGGCGGCGATGCTCTGCCTGGTCTCGCAGGCCTGGGCCATCGAGCCGGGCGCCGGACGGCTTCTACTTCACCGGCAGCGGCACGCGGGTCAAGACCGTCGCCTTCGTGGACATCGACGTCTACAAGATCAGCCACTTCATGAAGGCGTTGCCGGCGCAGAAGTCGAAGCGCGCGGTGATCGACACCGACGCCGACAAGCGCATCGTCTGGAAGATGCTTCGCGACGTCGATGCCGAGCGCATCCAGAAGACGCTGCGCGAGGCCTTCGGCGCCAACGGCTACGGCGACGGCGGCAAGATCGGCAAGTTCGTCGGCGCCTTCTCCAACGAGCTCAAGGAGGGTCAGAGCGTGACCATCTCCTACAGCGCGGAGAAGAAGGCGGTCACCGTCGCCGTGCAGGGCGGCGGCTCGGCCACCGTCGAGGGCGTCGACTTCATGAAGGGCGTCTGGAGCATCTGGTTCGGCAACATCGACCAGCCCAAGCTCGGCGACGCCATGATCAGCAAGCTCTGAGCGGACACCGCCTCGCGACCGCTCGTTTCTCCCGCTTCCCTTCCTTCCGATCCGTTTCGTTCCCCCCTCCCTGTTCGTGTCGTAACGGTTCGCGTTTCATCCCTGCCATCCCTGGAGAGCCGGCCCTGGCTGCCGGCTCTCCGCTTTTTGTCACGGCGCACGGCGCACGGCGCACGGCGCACGGACACGGACACGGACACGGACCCGGACACGCACAGGGACGCGGACACACACAGGGACACGGGCGCGGGCACGGGCGCGGGCTATCCTGGTGACGATGATCCCCGCGACCAGGGCTCCGCTGCGGGCCGTGCGTGCCGCCGACGTGGGCTCGGCAAAGCCGATCTACGCCGTGTGGGAGCTGACGATGAAGTGCGACCAACCGTGTCAGCACTGCGGGTCGCGCGCCGGCGCCGCGCGGGTGCGCGAGCTGTCCACGGCCGAGGTCCTGGAGGTCGGCGCGGCGCTGGCACGCCTCGGTTGCCGTGAGGTCGCGCTGATCGGCGGCGAGGCCTACCTGCGCCCGGACCTCACCGACATCGGAGCGCGCTGGCCGGCCAGGGCATCCGCGTGGTGATGTAGACCGGCGGTCGCGCCCTGACCGCCGAGCGCGCCCAGGCGCTGGCGGCGGCCGGCATGAGCGGCATCGGCGTCTCCGTCGACGGGCCGGCCGAGGTCCACGACGAGCTGCGCGGCAACGCCGGCAGCCACGCCGCGGCCATGCGCGCACTCGATGCGGCGCGCGCGGCGGGCATGGTGGTCAGCGCCAACTCCCAGGTGAACCGCCTCAACCAGCATCGCCTCCGCGAGATGGCCGAGGAGCTGCGCGCGCACGGGATCCAGGCGTGGCAGGTGCAGCTCACCGTGGCCATGGGACGCGCCGCCGATCGCCCCGACTACATCATCGAGCCCTCCTCGATCGTGGACATCATCGACACCCTGGCGGACATCCAGCGCGAGGCCGCCCAGCGCTACGCGGGCGGAGTTCCATTCAACGTCTTCGTCGGCAACAACATCGGCTACTACGGGCCGCACGAGATGGTCTTGCGCTCGCGGCCCGGCGGTCACGAGGCGCACTGGCAGGGGTGCCAGGCGGGGATCAGCGTCCTGGGCATCGAGTCGGACGGGACCATCAAGGCCTGCCCCTCGCTGCCCACCGCGCCGTACGCCGGCGGCAACGTCCGCGACGCCGGGCTGGAGGCGCTCTGGGAGAGCTCGACCGCGGTGCGCTTCGCCCGCGATCGCGGCAGCGACGAGCTGTGGGGCTTCTGCGCCACCTGCTACTACGCGGACACCTGCCGCGGCGGCTGCTCCTGGACGGCGCACTGCACCCTGGGGCGCCGCGGCAACAACCCCTTCTGCTACCACAGGGTCAAGCAGCTCGAGCGTCGCGGCGTGCGCGAGCGGCTGGTGCTCCGCGAGGTGGCGCCCGATCAGCCCTACGACTTCGGTCGCTACGAGATCGTCGAGGAGCCGCTGGACAGCCCGACGCCGCCAGCGCCGCAGCCGGTGCGCGCCTACCGGCGCCTGCCCATCGCCGGTTGACGCGGCAGCGGGTGGACCTTCCCGCAAGGGACCTGGGGCGCATCGCCGACCGCCTGAGCACCGGCGCGCTCGGTCACCCCGTCGCGCGGGCCCCGCTCGGCTTCGAGCAGCCGTCCGCGGGAGAGCCGCCGACCACCCGGTTGCGGCCGGTCGCCTTGGCGGCGTACATCGCCCGGTCCGCTCGCGACAGCAGCACCGCCGCGTCGTCGTGCTCCGGGTCCAGCGCGGCGACGCCGATGCTGCAGGTGGCGTGGTAGCGGCCCCCGCCGACTGCATCGAGGAACGACTCGGCAGCGATGGCCCGGCAGACGCGCTCCGCCACCACGCACGCTCCGCGCATCGCCGTCTCCGGCATCAGGATGGTCAGCTCCTCGCCGCCCAGGCGGGCCGGCAGATCGTTGGTGCGCAGCTCGCGCCGCAACACTTCACCCACCCTGCGCAGCACCGCATCCCCGGCGTCGTGCCCCCGCGCATCGTTGATGCCCTTGAAGTGATCGAGATCGATGACGGCCAGCGACAGCGGCCGCCCATGGCGTCGCGAGCGCGACACCTCCTCGGCGAGGCGCGCCTCGAAGAGCCGGCGGTTGGGCAGTCCGGTGAGCGTGTCCACGGTGGCCAGCTGCGCCAGCGCTGCGTTGCTCTGCAGCAGCTGGGCATGGAGGCGGTTGAGGGAGGTCGCCGCCCGCATCACGAAGACGACGGTCAGCCCGATGCTGGTGGTGGCCATCACGGCGACACCGACCTCCACCGAGAAGAGGCCACGCCGCTGCCCCTCGAGGCGCAGCCAGCCGGCAAGCCAGCCGGTGACGACGACGGTGGGGAGTAGCCTCCGAAGCACCTGGCTGCCGAGCGCCTCGCCGCCGAGGAGCTCCGCCAGCGGACCCTGGGCGGCGCTGATGACGCCCGCCGAGGCCAGCACGAATGCCGCCGCGGTGTTGGCGGCCATCGGTATCCACTCGCCCAGCCCGTAGAGGGGGCGTGCGCCGTACGCGTAGCCGAAGATGGCCAGCATACCCACCAGCGCGCAGATCGACGCCAGCGCATCACCGGTGCGCCGCGCAACGGGGCCGCGGCAGCCGAGGAGCGCGCAGGCGGTGCCGATCAGCACCAGCTCGAGCGCGGTGTTGGGGGCGATGCGATTGGTACCCAGCACCGACGCATGCAGGACGCGGTCGAAGGGAAGGTCGATGACTCGGGTGGCGTCGAGCAGGCGCGCAACGCCGATCACGATGCAGACGCCCGCGACCACCCATGTGAGCAGGGCGCGCCTGACCACCAGGGCAGTGCCCAGGCACATGAAGGTCAAGGCGGTGAGCGGGTTCATCGGCACCAGCCCGGGCACCACGCTCTTGAGCTCTACGATCCCGGTCTGCCAACCGATCAGCGCCAGACAGCCGATGGCCCCCACGGAGGCGCCTGCGCGCTGCGACCAGGCCGAGGCCATGCCCTCCTATCGGCGGCGGGGCCCATGACTTGAGGCGCGGTCCAGCTCACATTCGTCCAGCAGCTCGAACAGGGCCCCGGCCGACGCCGGGCGATCGCTGGCATCCTTGGCCAGGCAGCGCAGCACCAGCGCCTCGAGCTGGGCCGGGATGGCCAGCTCCGACCGCGAGGCGAGCGGCTCGGGCGCGACGTGCAGGTGCTTGCTGCACACGTCGAGCAGGTTGGTCCGGACGAAGGGTGGCGCGCCGGTGAGCAGGAAGTAAGCGACTGCGCCGAGCGCGTAGAGGCCGGTGCGCCCCGCGGCAAGGCGCGACCAGGGCTGGCAGGTGCTGAACGACGAAGGCTGGCGATGTCGCCGGCCTTTCGCGGTCATTCGGAGCGGGACACGAGATTCGAACTCGCGACCCTCAGCTTGGGAAGCTGATGCTCTACCAACTGAGCTACCGCCGAACTGTGTCTGTCGATCTAGCCGCTCCCGCGGGCGCCCGCAAGCGCACGCAGGGCGACGCCTCGGGGCGGGGACGGCGCACGCCGCACGGGCAGCGGCGCAGTCAGGACGCCGAGAAGCGCCCGCGCCGCCGCGGCGTCGGCGCGGCGGCGGGCACCAAGCCGCGCGCCAGCACCACGTCGGACGTGGGCGGCGGCGGAACCCACGGACTGGCGGGCGGCATCGGCCACCGCGCGCCGGAGGTCCGCCGGCCCGGCGTCGGGCTGCACCAGGGCAGGTTGCGCAGCTCGGCCGCGGTTGCAGGGAGCCAGCGCAGGCTGCGTGTGACCAGCACCACGCCGGGGCGCGCGCCATGGTCCGAGGGGCCGCGACTGGCATCGCGGTACGACGCCTCGCGGAGCGCGGCCTGGGCCAGGCGGACGCCGGCCAGGGGCGCGGGCGGCAGGTCGAGACACACCAGACAGGCGTCGAAGCTCGACTCCTCGAGCGCGTTCTCGGCGTCAGCGACGGAATAGGCCTCGACCACCTCGAGGTCGTCGAACGCGTCGTCGAGAGAGCCGAGCAGCGCGTCGCACGTCGACGACCCGATGTCGTGCGCCAGCAAGAAGCGCTTCGAACTGCGTGTCGTCGCCATCGACCTTCGGAACCGCCGAGGAGGTGACATCATTCCTCCCAACCCGCGCTCGCTGGAGCGCGCCGAGCATTCAGGACGGGGCCGCGACATCTCCCCGCCCTGCCAATCTCCGAGCCATCACTGATGCAGCGGCCTCGATCGACGTTCCGATCGGAGGACCCCGAGCCTCGCTTTCGTGAGGAGCTCGACTCGAGCCGCGGCATCGTGGGGACTCGCCCCCATGAACCGAACGAACATCCACCCTAACATCGGTTGAGCCCGGTTCGAGCATCATTGTAGAGTCCGGCCTCGCCCGAACCGGCCGCCGCGACGCGGCAACCGCGCGATGATGACGCGACGCGGCCACGACGAGTATCCGAGGATCCATGAGCTCCTATCGAGTCACCAGCCGCTGCGAGTGCCAGGCTGCCCTCGCGGCGACACTCGACGAGAACCATTTCGCCACATCGGGCACGGCCGCACGCGCCGGTCGTCGCGAGAACGCGCCCGCCCACAGCATCGGCGCCAAGACACAGGGCGGGCGCTTCGACGTCGCCTGGCTCTGCCCGTATTGCGGGCGCAACACGATGCGGACGTTCTACACAGGCGCGCTGCGCGCGCTGCCCACCACGCCGTGAAGCGCGCCACCTGACAGGACTTCGACGACCCACCGCGCCCGGGCGCGGCGTGCGCGACTACTCCGTCGCCTTGCCCTTCGGCGACTCGCCCAGCGTGCCGAAGACCCAGTCCCAGAGCGGCGACGAGACGCCCCAGCGCGCGTTGGCGCCGGTGTGGTGATGGATCATGTGGTAGCGCTTGATCCAGCGGCCGTAGCGCGAGCTCATCCGGAAGTGATGGATGGCGTAGTGCGTGCCGTCGTACGCCAGGTAACCGAGCCCGAAGCCGATGAAGAGGGGCCCGACCAGCACCGGCCCGACCAGGAGCCCGAAGAGCAGATAGAACATCGCGCCCAGCGGGATGCTGGCGCCGAGCGGCATCACCAGGCGGTCGGAGTCCGACGGGAAGTCGTGATGCACGCCATGGATGACGAAGTACATCCGCCGCTGCCAGAAGCGCGGGCCCTGGTAGTGGAAGAGCCAGCGGTGCAGGACGTATTCGGCGAAGGTCCAGAGCAGCAGCCCGACCAGGAACAGGCCGATGCCCATCGGCAGCCCCACGCCCGCCTGCGCCGAGCGCCACCCCACGAAGACCAGCACCGGGAGCCAGAAGACGAACGGCATCGCCGGGTGGATCCGCGAGAAGCGCTCGATGAGCGGTGTCTCGAACATCTGGCAGGTCGCCGGTCTGGTGGTGCCCTGGGCCACGGAGCCGTACTAACGCATCACCGGCCCCGAGGGTAGCTCGCGGCCCATTTTCGCCCCCGCGCACGCGGCCGGGTGCGTCGGCGTTTACGCAGCGGCGCGCCGTGCGCGCCGCTGCGCCATCAGGAGAAGGCCGCCTGGTAGAGCGCGCGCAGATCGGCCCGCGTGCACGAGCGCGGATTGAGCGTGTGGCAGGCGTCCTCGATGGCCAGGTCGGCCAGGGCGTCGAGCTTGTCCGCCGTGACCCCGGCCTTCTCCAGGCTCGAGGGAAGGCCGATGCGCTGCCGCAGCGCGCGCAGAGCGTCGGCGCATCCCCGGGCGCTGGGCGCGCCGCCGAGCAGCACCGAGATCTCCGCCAGGCGCTCGCCGGCGGCCGGTTCGTTGAACTCCACCACCGAGGGCAGCGCGACGGCGTTGGCCAGGCCGTGGTGCAGTCCGCAGATGCTGGAGAGGGGGTGCGCCAGCGAGTGGCAGGCCCCCAGGCCCTTCTGGAAGGCGACCGCGCCCATCATGGCGGCCTTCATCATGCCGCCTCGCGCCTCGAGGTCGTCGCCGTGGGCGACGGCGCGCTCCAGGTGCTTGTTCACCAGGCGGATCCCCTCCAGCGCGATGCCGTCGGCCATGGGGTGATCGCCCCTGGCGACGTAGGCCTCGACGCAGTGGGTGAGCGCGTCGAAGCCGGTGCTGGCGGTCACGCCCGGCGGCATGGTGCGCGTCATCTCGGGGTCGAGGATGGCCGCGTTGGCCATGAGGTGCGGCGAGAAGATGACCGTCTTGCGCTTGTTGACCTCCAGCGTGACCACGCCGGAGCGCCCGACCTCACTGCCCGTGCCGGCGGTGGTGGGGATGGCCAGCATCGGGGGCACGTCGGAGGTGATGTACTGATCGCCGCCGGTGGCGTCGTCGTAGTCGACGAGCGGGCGCGTGTGGCGCGCGGCCAGGCGCACCAGCTTGCCGACGTCGAGCGCAGAGCCGCCGCCGAGGGCGATGATCACGTCGGCCTTGGCCTCGTGGAAGGCGCGCACGCCGTCGTGCACGTTCCTCTCCACCGGGTTGCCGAGCACGCCGTCGAAGACCGCCACTTCCAGGCCGTCCTTCTTCAAGGAGGCCTCCACGGGTGCGAGCAGCTTGGCACCGACGACGCCCTTGTCGGTGACCACCAGCGCGCGGCTACCGCCCACGCGTTTGGCCTCGGCGCCCACCTCGGACGCGGCGCCGACGCCGAAGACGATGCGCGTGGGAAAGCTCCAGACGGTAGGTTTCATCGCTCTACACAGCCTCGAAGTATCGCTTCAGCTCCCAGTCCGTCACCGCGCGGTCGTACTGGCGCACCTCCCACTCGCGCGAGCGCACGTAGTGGTCGACGAAGCCGGCACCCAGTATCTCCTTGGCGCGCGCGCTGCCCGCGAGCAAGCGCGTGGCGTCGGCGAGCGTGCGCGGCAGCGGCTGGCGGCCCGGTTCGCTGCCGCTGCCATCGCCGGCGTCGCCACGCACCTCGGGCGGCGGCTCGACGCGGTTCTCGATGCCCCACAGGCCTGCCGCCAGACAGGTGGCCATGGCGGTGTAGGGGTTGATGTCCGCCGCCGTCTGGCGGTACTCGACGCGCGCCGCGGGGGATCCCAGCCCGATGAGGCGGATGGCGGTGGTCCGGTTCTCGACGCCCCAGGTGGCGGTGAGCGGCGCCCACACCCCGGGGACGTAGCGCTTGTAGGAGTTGATGGTCGGCGAGTAGAGCGCGGTGAGCTCGGGCATCAGCGCGCACTGGCCGCCGACGTAGTGGCGCATGATCTCGTTCGGCTCGCCGCCCTTGCCCTGGAAGGCGCTGTCCTTCCCGCGCCACAGGCTCTGGTGCAGGTGGCCGCTGGAGCCGGGCAGCTCGGCGTTCCACTTGGCCATGAAGGTCACCGCCAGGCCATGCTCGTGGGCGATCTGCTTGAGGGCCACCTTGGCCAGCGCCGCCTTGTCCGCGGCGCGCAGTCCCTCGTCGTAGCCGATGGCGATCTCGTAGACACCAGGGCCGGTCTCGGTGTGGAGGGCCTCGACCTCGCAGTCGAAGGCGCGCAGCCCATCGAGGATGGCCGCCATGAGCTTGCTCTGCTGCCCCTCGCGCACCCACGAGTAGCCGAACATCCCCGGCGTCAGCGACTGCAGGTTGGCGAAGCCCTTGTCGTGCAGGGAGCGCGGCGTCTCCTGGAAGAGGAAGAACTCGAACTCGCACGACATCTTCGCCGAGAAACCCATCTTGTCGGCGCGGGCGAGCACGGTGCGCAGCAGCGAGCGCGGGCACGCCGGATGCGGGCCGCCCTGGTCGTCGCGGAAGTCGGCGAGCATGGCCACCGTGTCCGGCTCCCACGGCAGCATGCGCGCCGTGCTGGGATCGAGGACGGCGTGCGCGTCGGGGTACCCGGTGTGCCAGCCGGTGACCGAAGCGTTGTCGTAGAGGACGTCGGCGATGTCCCAGCCGAAGATGACGTCGCAGAAGCCGAAGCCGCCGCCCAGGGCCGAGCGGAGCTTCTCCATCGAGACGTACTTGCCACGCAGCACGCCATCCACGTCGAAGCCGCCGATCTTGGCGCGGGTGACGCCGCGCTTCTCGAGGTCGGCGACCAGCTTCTCGTTGTCGTTGGCCATCGGTGGCGGACGATATCACCGCCCCCACCTCGACGTGGATGTGGTCAGCGAGGCTCGCCCTCTTTCCACTGCCAGAAGCCGGCATCGATCTCGACCGAGCACGGGCCGCGGCGGCGCGCTGCCGAGAGCGCGCCGCCGGCGCGGCGCAGGATGTCCTCGGCGGCCTCCGCGGACGGCGGGATCCAGATGGCGGCGCCGGCGGAGACGGTGACCTTCAGCCCGCCGACCAGGTCGAACGTCTTGTCGCGCAGCCCCCACACGGCGCGCTTGACCACCGTCTCGGCGGCCAGCGCGTCGGCGCCGGGCAGGAGCATGACGAATTCGTCGTCGCCCCAGCGCGCCACCACGTCGTACTCGCGCCGGGAACCGCGCAGCTCCTCGCCGATGCGGCGCAACAGCTCGTCGCCCACCGCTTCGCCATGCTCGCCGTTGACCACGCGCATGGCGTCGATGTCCAGGCGCACCACGGCGTACGAGTCCCAGGCGCGCTGGGCGCGCCGGTGCTCGCGCTCGCTCTCCTGCTCGAAGCGGCGGCGGTTCGGCAGCCCGGTCACCGCGTCGACGGTGGACTCTTCCTGGAGGCGGCGCTGCATGGCCTCGATGGCGCTGTCGGCGGTGCGCTCCTTGGTCACGTCGCGCACCACGTCCACCCGCCCGCCGGTCGCGCCGCCGGCCCCGATGATGGGCACGCTGGTCCAGGCGACCATGCGCGGCCGCGGGCGATGCAGCTCCAGGGGGTCGGCCACGGTGCTCTCCGGCCCCAGCGCCTCGTCGCCCAGCGCCGAGAGGATGGCGAACGGCACGTCGGAGGAGGCGGCCAGTGCGCGAACCACCTCCGCGCGCGAGAGCCCGAGCAGGGCCACCGGATCGACGCCGAAGAGCTCCTGGATGCGCCGGCCGACGGCGCGGCAGCGCATGTTCTCGTCGAAGACGACGGCCCCCTCGTCGAGCGCATCGACGAGCGCCTCCAGAGCCGCGCCGGATGACCACGCCTCTGCGGCCATCCGCGGAATCTACCTCGGCGGGTGGCCGGCCGGCACCTTTCGCGTGGTCGCCGCCAGCGCAGGCATCGGCGTGTCGCGGCCGGGCCGCTGGCGCTACTTGATCCGGACCTCGCGGATCGGGAACGCCGCGGACAGCGGCACCAGCGCCTGGTCGACGATGGCCCGCACGCGCGCGTAGCGCTGGTGGTTGGACCGGGCCGGGTTGCGCTTGGAGTCGACGACCCCGATGCGCAGCTCCACGCGGTGCTCGGCAGGGGCGCTCTCGGTGACGAAGGCATCCGAGTGCACCTTGTCGAGGTCCGCGTTGAGGCGCTCGGTGCTCGGGACCTCGCCAGCGAACGTCACCTCCAGGGTCTCGCCCAGGCCGTTCAGCACGGCGTTCAGGTTCTCCACGGGAAACGGCACCGCGGCCAGCCACTCGATGACGCGGCCGCGCGCACCGAGCAGCGCGAGGGTGAAGAGGAGGCCCGCGGCGACCGGCAAGGCCGCCACGAGCTGCAGCACCCACAGCGCCGCGCCCTCGACGCCGTAGCGGCGGGCCACCAGGACCACCACCACCGGGACGGCGGTGGCCACGGCCACCACCGGCGGGTCGGTGAGCATGCCCCACCGCGACGTGGTGGCGCGCATCAGGCGCGAGAAGCTGGTGGAGACGCTCTCTTCCGCGCGCTGGCGGGCACCACCCACCGGCGCCCCGGTGCTCGTCGCTGCCTCAGCCATCGCGGCCACCCATGAAGATCCGGTACACGGTCAGCCCTACCCCGGCGATGCCCAGCGGCCCCGTCACCCACCAGGGCCGGAACGGCCCGAAGGAGAGCGAGGTGCTTGCCAGGTGCGCGAGGGCCACGTCGAGGAAGGTGATCGCCAGCGCCACGCCGATGAGAGCCATCGGGAGGCGCAGGCGTTCCCGGAGATCGTCCAGCTCGGCGAGCTGGCTGCCGGCCTCCCGGAGATGCTGCTGCACGAGGGAGCGCGCGCCGGGGCGCGGCCCGGCGACGGCCATCGGCGGCGGCCGGCGGCTGGGCGTGAGCAGCGGCGTGCGCAAGCTCTCGGAACCCGGCGCGTTCCGGGGGTCCGCCAGCAGACCTCGTTCGTGGTCGAGCGCGGGCAGCGCCCTGGAGCTGGAATCGAGCGTCCCGAGCGATGGGGTGCCTGGAGCCCCGGGGATGGGCAACGGCGTGGCCGTCGACGGGGTGAGCAGGCGGGCCCCGAGCGCCGGCGGCGGCCGCGACGAATAGCGCGGTGCATTCGGGTCGAGGCCGAAGCCCGCCGCGGCGCGGGAGGCGACCTCGGCGCGGGGCGCGAGCGAGGCCAGCTGCAGGGGCGGGCCGTGATCGTCCGGCGGCAACGACGACAGCGGCGTGGCGGGCCGCAGCGCCATCTCCGGGGGGATGGCGGCCGGGACCCGCGGAGGTGCCAGGGCCGGGGCGCCGAGGGACGGTACGGTGAGCGGCGCCGGATCCGAGGAGTGCCCCGGCCGGCGCGCGAACGGCTTCTCCACGCGCCCGCGCCCATGCTCGGGCTCGAGGTCGAGCTCGAAGTCCTGGCCGGCGTCGTGCGGCGTGCGCGCCCGGCGCCCGAAGCGCGAGGAGACCGCCGGCGGCCCGGACGAGTGCTGGCGACCGGCGCCGGGCTCGTCGTCCTCGCGACGCGGGTCGTAGGCCGCGAAGGATGACGGCGTGCCCATCGACATCTCGAGCTCGGTCCAGAAGCGATCGACGCTCTGGGTGCGGTCGCGCGGATCGACGGCCAGGGCGCGGGCGAACACGGCGTCGATCTCGGTGTCGAGGGCCACCCCCTCCGCGCGAGGCGTGGGGCGGCGCCCCTCGTCGATGGCCGTGCCCATCATGGCCGGCAGCTCGCCGTCGATCGGCGCGTGGCCGGCGAGCACCTCGACCATGGTGATGGCCAGGCCCCAGACGTCGGTCCACGGCCCGGCGGCACCGTAGCGCTTGGGCAGCCACTGCTCCGGGGCGGCGTAGGCCGGGCTGAAGGCGTTGATGACCTCGCCGCCGGTCTGACGTCCGGCGATGGCGTGGGCCGCGCTCTGACACTTGGCGATGCCGAAATCGAGGATCTTCACGGTGTCCACGGCGTCGTGCCGGCCGACGAGGATGTTCTCCGGCTTGATATCGCGGTGGATGATGGCCTCCGGCCCGTTCGGGCCGGGGAAGCGGTGGGCGCGCGACAGCGCGTGAGCGATGGGCTTGAGCAGGCGCACCAGCTTGTGCAGGCCGATGGGCGGCTGGCCGGCGTCACGCCGCTTGGTGACGATGGCGTCGAGCGCCTCGCCGTCCAGCCACTCCAGCGCCAGGTAGGGCACGAAGGGGTGCCCTTCGAGGTGCAGCGCATCGGCGTGCAGCGGGCGCACCACCTCGGAGATCGACGCGGAGAGCCGGAAGAGGAGCTCCGCCTCGGCGCGGAACTTCTCCAGGAACTCCTCGCGCTGCGCCTCGGTCATGGTGCGCGGGACCTTCAGGCACTTCAGGGCCACCGGCGCACGGAAGGCGCCGTGCTGGGCCCGGTACACCACCCCGAAGCCCCCTTCGGCGACGACGCGTTCGATGTGATAGCTGCCCGCCTGCGTCGTGCCGACGATTCCGAAGACGTCGTCCGCCATGCCGTGCCGCCCGAGGCTACCAGACTATCGGCCTGGCGCGGCCAGTGCGCGGCGGGCGAAGAACGCCAGGATGTCGTCCTCCCGCAGCTTGGGCCAGCGGGCGTGGTTCGCCTGGCCCTTGTTCCTGGTGCAGCGGTTGCGCAGGGCGCAGCTGGGCTCCTCCTCGTCGACCAGCCCGAGGCGCGTCCACTCCGTCTCGGCCGAGGTGCCGTCGCGCGACCGCAGCCAGCGCTCTATGCCGTCGCACGGCGTCACCGCGTCGCAGGCGCGGTAGAGGACCAGCCCGGGCGGCGGCGAGGCGTCGCACGACCAGCCGGCCGTCGGGGGCTCGGGCGCATAGGCGGCGAACGCGGCCACGCGGTCGGCGCGGAGCATGGCGTACGTGGCGGCCATCTGGCCGCCGGTCGAGACGCCGAGGGTGTAGACGCGGCGCTTGTCGACCAGCCCCCGGCCGTCGATCTGGCCATAGAAGTGATCGACGGCCGCCACGTCCACGTTGTCGGAGGCCAGGTACTCGGTGTCGAAGACGCGCCCGCGCTTGCCGCCGAAGATGCTGCGGCCCTGCACCGCCAGCACCAGGAAGCCGGCGTGGGCCGGGTCGCCGGTGAGGTTCTGGCTGGCGCCGAGACGGCGCAGCCCGGTGCGCTTGTCGACGCTCGTCGGGTCCTCGTCCTCGGCGTGGAACCAGAGCACCAGCGGCAGCGGGGCGCGCGTCTCCGCGCCGCGCGGAGCGATGAGGCACGCATAGCGCGGCGACCCTCGGCGTCGCGCCACTCCAGGATCTGCGCCTCGCGACAGGCAGGGCGCCCGAGCGTGCGCTTGATGTCGCGGTTCGGCTGGCCGCCGGCGGGCACGCACGTCCCGGTGACCGGCTGGCGCGCGGGCGGTGCCGCAGAGGGGCGCGACGTCGGCCCGGACGCCGACGCCGACCCGGACACGGTCGGCGCGGCTCGCGGCCGCGCATCCGGCGCCGCGTCGCGGCCGCCATCGGCGCCGATGCCGCCCTCGAAGACCCCGTACAGCTCCCCGGCGTCGACGCTGGACGACGGCGAGTTGCACCCCATGCCGGGGACAGCGGCAGCGCCGATGATCAGCGCGACGGAGGCGGCGACGCCGAGGGCGGCGGCGCGCCGGCGTGGGTTCGGCGGCGGCACGACCCCCGCGTCCTACTACGCCTGGTCCCGGGCGGGTCGAGCGGGCGCACGGGCGCGCCACCCCTTCGCGCCGCCTGAACGCGCCGCCGGGGCCGCACAACGAAGGAGAAAGAGCACGGGCGGCGCGCCTACCTCGATCGGAGGCGGCACCCGCCCTGCCGCCACTCGGCGCAGGCGTCCGGATGTGCCGGACCCGCGCCGCCATCGGTCGCCCTCGGGCGGCCCGCGCCCACCCTCGCCCATGACCCGACCCACCCCCCTCCTCTTCCTCCTGTCCATCGCGCTGGCGTTTGGCGCCACGGCGGCGCACGCCGAGGACGTCTCCCCCGGGGAGGCCGTCGCAGCGGGGGCACGTCCGGTGGTCCCGGCGTCGGTCTCCGTCGCGACGCCGCAGCCCTCGGTGGCCGCCCGCGCCCGCGACGCGAGCTCGAAGCTGCGCGCCGTCGAGGCACAGACCTTCCGCGTTCAGGCCGAGCTGCGCACGGCGCGCCGTGGCAAGGACGCGGTGCGCGTCGGCTGCCTCGACGCGCTGCTCACGCGCCTGCACGTCGCCCGCGCGCGACGGCCGCGCGCGGGCCGAGGGCATCGCCGCCGCCCGCAGGGCCGGCGACCCGGAGCAGAGGAGCGCGAGGTGGTCCGGCTGGTGTATCTGGCCGACCGGGCGGATCGCCTCTACCACGCCGCCGGCCTCTGTCGGACCCGCACCGTGGTCGTCGTCCAGGGGCCGAACGGCACCCAGGTCCGCGCCAGCGCGCCGGAGCTGCCGGACGCGGCGGGCTATCCCCCGCCCGCCCCGCCGCGGACCGTCGCCGGCCGCGCCCCTGACCCGAAAAACGCTTTGCGCTGCCGCGGAGTTGCGTCCGCGGCCGGCGTGGCTATCTTTCCGCCCGAATCATGGGTGCGTTCGAGCTCGTCGTGGGTGCCGGCCTCCTGGCCATCATTTCCTTCCAGGTCTGGCTGACGTGGCGCGTCTTCCAGAGCAACCTCTTCGAGCGGAAGCAGAAGATCTGGCAGGCGCAGCTCATCTGGCTCCTCCCCGTGATCGGCGCCGGCCTGGTCTTCTCCGTCCTGCGCGACGACGAGAAGCAGATCGGCTCGCGCGAGAGCGAAGTCCGCGACCGCGAGGTTTGAATCGGACCAGCAGGGGCGTGCCGCCCCTGAGACCCCGCAGGATGGCGGATGGTGGCGCCTGGCCATCGGTGCCGCTGCTGAAGGAGCGGTCTGCGACAGCGCCACGGGTGCCGCCCGTGACCCGCAGGATGGCGGTGGCGCCTGGCCATTCGATCCCCTGCTGAAAGCAGCGGTCTGCGACAGCGCCACGGGTGGGCCCCGGCGGGGTGGCGGCGGGTCGGGCCGGCGTGACAGCGTGTCCGCAGGTTTCCGCCTGGGCTCCCACCCGCACGCGGTGGGCGGACGACGCTGCCGGGAATCTCGCGAGCGCACATTGAGCGCAGCTGGCCTTTTGCCGTAAGGTTTGGCTCGATGTCCTCGTCCGCCCAGGCGCATCTCACGCCGCTACCCCTCGGAACCGCCGTCGCACCGGGCACCCTCCGCGCCGAGATGGACGCGCGCCGCGCCAGCCGGCGGCGGTTCGACATCCGGGAGGCGATCGGGGTGGTGGTGCCGCTCTGCACGCGTCTCGCCGAGCTGCACGGCACCGGGCGAACGCTCTTCATTCACCCCTCCTCCATCGCCTTCGAGGCCGGCCTGCCGGCGGACGTGGTCGAGGAGCTGGCCCACACGCCGCCCAGCTTGCCGCGCGACCGGTCCTGCCTGGCGCCCGAGGAGCGCAAGGGCGCGGAGGGCGACTCGCGCGCCAGCGTCTTCGCCATCGGTGCCATGCTCTACGAGATGCTCACCGGCCACAGCGTCGGGCCCGGGATGCGCCGGCCTGGCGAGGTCGTGCGCGACCTGCCGCCGGCCCTGGAGGTCCTGCTCGGCAAGGCGCTGGTCGCCGACCCGAAGCATCGCCCCGGCGACCTCTCCGCGCTGGCCCAGGCGCTGCATCACATCTCCCCCGGCTCGTCGGTGGCGCCGCCCGCCGCCGACGAGACGCGCCTCGACCACGACGAGGGCTTCGACGTCGATGTTTCGCTCTCCATGATCCCCCCGGCGCCCCGCGCGCCCACCGGCGTCGGCCCCGCGCCCATCCCCGCCTACTCCCAGCCGCGCCTGGCCCTCAAGGAGGTCCTCGGCGATGGCCCGTTCACGGTCGGCGTCCCGGAGGCGCCGCCCTCGTCGCGCCGCGCCGACGACCCCACGCTGCACCTCGCCGAGCTCAAGGCCTCGCTCGAGTCCGACCCGCGCCCGCGCTACGTGGTCATCAAGGACGGCATGGACCACGGCCCGTTCTCGGCCGTCGAGCTGCTGCAGCAGCTGGCCACGCACTCGTTCCACGCCGAGCACGCGCTCCGCGACAGCATCTCCAACGAGGAGCGCCAGCTCAAGGACTGGGAAGAGTTCGCGCCCTTCGCCCACCACGCCAAGCTGAACCGCGAGATCGTCCAGGAGAAGCAGGCGCTGGAGGCGGTGGTCAGCGCCGAGAAGAAGGGCACGCAGTACAAGGCGCTCATCGGAGGCACGATCATCGCCGTCGCCGCGGCCGCCGCCCTCGGCCTGTGGATGCGCGACAAGAAGAACCGCGAGCGCGAGCTGGCCGTCCAGTCCGACCAGGCGCGCAGCGTCGACGTCGACGGCGGCCTCGGCGCCGGCAAGACGCCCGGCGGCGGCGGGGGCATCCCCGGGCCCGGCGGCGTCAACGTCGGCGCCGGCAACCATCCGGTGCTCGGCGGCGGCATGAGCTGCGAAGGCGCGCAGGCGCGCTACGTGGAGGACTACTCGAAGATGGGCGCGGGCGTGCCGCCGGACCTCTCCGCCGGCGCCTACGGCGCCGTGCTCAACCGCGGCGGGTACCTGAACTCCTGCGGCGTGCCCCCGAACATGGAGGTCAACATCTGCGCCGCGGTCCAGAACGGGCGCGCGGTCGGCGTCACCGTGTCGACGCGGCCGTCGAACCCGGGCGTCGCCTCCTGCGTCTCGGGCGCGGTGCGCGGCCTGGGCTTCCCGTCGCACCCCCGCCTCGACGTCACCCGCACCACCTTCGCCGCAAACTGAGCCGCGCGCGCCGCTGGCGCGCTACCCTCGACAGGACCGAGGTCTCCCGGCGGAGCCTCGGAGCGCTTCCCACCGGGGAGCACGGAGCCCGTGATCCAGGTCGAGCGCCTCGGTAAGATCTTCAACGGCATGCGCGTGCTCTCGGGGGTCGACCTGGTCGTCCCCGCCGGCTGCCTGTACGGGCTCATCGGACCCGGCGCGTCCGGCAAGAGCGTGCTCCTGAAGATGCTCACCGGCCTGCTGCGACCGGACACCGGGCGGGTGGTCATCGACGGCAAGGACGTCCACCAGCTCAACGACCTGGAGCTCGCCAAGTTCCGGCTCAAGTTCGGGATGCTGTTCCAGAACAACGCGCTCTTCGACTACATGACCGTGGGCGACAACATCGCCTTCCCGCTGCGACGGCTCTTCGACCTGACGGACGAAGAGGTGCAGCAGCGCGTGGCCGAGCGGCTCAAGGTGGTCTCGCTGCCCGGCTTCGAGGAGCGACTCCCGGCCGGGCTCTCCGGCGGCCAGAAGAAGCGAGTCGGCGTGGCCCGCGCCACCATCACCCGTGCGGAGATCGTGCTCTACGACGAGCCGGCCGCGGGGCTCGACCCGGTGACCTCGCAGAAGATCTTCGAGCTGCTCCGCGCCGAGCAGCGCGCCGCCAACGCCACCGTGATCATGGTCTCCAGCGATCTCGATCGATTGCTCACCGTCACCGACCGCGTGGGCATGCTCTACAAGGGGCGCCTCATCTTCGATGGCACCACGTCGGAGGCGCAGGCCAGCACCGATCCGTACGTGCGGCAGTTCGTGCATGGCTTGACGGACGGGCCGCTTTAGCCGGAACGAGCAGAGCGCCGCGCTACCGTGGCGAGGAGTCGGTCCTCGCAGGCATGGAGATCTGGGCGCTTCGATGCGCGGCACGTCGACGCCGAGCCGAACACGGCCGGGGGTCCATCAGCCGAAATGGAACCACTGCGTCGGATTCGCTCGCACGAACTTCTCCATCTCCGCCGCGATGCGCTGCGCAGCGGCGTCGAGGGCTCCGGTGTCCGGGCGGCGCGGCAGGCGGATCGGCGCGGTGGCGATGGCCTCGTAGCGCATGAAGCCCAGGCGGCGCGTGAAGACGGGCATGATCGGCGCCCCGCTCGCCGCCGCCAGGGCCAGGGGGCCCTCGGGCACCTGCCACGGCCGGCCGAAGAGGCTCACCGTGCGGCTGCGCACACCGGGCGGCACGC
>JBBJMR010000179.1:0-17909 GCA_037720395.1 Polyangiaceae bacterium
CCTGGTCACCAGGCTCGGCCTGGAGCGCCGCCGCCACCTCAGCGGCCGCATCCTCCGCCTTGCCCGTCGCAGCCAGGCATCGCGACAGCTCGACGCGAGCGGCCGCCGAGCGCGGGCTCTCGGCGGCGAACGCGCGCGCGGCAGACAGCGCCTCATCGGCCCGACCCAGCGCGCGCAGCGCCGACACCCGCGCCGCCCCGGCGCGCTCGCGCCCGCTGGCGTCCGGCGCCGCGCCCAGCGTGGCCTCGGCGGCGGCGAGCACCACATCGAAGCGCCGCTCGCGCTCGTGGTAGCCGAGCTGCTCCAGATAGAAGGCCGCGTCTCGAGGCTCGCTCTTCCATTGCTCGCCGAGGTACGCGAGCACCGAGTCGGCGCGCACGTAGGTCAGCGAGGCGGCGTCGCGGGGGTTCTCGTAGACGGCCACCAGCACCCCGAGCTTCTCCATGGCGTCGAGCGCCGGCTGGCAGTCGGGCTTGGCCTCCAGCGCCAGCACCATCTGGTCCAGCGCGGCGTCGCGGTCGCCGAGCGCCAGGTGCACCTGCCCGAAGGCCACGTGGTAGTCGGCGTCGCCGGCGAAGGTGGCGCCGATGGCCTTGAAGCCCTTCAGGGCGGCGGCGTGATCGCCGACGTTGGCCTGCGCCGACGCCAGGTTGAGGCGCGCGGCGTGGTCATCGGCGTCCATCACGGTGATGCGCTTCAGCGAGGAGAGCGCCTTGTCCCACTCTCCCGCGGCGAACGCCTTCTGCGCCTTGTCCCAGAGCGGGGCCTTGTCCAGGAATGCCTCCAGCGCCGCCACCACCTGGGCGTTCTGCTTGCGCCAGGTGCCGCTCTTGCCCGGCTCCGAGTTGGTGAGGAAGTCCTTGATCCAGCGGCGGACGGTGTCGACCTCCAGGCCCTTGTCCGCCAGACCCTCGAACTCGGCTGCCGGCACCGGCAAGCGCGCGGGCATGCCCTGCCTGCGCGCCATCTTCTCGTCGAGCCCGATCAGCCTCCAGTCGCCGCCGTCCGCCATCGGGCCAAGCTACCCCCAGCCGCCGGCGAAGGCACGCACCCAGGGGCTACAGCACCACCCAGGCGAAGATGACCAGCGCCAGGAAGCAGGCCGCGAAGAGGGCGATGGCCACCGGTCGCGGGATGCCCAGGATCTCCGGCTTGAGCTGGGCCCGGAACGACTGGGGGTCGAACGTCGAGCGCAGGTGATCCGGGACCATCATGGCCGGCGGCTCGAACGACGGACGCATCATGCCGGACGGGTTGGTGTCGAAGCGTCCCGAGGGAGGCGGCATCTCCGCCGGCCCCGTGATGCGACGCGGGTCGATGAGCGCGCCCGGGTGGAGCGCGCCGTTCGGTGGCGGGTGCATGCCGGCCATGGGGCCCATCGGCCCGAGCTCACCGCGCCGCAGCGCCGCCTCCAGCGCGAGCGCCTCGTCCATCCGCTGCGCGCCGCGCTCCAGCCCGGCGGCTGCCACCAGGCGCACCGCCTCGGCGGCGATGGTCGCCGCGTCGCCGGCCATCTTGGCGAGGGTCGTCTTGCGCACTGCCACCGCGGCCGCCCCCTTGGCCTCCTCGCCGAGGCGCATCGCCTCCTGCGCGAGGCGATCGGCCTCGGCGCGCAGGGCCGGCTCGGTCACCGGGCGCTCTGCCAGAAGACCCCGCTCCTGCCGCGGCTCCGCCAGGAGACCTCGCTCCTGTCGCGGCTCCGCCAGGAGACCTCGCTCCTGTCGCGGCGGCACCGGCATGTGCGGCGCGACGTCCATCACCCGCAGGCCGGACGGCGTGTGCAGCTCACCGCTGGCGCCGAGCGCCACCCCGCCCTGCATGGTGTCCGGCGGCGCCAGGCGACGCGATGCGACCTGCGTGGGCGGCTCGTCGGCGGCCAGCGGGTGCACGGCCGCGGCCTGGGCAGGGCGGGAGCTCGGCGCTGCCAGCGGAGGCGCAGGCCCGTGGCTGGGCGGGGGACCCGGCGGCCGGTGTGGCGGGCGATGCACACGGTGCTTGAGCGGCAGCGTCGGGATCTCCTCGGCGTCTCCTTCCGAGTCGACGTCGGCCAGAGACTTCGCCCGATGGTGCAGCGGCGAGGTGGCGGTCTCGGCCCGCACCTCGATGGGCACCGGCCGCGACGGGCGCTTCACCGCCGTGGTGCGCTGACTGTCCTCGTCCACCAGCGCGCCGGTGAACGGCAGCGGTGCGTTGCTGCGCGGCGCGCGCGGCCGCACGCGCGCCAGCAGCGCCGCGCCGGCCTGGCCAGGCTTCTGCACCAGAGTCGGGACCTCCTCGCCCCACTCGCCGTCGCTCTCCGGCCCGCCGTCGTCCTCCATGTGGGTGATGCGCGGCGGCTCGCGCAGCGACTGCGCGTGGAGCAGCGCCACCTTGGCGTCGGCGTCGGTGATGTCGGTGACGTCGGTCAGCTCCGAGTCGACGGCTGGCCGGCGCAGCCGTACCCGCGCGCGCGGCGCCACCTCGCCACGCTCGTGCGGGGCATTGGTGACGTTGCTGTAGCTCGGCACGCGCGGCGGCTCCTGCCGCGCCAGGCCGGGTCGCATCGACTCCGGCATCGGCGCCAGATCGCCGGCCACGGCGCGCTCGAACCAGCGCATCTGCCGCATGGCGTTGCGGCGAACGAAGCGCGCCAGCGCGTCGTCGCTGCCCTCGGCGTAGCCGTGCGAGAGCAGCCAGCTCTCCAGGCGGCTCTGTACCTCGGCCGCGGTCTGGAAGCGCACCGCCGGGTCGCGCTCCAGGCAGGTCATGACGACGTTGACCAGCTCGCGATCGATCTTGGGGCGGAACTCGCGCAGGTCGGCGGCCGGCTCGTTGGCCGCGACGTGCACCATCTCCAGCTCGCTGGTCGCCGACCAGGGGCGGCGCGCGGCGAAGAGCTCGAAGAGCACCACCCCCAGGGAGAACAGGTCGCTGCGCGCGTCGATCTCCTGCCCGCCCTTGGCTTGCTCCGGGGACATGTACTGCGGCTGGCCCTTGAGCAGGCCGGTGAGCGTCTTGGTGATGCGCTGCTTGGCCTTGGCCAGGCCGAAGTCGGCGATCTTCACGTCGCCGTTGAAGCCGACGAGGACGTTCTGCGGGGTGAAGTCGCGGTGCACCAAGTGCAGGTGCTCACCGTCCGGCGAGCGCAGGGCGTGGGCCGCCGCCAGCCCCGCGCAGGCCTTGGCGCCGATGAACACCACCATGCGCTCGGAGAAGACCTCGCCGGTGTCGAAGACGGTCTTCATCAGACGCGCCAGCGACACGCCCTGCACCAGCTCCACCGCCAGGTAGCCGCCGTGCTCGTCGGTCCCCCACCCAGCCACCTCGACGACGTTGGGGTGCTTGAGCGAGGCGGTCATCCACACCTCGTCGAGGAACATGCTGGCGTGCGTCGGGTCCTCGGCGATGTGCGGCAAGAGGCGCTTCACGGCGAGCAGCTGCCCCTCGCGCTCGCCACCCCTGGCACGGCAGAGGTCGATGCGCGCCGTGCTGCCCACGGCGATCTCCGCGAGGTACTCGAAGGCGACGGCAGGCGAAGTGGACCCGGACTGCCGACTCATTCCGGCCGCAGTCTAGCAGCGAAGGCCCCCGACCTCGGCAACCTCGCGTACGGCCCGGGCGGCCGCGTGCCCTTCAGGCTCCGTTGCGCGCCGCGGCCACCGCCGCGGCCACGCCGCCGAGGTCGGCCTTGAAGTGCACGTCGAGGTGGTCGTCCTTGGTCTTGATGGCCCGCACGCCGACGATGGGCGTGACCACGGCCAGGGCGCGCTTGACCCTTGGATTGTTGGCGATGGACGGGACCTTCATCAGATCCAGGGTGATGCGGTCGTCCTTGGCGTCGACCAGCGCCGCCGGCCGCTTGGGCATGAAGGCCACCAGGTTGCCCGGCTTGGAGAGGTCTAGCGCGCCGGACTTCACCAGCCCGGCGAGCGGGGTCTCGGCGTCGTTGAGCACCTTGAGCGACATGTCGCTGATGCGCGCCACGATGCGGATCTCGCCGGTGCTCACGTGAAGCTCCTCGACGAAGAGGATGAGCACCACCCGCAGAGTGGTCCCCATGGCGTCCACGGTCATGGCCAGCTTGACGCCCGGCGGCGCCGATTCCAGCACCACGTCCTTGGGCGCCTTCTTGCTCGTGCCCATCTCGCGCACCAGGTACCGCAAGGCGTCCATGGGCAGCCCGAAGCGCAGGCCGAAGGCACCCTTGAGCGCGCGCACGAGCTCCTCGGGGTGCGAGCGGAGATAGGTGCCGGCGTCGCGGAGCAGGGCCTTGGGATCGGGCTTGGGCATGGCTGTCTTCGTCTCTCGGCCGCGTCGTGGTGGCGGGAGCGCGATGCTCGCTGCTCGTCGCAGCCACCGCAAGCCCTAGCTGGCCCGGATGCCGGTCACGCCCGCGCTTCCTGCCGTTCCTGGAGCGGAGGGCGGCGTGGCCGGCACGTGTCCGCCCACCGCCGCGTGCAGCTCGCGCACCGCCGTGAAGGTGCGGTCACGCAGGTCGGCGACTCGCTGCGACTCGCGCCCCTCCTTCCTCGGGTAGATCGGTGCGCCCACCTTGACCTCGACGTGGCGCATGGTGTGGCCGTCGCCGGTCTCGAGCGCCCCCTTGCGCATCAGCCGGTAGGTGCCCTCGAGCGCCACCGGGACCACCGGCACGCCGGCGCGCACCGCCGCGTAGAAGCCACCGTTCTTGAACGGCCGCACCAGCCCATCCTCGCTGCGCGTGCCCTCGGGGAAGACCAGCAGCGGCTTGCCGCCGGCCAGCGTCTTCTCGAAGCGAGCGATGACCTCGGCCGCGCCGCGCGAGCCGGCCCGGCGATCGACCGGCACGTGACCGGCGAGGCTCAGGTGCCAGCCCAGGAACGGGATCTTCATCAGCGAGCGCTTGGCCGCCCACTTGTAGTCGCCAGGCAGGGCGGCGCCGAGCACCAGGATGTCGAGCACGCTCTGGTGATTGGAGCAGTAGACGAAGGGCCCCGGCGGGACGTGCCCTGTGCCGCTGACCTGGACGTCGATGTTCAGGCCGCGCGCGCTGGCGCGGCACCAGCGGCGCATGGCCCACAGGCTGGCGCTACGATCGCGGGTGAGCGGCCCGAGGGTGAGCGAGATCGTTCCGTAGGCGATCGTCCTCGCGGCGAAGGGGACCCACTGTCTCGTCGCTCTCCAGGCGCCCTGGGCGTCCATCCGATCTCCTTTCCCCAGCCTTCGCACTCTTGCCTAGCACCGTGCGCCGGCTGGCCCGGGGGCCCGACTCGAGTCGGCCCGCCGCAAGCGCTCCGGCCCGGTGCCCCGCGGGGAAGCGAGCCGCTCGCCATCACCGCGGCCGCGGCGGCGCTAGCGGCTCGGCATTCAGGGCGCGGCCCTTGGCCGGCGCCTCGGCGTCGCGCAGCAGCATCCCCCAGCCCAGGGTGACCGGCCTCCCGGCGCGCTCGAACCGCACGCTGAACAGGCCCTGGTCGAGGGCGGCCTGCACGGTGGCCTTGCGCAAGGTGCCCACCCACTCGGCCAGCACCGCTGCCCCGGGCTTGGGGTCGTACTTGACGGGGATGGGGGTGAGCGCCGCCTCGTCGACGACCATCGCCGCCCCGCCGAAGCCGAGCGCGAACCACTTCTTGGCCGTGCCCTCGCCCGCCGGAGAGACCAGGAGCACATGCCGCAGCGTCTCGGCGTCGCGCAGGGCCGCGTAGTTGCCAGGCTGGAGGCCCTCGCCCTGCTTGACCAGGCGCGGGTTCTTCAGCTGGGCCTCGGGGGTCTTGGAGTCCATGTCCGTGAAGCGCACGCCCACCCGGTCGCGGGTCAGGGTGGTGATCACTCCGTGCTTCATCACCCCGTTCCACTCGGCGAGGACCGGATCGCCGTGCTTGACCTTGGGATCGTCGGGCACGGCGATGACGTAGCCCGCGTGGACCTTGTAGGCGGGCCCGGTGCGCCCCTCGACCAGCAGGTCGTCGCCGTCGAGGCCCGAGACGGTGGCCGAGTACAGGATGAGGGTGGAGCCGGGCTGGGCGCCCGCCAGCATGGCGTCGGAGAAGGTGAACACCCGACGGCCCGGATCGAGCTTGAGCCGCCGCGGCGCCAAGCCCAGCGGATTCGGATCGCCCGCGGCTCCAGGGGCGGGGGGCGGGAGCGCTGCGGGCGCGGCCTGCGATGCCGGCGACGCCACCGTCCCGGCGTCGCCTGCGGCGGCACCGGCGGTGGCGTCCGGCTCGGCGCAGGCCGCCAGCGCCAGCGCGAGCGCGAGGAGCAGGGTGGAGCGCGCGGCGCGGCCCATGGCTGGCCGGTCTAGCACGGCCGGCGGTGGGCCGGCGCGCGGCCCCGCGGATGCTCTCCTACTGGCCCTGCGTCTCGCAGCCGACGACGACCTCGACCTTGATCTGCGGGTCGTTCTTGAGCGTCTCGCAGGCGGCTCCGTACAGCTGCAGGCTCTCGTTGCCGGGCAGGTAGTCCCAGCCGTCGAAGTGCGAGGTGTCCTTGGCGATGGTCTTGGTGCCGTTGCCGTCGGTGACGGTCACGTTGACCGCATCGAGGTCCGCCTTGCCACCCTGGACCTCGGGCAAGGTGAAAGTGCAGCTGAACGCCTGCAAGGCGATGGCGTCGAGCGCCGCCTGCAGGTCGGCGCCGAAGCTGCCGACGTTGACCGGGTAGGCACAGTCGGCGTTCGCCTCGCAGCCGGCGTAGCGCGGCGTGCCGCCAGCCTGGGCGATGAGCGACATGTTGTCCTCGCTGGCGCCGAGCGAGCCGCCCTCGCCGTCGATGACGCCGATGACGAAGGTGCGCACGGGCTGGCGGCGCCGAGGCCCGCGGCGGCGGCGTCGACCACGCGCTGGATGTCGTTGGCCTCCGGATCGGCGGTGGTATCGCAGGACGTCGGGTTGCCGTCGGTGATGAGCACGACCGAGCTCACCCCGGTGGCGCTGGCGGTGATCTGCGACTGCACCGCGCCCTCGAGCGCGGGCGCCAGCGGCGTCCCCCAGTAGAACTCCTCGTCCGAGGCGCTGACCGCGCTCTTGATCTGGTTGCGGCGCGCGGCGCTGAGCGGGCCGACGTCCACGTTCGGATCGAGGTAGGCGTCCGCGGTGCAGCGGGCCTCGGGCTCGGGGAGCTCGCCGCTGACGCAGGCCCCGCAGTCGATGTCGTTGCCGGCGGTGATCACGCAGCAGTCGATGGGCGAGTCGCCGCGCGGGAAGAGCTGGATGCCCGCGTTGGTGTCGCTGGGCAGCGCGTCGATGAACGCGAAGAGGCCGGCCTTGGCCTCGATCCAGCGCGTCGAGGTGACGTCGATGGTCAGGTGCATGCTGCCCGAGCGATCGAAGAGGAAGAGCACGTTGGAGGGTGCCGCTTCGACCTCGTAGACGTCGGTGGCGTCCGGGCACACGGCCGGCGGCGCGCCGCCCGTGCCCGCGCCCCCGCCGGTCCCGGCCGCGCTGCCACCGACGCCGGTGGTGGCGCCGTCGTCGCCGTCGTCCTGACCGCCGTCGTCCGAGCGCCCGGACCCGGAGACGCCGTCGCTATCGGCGCATCCGGCCATCACGGCCACGGAGAGAAGGGCAGCAGAGAAAAGTCCGAACGAGATCGTGCGCATGGCGTCAGCTCCTACGTCCACCTACAAGGTGTTCCGTTGACGCCGCCATAAGCAAGGGTCGGACCAGAACCTACATCATTTTCGGCGTTCCAGCCAAGGCTGCGTTATCCATGGAGAGTCCGCCGTCACCGTCGGGTGACCCTCATCGACGGAGGGGCTGAAGATCTGGATCGTGGCGGATCCTAGGGGGATCACCGCGCCGCCAACCCGGACATGGCACCCAGCGGGCTGGGCGGTGCCGACGGACGCTTCGGCCACGCGGCCGATTTTCTAGAGGCGGCCGAGACGCGCGCCGAGCGCTGCCAGGGCCCCGCTCCGATCGACCTTGCCGGCGCGCGTCTCGGGCAGCGCGTCGACGACGCACGCCAGGCGCGGCCGCTTGTGCGGGGCCAGGCGCGTCGCCAGCGCGCCGGCGAACGCGCTCGCGGAGACCCCCGCCGGCTCGACCACCAGCGCCACGGCGACCACCTGTCCCCAGCGCTCGTCGGGGACGCCGAACACCAGCGAGCGCCGGACGCCGGGGCAGGCGTCGACGACGCGCTCGACCTCCGCCGGGTAGACGTTCTCGCCCCCGCTGATGACGAGATCGGTCCGGCGGGCAGCGACGAAGAGAGAAGCCGTCTCGTCGAGGTGCCCCAGATCGCCGGTATCGAACCAGGCGTCGTCCGCGAGCGGTGGCTGCCCGAGGTAGCCACGCATCCGCGCCGGCCCACGCATGTGGATGCGGCCGATCACGCCCGGCGCGCACGGGCCACCGTGGTCATCGAAGATGGCCAGCTCCACGCCGGCCAGCGCACGGCCGCTACCCGGGACGACAGCCGGTGCGGCATCGAAGGGCGGCAGGCGCTGCGCGGTGATCTGCGAGCACGCCTCGGTCGTGCCGTAGGTGGTCAACGCGACCACGCCGCGCCGGGCGCACTCCTCGAGCAGCGCATCGGGGCAGCTCGCGCCACCCACGAGCACGACCCGCAGCCGCGAGAGCACCGACCCGTGATCGGCCGCGAGCAGCGCGCCGAGCATGGTCGGCACCACGGAGAGCATCGTGGCCCGGTGGCGCTCGATGGCCTCGAGGACCGGGGCCACCTCGAAGCGCGGCAGCAGCACCACCGGACGGCGCGCGATGAGGCATCGGGTGACGATGGACAGGCCACCGACGTGCGCCAGGGGCATGCAGCACAGCCAGCGGTCGTCGCCAGACCAGCCGAGGTTGTCCGCGCTGGCGGCAGCGCTGGCCAGGAAGGCCGCGCGCGGCAAGGCCGCCACCTTCGGGTGACCGGTGGTGCCCGAGGTGGCCATGAGGGCGAGGATGTCCGCGCCGGGCGCCGCCTCATCGAGTGCGACCCCTGCTGCGGGGCGGTCCGCCGTCGTCGCCGCCGAGGCGTGCCCCGCCGCCAGCGCCGTCACGTCGGCCTCGGACATCCGCGTCACGGGCTCCGCGGCCGCCAGCACTTCGCCAGCCTCGGCGTCCCCGAGGCGCGCATGGATGGGGAGCCACGCGACGCCGAGGCGCGCGAGCGCCAGGAAGACGACGACGCTGTCGGGGCGCGACACGGCGCGGAACGCCACGCGTTGCCCGGCCTGCACGCCGGCGGCGCGCAGCGCGGCGGCGGCGTGCGCGACCCGCCCCGCAAGCGCACCGAAGGTCAGCACGCCCTCCGCGGTGATCAGGGCGGGCGTCCCCGAAACGCCAGCCTCCTGCGCGGCCGCCTCGACGTCCAGCCCGTCCCCGGCGCCGATGCGAAGCGCGGCGGTCACGGCCGCCTGACCCCACCCGGCGCCGGGCGGGCCTCGGTGCGCACGGGCGGCGCCGGGTTGCACACGCCATCGCGCTGCAGGTGAGGCACGGCGCGGGTGTCGACGTCCCAGGGCATCAGCCCGCACGCCAGCGGCGGCGTCTCGAGGGCCAGGGCGAGGTCACCGCCGCCGCCAGCGCCGACGGTCCATCGAAGAGGTGGGTGACCACCACGCCCTTGCCGCGCGCCACGGCGCGCCGGGCGAGCCCCAGCGCATCGAGCAGCCCGAGCCGCGCCGGCTTGAGCACGAACGCCGCGCAGCAGGGTCGTCGAGCAGCGCCTCCACCATCCCGGGCATGGCCAGTGACTCGTCGGCGGCCCAGGGCGTCGCGCACGGTCCGAGCTGCAGGAGCTGGTCCGCGGCGACCGGCTGCTCGACGAAGGTCACCTCGAGGTCGGCGAGCGCGCCGAGTCGCGCCCGCGCCTCGCTCGGAGTCCAGGCGCCGTTGGCGTCGAGTCGCAGCTCGTACGGTGCGGGCAGCGCCGCACGCAGCGCGCGGAGCGCCGCCAGCTCCTCGACCACGCGCCGCGCCCGACCTTCACCTTGAGCGCCGGGAACCCAGCGGCGGCGAGGCGCCGGGCCACGGCGACCGCGTCGCGATCGGCAGCGGAGACGAGCGCATTGACGCCCACCGCGCCGTGCGCGGCGCACCGCGCAGGACCTCGGCCATGGTCACGCCGCCGCGTGACGCCAGCAGCCGCGCGGCGGCCGTCTCGAGCGCGAAGCGTGCCACCGCGCTCGCGCGCAGTAGCCCGGCCACGGGCGCCAGGAGGCAACGCAGCGCATCCACCTCATCCAGCACATCCGCTGTGGTGCCCGCGGGTGCGCTCGCAGCTGCGCCCGGACGCGTCTCGTCGAGCCGCGCCGCCGCGGCGCGCAGGACGCCCTGCGCGGCGTGGAGCTCGGCGCTCGCGTCGCCGCCGAGCGGCGCGGCGACGCCGGCACCGCGCGCTCCGTCCTCGCCCTCGAGCAGGAGGGTCAGCGCGGGGCGCGGCGGGGGTACAGCCGCCGACCCGGGTGCCTCGCCCGTGGTGACGCGCGCGATGTGCAGCCGAAGCCGCTCAGGCGCGGCCGCGACGCGCCGGCCCCGGCTCTTCCCCGGCGCCTCGTCGGCGGTCACGGCCCCGGACGCGACATCGCGATGCCGGCGGCCAGCACGAGCGACTGCAGCAGGAGCAGGCGCGCCGGCTTGCCGAGGTAGGGGTTCAGCGCCGCGCCCTCGCTGCGCGACACGCCGCGCGCCAGCAGCACCGCCACCGGCGCCGTCAGCGCGCCGAGCGCCAGCCACGGCCGCTGCAGCCACAGCGCTGCCCCGACCGGCACCAGGTGCGCCATCAGCAGCAGCAATGCGTACTCGACGAGGCCCGCGGTCCGGCCCCAGCGCACCACCAGGGTGCGCTTGCCGGCCACGGCGTCTGTCCCGCGGTCGCGGAGGTTGTTGACCACCAGCACGGCGGTGGCCACTGCGCCGACCGGGATGGACCCCATCCAGGCCTCGACCGGGATGCGGCCCACCTGGACGAACGCCGTCCCGCACACCGCCACCAGGCCGAAGAAGACGAGCACGAAGACGTCGCCGAGGCCGTGGTACCCGAGCGGGTACGGCCCGCCGGTGTAGGCGATGCCGGACAGGACCGAGGCCACGCCGATGGCCACCACGGGCCAGCCGGCCACGGCCACCAGGTACACACCGGCCGCCGTGGCCAGGGCCATCGCCAGCCACATCCCTCTTCGCACCTCGGACGGCGTGAGCAAGCCGGCCTGCGTGGCGCGCAGCGGCCCGAGCCTGGCCGCGGTGTCGGCGCCCTTCTCGAAGTCGAACACGTCGTTGGCCAGGTTGGTGCCGATCTGGATCATGAGCGCGCCGAACAGGGCGGCGAGCGCCGGGGCGACGCGCGCCGCGCCCGCCGCCCAGGACGCGGCGGTCCCCACCACGACCGGCGCCATGGCCGCGGTCAGCGTGGCCGGCCGACAGGCCAGCACCCAGGCTCGCAGGGGCCCGGCCCCCGCCCCCCCGGTCCGCGCGTCCACCGTCGCTCCGCCGCTCGACATCATGCGCCGCGCCTCAGGGAAGCCGCGGGAAGCGCTTGAAGTTCGGCTTGCGCTTCTCGACGAAGGCGTTGCGCCCCTCCTTGCCCTCCTCGGTCATGTAGAAGAGCAAGGTCGCGTTGCCGGCCAGCTCCTGCAGGCCAGCCTGTCCGTCGCAGTCGGCGTTGAGCGCCGCCTTCAGGCAGCGCAGCGCCGTCGGGCTGTGCTCGAGGATCTCGCGGCACCAGGCCACCGTCTCCTTCTCCAGGTCGGCCAGCGGCACGACCGCGTTCACCAGGCCCATCTCCAGCGCCTGCTTGGCGTCGTACTGGCGGCAGAGGAACCAGATCTCGCGCGCCTTCTTCTGGCCGATGATGCGCGCCATGTACGCCGCTCCGTAGCCGCCGTCGAAGCTGCCGACCTTGGGGCCGGTCTGGCCGAAGCGCGCGTTGTCGGCGGCGATGGTCAGGTCGCACATCATGTGCAGCACATGCCCGCCGCCGATGGCGTACCCCGCGACCATGGCCACCACCGGCTTGGGCAAGGTGCGGATCTGGCGCTGAAGGTCGAGCACGTTGAGGCGGGCGATGCCGTCGGCGCCGACGTACCCGCCGTGACCTCGGACGCGCTGATCACCGCCGGCGCAGAACGCCTTGTCCCCCTCTCCGGTGAGGATGACCACGCCGATCTCGGCGTCGTCGCGGGCGTCGCTGAAGGCGGCGCTCATCTCCGTCACCGTGCGCGGGCGGAACGCATTGCGCACCTGCGGACGCGCGATGGTGATCTTGGCGATGCCCTCCGCCTTTTCGTACCGGATGTCCTCGAAGCCTTCGACCGCTTTCCACGCCATTGTGCTCATCGTTGATTCTCCGTTGGCGCGAGGCGCTGCCCCGCACCGCTCTGGTCGCCGACAGGGATGCCCGTCCTCGTGTCGTCGACGAAGATGCCCGTCGACCCGGCATCGACGGGTGTCCCCGTCGCATCGGCATGGCCGCCTGCCCCCGTCGCGTTTGCCTGGGCCTCGTCGACGGCTCCGTGCAGCCGTCGTGCGCGAAGGCGCGCATCGCCCGGATCGACGACGGCCTCGATGACCATCGCCCGCTCGGCGCCGAAGGCCTGGACCAGTGCCTCGACGAGCTCGGCGCGCGTTCGCACCCGGGCGAAGGGCAGACCGAAGGCGCGCACGGCATGGCAGAGTTCGAGCGCCTGGGGCATGGCGAAGCCGCGCTCCATGAGCGCGCGCGGCACCCGGTCGGCGACGGGCAGCTGGTCGAAGATGCGCCCGCCACGGTTGTCGATGACCACCACCGGCAGCGGCCCGGGCACGGCGGCGGCCACCGCCAGCCCGCCCAGATCGTGCTGCGCGCTCAGGTCACCGAGCAGCAGCGCGACCGGCGCACCGGTCACCGACCGCGCACCTGCGGCACCGCTGATCAGGCCGTCGATGCCGGCCGCTCCTCGCTGGTGGAGCACGCCGAGCGCGTGCGTCGTGCGGGCAGTAGGCGTCGAGGTGGCGCACCGGCAGGCTGTTGCCGATGGCCAGCAGCGCGCCGGTCGGGCAGGCATCGCGGAGCGCGCGCGTCACCTGCCCCTCGGTGAGCGTGGCTTCGGCCAGCTCCGCCGCGACCACCGCGGCCACCGCACGCTCCGCGAGGGCGAGGGCCGCACACCAGCGTGCCCGGGCCGCGCCCGCCGGAGCCACCGAGGCGTGCGCCTCACCGCCATGACCCGGCCCGCCCGCGCCGCCGGCCGGGAGTTGGCGGCCTGGGGCGCCCGCCTCGAGGCGCTCTGCCAGCGCCGTCGCTGCGGCGGCGGGGTCGGCCCAGAGCAAGGCGCTGGCCGAGCTGTGGGGATCGTTCCAGGCGTGCGAAGCCACCACCCAGCGCGGCAGCGTCGGGTGACGCTCGAGGAGCGCCGCCCAGCTCGACGACGTCGGAGGCGCGCCGAACGACACCACCAGGTCCGGCGCCCGATCGCGGAAGACCCGGGCGCGCAGCACGCTGTCGAAGGAGGGACAGACGGTGATCGCTGCCCCGTCGAGGCCGAAGCGCGCCTGACTGGTGGCCTCGGCGAGGCGGCAGACCGCTGGCGCGCGCCAGCCGTTCCAGCGCGGCGCGCAGCGCGGAGCCGCCGCCCACCGGCGTCGGGCCGCAGATCAACAGACCGCGCACGCTCGCCGCCAGCGCCGATGCCAGTGCGTCGAGCGCCGCGCCGTCTCCGGCGCCGGGCGCCGGCAGGGCGACGCGTGCCATCCCGACGGCCTCCGCGGGAGCCCGAGGATTCTTTGGTGAGCCGTCGACCTGCTCTTCGCCCACGCCGACGGGCTCCAGCGGCTTGCGGAAGCGCGCGTTGACGTGCACCGGGCCCGGGGTGGGCCAGCGGGTGGCCGTCACCGCCTGCAGCGCGCTGCGCGCGGCGGCGCGCTGGGCGAGCGGCGCGGCGTCGGGGAGCCCGAGCTCCATGGCCGCCCGCACGAAGCCGCCGAAGAGCCGGGTCTGGTCGATGGTCTGCGAGGCCATCACCCCGCCCAGCTCCCACGGCCGATCGGCGGTGATCACCAGCAGCGGCACGCAGGCCATGCTGGCCTCCACCACGGCCGGATAGAGGTGCGCTGCGGCCGTCCCCGAGGTGCACACCACCGCGCTGGCCGTCCCGGTGGCCCGCGCCTGACCGAGCGCGAAGAAGCCCGCCACCCGCTCGTCGATGACCGGGTGGACGCGCAGGCCCTCCAGCTCCAGCGCCGCGATGGCCAGCGGCGTGGAGCGCGAGCCCGGGCAGAGCACCAGGTCGCGCACGCCGGCCTCGACCAGCGCAGACAGGAAGCGTCGGGCCCACTCCATGTGCAACCCGCCGCCGTCCGTCGCGCGCGCGGCGCCATCGCCGGAGATGCGCAGCGAGCGTCCCGTGCCCTGCGGCCCGAGCGCCTCGGAGGCTGCCACCCAGGCGCTCACCGCTGCACCCCCAGCGCGTTCAGCATGGGGCGCTGCTTGAGCTCGACCTCGGCCCGCTCCCGCGCAGCCACCGAGCCCGCCACGATCCCCGCACCGGCGAAGAGCCAGGCCTGGTTGCCACGCACCAGCGCCGAGCGCAGGGCGACCGCGAAGGAGCCGTCGCCGGCCGCGTCGAACCACCCGATGGCGCCGGCGTACCAGCCCCGCGGCGTGGGCTCGTGCGCTTGCACCCAGGACCGCGCCGCCACCCGCGGCGTGCCGCACACCGCCGGGGTCGGGTGCAGGCAGGCCACCAGCTCGAGGACGTGCGTGGCGGCTGCCAGCGTCACCTCGACCGGCGTCCAGAGGTGGTGGAGGTCGCGCAGCGTGCGCACCCCGGGCTCGCGCGACGCGCGCACCGCGCCGAAAGGCGCCAGCGTGTCGCGCAGGAAGTCCACCACCACCGCGTGCTCCCGCCGATCCTTGTCGCTCTCGATCAGCGCGCGCGGCGCGGCGGTGTCGCCGAGGCCGCGACGAAGGGTACCGGCCAGCGCGTCGAGGCGCGCCACCGCGCCGCGCTTGTCGACGAGTCGCTCGGGCGTGGCGCCGAGGAACGTCGCGGCGCCCCTGCCCTCGCCGCGCGCGAAGGCGAAGCGGACGCACTGCGGGTGCCCCTCGTCGAGGCGACCGAGGGCGGCGTGGACGTCGAAGGGCCGCTCGGCGTCGAGGAGGGTCCGCGTGGAGGCGACCACCTTGGCCAGCTCGCCCCGGGCGATGCGCGCCACCGCGTCGTCCACGTTGCGCGTCCAGCTGGCCATCGGCTCCGTGGCGACGCGCACCGCGCTCGCCGGCCGCACGTCGGACGCGGTGCATCCCCGCTCCGCGACGATGGCGGCCAGCGCCGTGACCACGGCACGCGCCTCCTCGCACAGGCCCTGGAGCTCATCGCCGTGCGGCGCGCGTGCCAGGGCGAAGCGCAGGAACGCAGCCCCACCTCGCCTCCCGATCAGCCAGCGCGGAAGGACGAAGCTGGCGTCGGCGAAGCCCCGCCAGACCTCGGCGGCGACGGGGGATTGCGGGCTCTGGAGGCGGCTGGCGGCGGCGGGCGACGCCGCACGCGGCGCACCGGGGACCGCCGTCGCATGGTCGTCGGCGACGGCCGAGCCGCCCCCGTGCCCGCCGTCGGGTGAGGAATGGGTGAACGCCACGCCACCGAACAACGCCGGTCGGGGCGCCGCCACGGCTGCGCCGTCGCCGCGCACATCCTGGAGTCCCGCCAGAATGGGCCGCGCCCGCGCCAGGATGGTGTCGACGCGCTCCGGCCCGCTGGCTTCCAGTCGCAACGCCGCGCCGGCACCCGCAAAGGACCAGGCCGGCCCGGCGTCGCCGCCCTCACCGCCGGCGCCTCCACCGGGCTCGCCCCACAGGAACGCGTCCTCGGCGAAGACGGCGCACAGCGCACGGTGCGCATCGACCAGCAGAATGGACGCCAGCGCGCCGCCGAGCCCCACGGTCATCGCGCACGCCCCGCCGACCGCGGACGACGGCGTAGCGCACGGCGGGTGCGCATCGCCCGGCCCCGCGGTGGCCCCCGGGGTGGCCCCGCTCGCGGCACGCTCGAGCAAGGCGCGCAGCGCCGCCAGCACGTGCTCGCCGGCGCGATCGACCACCTCGCCGGCGCGATCGGCCGCCTCGCCGGCGCGATCGACGGCCTCGCCGGCGCGACGCACGTCGTCGCTCGCCGAGCGGGTCAGCGGAGGCGAGGCCTCGCCGAGCACCTCAAGCCTCCTCGTCCCTGGCCGTGGGCACCCGGGCCACGAACAGCGTGCAGACTCCGAAGGTCAACGGTCGCACCTCGACCACCTCCAGCCCGGCGGCGGCGATGAGCTCGGCGAAGGCCTCCGGCGTCGGGAAGCGCGCCACCGACTCCTGCAGGTAGCGATACTCCGACGCGCCCGAGATGAGCGCTCCGAGACGCGGCACCACGTGGCGAATGTGGATGCGCGCCAGCGGTGCCAGCGCGCCGTGCCGCGGCTCGCCGAGCTCGAGGATGGCAACGCGCGCCCCGGGCCGCCCCACCCGGCGCATCTCGCGCAAGGCCAGCGCCCGGTCGGGCACGTTGCGGATCCCGAACGCCATGCAGATGCCGTCGCAGCTGTCATCGGGCAGGGGCAGCGCCTGCGCGTCGCCCTCGATGAACGAAATGCGCGAGACCACGCCAGCCGCCTCTGCCTTGCGCGCGCCGACGCGCATCATCTCGCGCGATGGGTCGATGCCGACCACCTCGACGCCCGGATGACGTGCCAGCACGTCGAGCGCCAGGTCGGCGGTGCCGGTGGCCAGGTCGAGCACGCGCGCGGCGCGTTCGGGGTGCTCCGCGGCGCGGGCCTCGAGCTCGAGCGCGGCCACCGTCTTCTTGCGCCAGCCGCGATCGGTCCCGAAGGACATCACCCGGTTGAGCAGGTCGTAGCGCTCGGCGATGGCGTCGAACATGGCGCCGCTGCCGCCGGCCGGCACCTCGCCTCCGCCGCTGCCCGGGAGCTCGGCGGCGCTCACTGGCCACCTGCCAGTACGGACGCCGTGAGCGATCCCTAGACGCCGCCGGCATCCGCCGGCGCATCCACCGGCACCTCGAGCTTGCGTTCGTGGAGGCGCATGTGGCCCTTCTGGATGCCTTCACCGGCCAGCGCGCGCAGCGCGGCCAGGTTCGCGGCCAGCCCGGCGGAGGCCAGGATCACGGCCAGGTCGCGCGCCCCGGCCGCACGCACCATGGCCATCGCCGCGCGCACGCCGCGGTGCACCTGCGTCGAGCCGCCGACGGTGCCCACCGCCAGCGGTAGCTCGGCGTGGCCGACCAGACCCGTGGGCGTGCGCCGCCAGGTGGAGAGCGGGCGATAGCGCCCCTCCAGGCCGGCGAAGGCGTGGGCGCCCGCCTCGATGGCCCGCCAGTCCTGGCCGAGCGCGACGGCGGCCGCGTCGAGACCGTTCATGAACCCCTTGTTGTGGGTGGCGGCGCGACATGGATCGAGCTCGGCGAAGCGGCTGGCGCGAGCGATGCCATCGGCGACGGCGTCGCCCCCGACGGCCTCGGCGGAGACGCTGGCGCGCACGCGCACGCGGCGCAGCGAGAGGTTGGAGAGATGCGCAGCCCCACCTGCCCACCGGTGAGCGCGTGCACCTCCCCGGCCAGCGCCTCGGCCACGGTGTCGACCATGTTCGCGCCCATGGCGTCGCCGACGTCGACGTAGACGTGCACCACCAGCACGCCGGCGGCGGCGTCCAGGACGCGCACGTCGAGGTCGCGGCAGCCCCCGCCCCGCTCCACCATCCGCGGGATGGAGGCGTCGCCCGCGGCCAGCAGCGCCTGGGAGTGGGCGCGCACGCGCTCCGCGGCGCGCTCGGCGTCGGGGACCTCGTCGAGCTGCACCTGCGCGGTCATCAGGGGCGGGTCGGCGTCGCCGAAGAAGCCGCCGGACAGCCGCACCATGCGGGCCGCGTTGGAGGCGGCGGCGACGATGGACGGCTCCTCGACCGCCATGGGCACCAGCACGTCTCGCTCGTTGACGCGGAAGTTCAGCGCCACCGACAGCGGCAGGCCG
>JBBJMR010000451.1:0-5337 GCA_037720395.1 Polyangiaceae bacterium
CGCTCTGCATGTCCCGGAACAGGGCCATGGTCTCGCCGCGCACCTCGAAGACCAGCCGGTGCCTTATGCGCGAAGGATCCGACCGGTCGCGCGGCCCATCGCCCGGCTTCCTCGCCGCCACGGCGGCCTCGATCTGTCGCACCGAACGCCCCTTCGCCCAGTCCAGCCAAGCCTGCTCGGTCTCGAGCGTCGCCACGCGCGTCAGCTCGCGCACCGCCGACCACGGCAGCTCGCCGGCTGCTAGCGCGCCGTCGAGCAGGCGCAGATCGCCGAGGCCGCGTCCGACCCGCAGGCGCTCCTCGGTCTGACGCGCTTTCAGGCCGAGCACGCGCTCGCTCAGCTCGGCCAGGCTGGCGTAGCCGGCACGCGCGTGGACGCCGAGGCGCTGCGCTGCCAGCAGCCACCGGCACACCTCGCGCTCGTGGGCCGCGCGCGCCTTGCCGAGCGAGACGAGGCGCTCGTGCACGCTCGTCCAGTCGGCTGCCGTCTCGGGCTCGAGCACCGGCGACGCCGTTGCCGGTGCGCGCCGGCCCTTCGGCCCGGCGTCGTCGTCGGTCCGCTCACGCAGCAACAGGAGCGGCACGGGTCGACACTGTCGGTACGCGCGTGCATGCGCGGGCGATTGCATCGCTGGCTCATACCACACGATCCATTGCGCCTCGCCGCGTGCCATCTGCGCGCGTTTCGAGGCAATGAGCGAAGTTTTCGACATCGCCCGCGCGAAAGGCTGCCAGCGCCGGCGCCAGGCGCCATTGCGCGCGCCTCTGTGCGAATCGACACATTCGCGGCATGGCGCGCCGGGAATCGGTCAATTGAAAAGCGCCAGGCGAAGCAGAGTTCTTTCGGCGGTCACGGCGATCCGAAACCCATGCCGCCCCCTGTGCCGTTCTGGCAAGCCGCAGATGGCCGATCGTGCTGAGATCGTCATCCAGCCGATGCTCGATGGCGACGAGCACCGCCACGATGCGCTCGGAGTGATCTCGCGCGGTGCGCCTTCACGTGGCCACGATCAGGATAGGTGACCGCTCCCGGCGTCACCGTGGTCCTCTGGTGAACAGCGAGGGTTCCTGACGAGCAGCTGGTGGCCGCGTTCCTGGCGCTGCCTGCCGCAGCGCACCGTGGTAAAACACCCGCATGCGGGGAGGCACGCCGGCGATTGCATTGATGGCGGTCATGTTCGCTCCGGCGTGCGGCGGTAGCGTCGATACCGAGCAGGAACTGGCGCAAGCCGGCGCAGGCGAGGGCGCTTCGAGCGGAGCCAGCGGAGCCAGCGGAGCCAGCGGCGCCTCCGGCGGCGGAACCGTCGACCCCTGCTCGTCCACCGAGGCGCGCATCACGAATCTGGATGCCATCGACCGCATCACGTGCAGCGGCCTGGTGCCGTCGGGGGCGCGCCTGATGTCGTGCAGGAGCTCGCGGAGTGGCGCGCTGGACGAGGAAGGAAAGGACGACGACTGGATCGTGTGGTTCATCGACGAGGCCGCCGGTCAATCGTTTCGCGCGCGGATCGTATCGGGGGAGGTGGAGGTCGACCCCGAGGCGACGGACCGCGATTGTCACGGCGCCACGCTGACGCTGCTCGACAGCGCGCTCGTGCTACCGGACGCGGTGAAGCGGCTCGCGACGTTCGACCCCATCCAGGGCGGCTACACCAACTGGTTCATCGACGAGGCCCTGGGCTGCGCCCGCCTCGACGACCAGGAAGAGCACACGGTCCTCGTGCAGCGTCACTCCCGGGATCAGGCGCAATACCAATCCTGGTTCTTCTACTACCTACCGGACGGCGCTTTCGACCGGGTATGTGGCCCCTGCGCCACGCCATCCGAGGAGGCGTGCGAGTGCTGACCGCGGGACCTACCGCACTCGAACCTGGCACGCGCGGGCGCTTCGTCGGGTGTAGGTCGGCGGTAACCGCGCCGTTCACCGGAGCACACCGCGGGTACACGCGCACACCGCGCACACGGGCACCCGGGCACCCGGGCACCCGGGCGGCCGCGATTCGGGGCCGCGCCGGCGGCGCTGGATCGCCGGCAGCAACCCATCCGGACCGGCGGCCGACCCGATCGCCGGCGCCCCTACATCGAAGGCGGAACCACGCTCGGCGCACCGGGCCCCCGGATCGTATGCACCTCCAGCGTCTCCTTTCGCCCGCGGATCGGTATCTCCCCCAGCGACTCCAGATGCTGCCCCGCCTCCAGCACCCGCTCCCGCGCCTCGCCCGGCACCCTTCGCGCCGTCTCCTCGCTGACCAGCACCTCCACGCCCTTCTCCTTGGTCAGCCCCTCGAGCCTCGAAGCCGTGTTCACCGTGTCGCCGATCACCGTGAACTCCAGGCGCCCGCCGCTCCCCAGGCAGCCGGTGACCACCGGCCCGGAGTGGATGCCGATCCCCAGCCGCAGCACCTGCTCGCCGCGCCGGCTGCGCGCCACGTTGATCTGCGCCACCCGGCGCCGCATGGCACCCGCCGCGGCCAGCGCGTGCTCTGCGTGCCCCTCGAGCGGCTCCGGCGCGCCGAACACCGCCAGCATCCCGTCGCCCAGGAACTTGTCGACGGTGCCGCCGTGCTCGCGCACCGTGTCGGCCAGCGCGCCCTGCACCTCGTTGAGCAGCGCCAGCACGCTCGCCGGCGCGAGCTTCTCGCTGATGCCCGTGAACCCGCGCAGGTCGCTGACCAGGATGGTGGCCTCGATGCTGCGCGGCTCGGTGAGCAGCGACAGCAAGGGCGCCGCCCCATGCGCGGCGTACGCCTCGCGCATCACGTTGTCGGGCAAGAAGCGCTGCATCGTGGAGCGCCCGACCTCGCTCTGGATGGCGCGGCGCACGATGTCCGTCATCCACACGTTGAGCAGCCCGATGCCCACCAGCGTGGCGGCGTGGATGGGCGTGTGCACCGCCCAGCTCCCGGAGACCCAGGCGATGGCCACGTAGAGGGTGATGGCCATGCCGGCGGTGAGCGCCGCGGCCAGGCGTGTCAGGCGCAGCGCCCCGGTGGAGGCGAACACCGCGCAGGCCAGCGCCGAGGTGGTGAGCGCGCCGATGTCCTTGAAGACCACCGTGCCCAGCGAGCCCCATAGGTTGAAGAGCGCGATCGACAGGCAGAGGCCGTCGAAGACCGGAAGGATGTGGCGCAGCGCCGGCCGGTACCAGCGGCGCAGCAGGAGGATCATGCCCACCGCGAAGACGAACCAGGCGGTGGCCACCAGCGGGATGCGCATCGGGTACACGGCCGGGTCGAGGAGGTGGTTGCGCCAGTCGCCGGCCCCCACCAGGAGCAGCGTCACCGCGCGCACCAGGGCGATGAGCATCTCGTTCCGGCGCGCCTGCTCCTGCAGCGTGTGCTCGATGGAGTCGGCGAGCTCGGCGCGAAAGCGGCCAGCCGCCGCGGTGCCGGCACCGCCCTCTGCTTCGCTCACCGCGGCACGCGCCGCGCCGCTTCGCAGATGGCGGCGGAGATGGCGTCCCTGGGCACCTCCGGCGCGGCCTTCTCCTGGCAGGCCACCCACGGATCGAGCGGGTCCAGGGCCAGCGCCTCGCGGAAGGCGAGGTCGGCGCGCTGCGGGTGGAGCAGGCCCTGCAGCGACCACCAGCGCCCGAAGCCGCTGCGCACGTCCTCGATCTTCTCGACCAGCGGCGCCGCGGCGGCGGTGTCGCCGGCGGCGACCAGGCTGGCGGCGAGCATGCAGCGCACCGACGACTCGCCGGGGATCAGCGCCTGGGCCTTGCCCAGCGAGGTGGCCGCGTGACGGTGGTGATTGCGGTCGCCGAGCAGCTGGCCGAGGCGCACGCGCCTGGCGATCTCACGGATGTTCGGGACGCGGCTGCCGGGCATGGCATCGGGTGGCAGCTCGCGCGGGCTCGAGGACAACCAGGCGCGCCAGCGCTTGTCCCAGGCGGCGAAGTCGGTGCCGCTCACCGCGGCGATGGCCTTGTCCAGGTCGGCGACGTCCTCGGCGTCGCGCATCTTCACCAGCAGCCTGGGGAGCGCCTCGTCGCGGGCCTCGCGCACGAAGAAGCGGATGAAGCTCTGCACCTCGGCGAAGACCACCGCCGCCTGCTCCGGAGTGGGCAGCATGGCGATCGACGGGCCGATCTTGTCGATGGGCAGCCCGAGCCCCTTCTCGAGGCCCATGGCGGCCACCGCGTCGGGTGAGGGTGAGTCGTCGAAGGGGCCCGGCTCGCGCCAGCGCGTCTCCTCGCGCTTGGCCACGCCCTCCTGCAGCCACAGCGGTGCCTTGTCGCGCGTGCCGCGCGACAGCGCCAGGTGTGTGAGCTCGTGGGCCAGCGTGTCCAGCCAGGGATAGCCGTGCTCCCTGGCCCGGGGCGTGACCATGAAGACGCGCCCCCACTTGGCCACCGCCACCGTGCCGGTGGTGCGCGCTGCCTCCTCGGGCAGCCCGGTCATCGCCGCCAGGGTGAAGTGGTCGCGCACCAGCTCGATGCGCAGCGGCAAGGGCAGGGTGACGCCGAGGTCCTTGGTCAGGGTGTCGCGCACCTTCAGGGCCACGTCGACGAGCACCGGGACCAGCGCCTGGTCCTCGTCGTCCTGGAGGCGCACCCACACGCCGCGCTCGTCGTTCCGGATCTGCAGCGTGCCTGCGGAGCCACGCGCGCAGCCGGTGGCGATGACGCCAAGCTCCGCGCCCTCGGTGTTCTGCGAGAGGTCGGGGCGCGACAGGACCGCCGCGGCGGAGTCGCAGTCCCCCTCGTAGATGGAGAGGCGCGCGCGCTCCACCGCCAGCAGCGCATCGCCGGGGTCCACGCCGTCGAGCGTCGCGCGGGCCGCCTCGACGTCGAGCTCCAGCGTCGAGGCGCGGGCGCGCGCGGCGCGGCGCTCGTCGCCGGTGAGCGGCGCCCCGAGCGCGCGGCTGACGGTGGTGCCGGCGGCGCCGATCACCAGGGTGGCCGCCAGCAGCCGCGACGCGAGCAGGTGCAGCGAGCGCTTCATCGCAGCAGGCCCTCGGCGTATCGCTTGACCGCCTTCTTGAGGACCGGATCGCTGGCCGCCGCCAGGCCCTTGAGCACGCGCTGCCGGAACTGTTCCGGCCCCTTGTGCTTGTCCTTGTCCGGGATCTCGGTGTCCTTCTTGGCCGGCTTCGCGCCATCGCCTTCGCGGCTCTGCGGGTCGCGCTCGCCCTCCTCGCTCTCCGGGTTCTGCGCCATCTCCAGCGCGCGCTGGGCGCGCTGCTGGTGCTCCAGGCCCTTGTCGCCCTGCCCGTCCTTGAGCGACTTCTCGGCGTCGCGCATGGCGCGCATCGCCTCGTCGATGCGCTCCAGCGTCTCCTCCGGCATGCTGCTCTCCCCCTCCTGGCCCTTCTGGCCAAGCTTCTCGGCGCGCTC
>JBBJMR010000452.1:0-5325 GCA_037720395.1 Polyangiaceae bacterium
TGCACACGGCGAAGTCGGCGCAGCAGTCGCCCGCGCCCGTGCACAGGTCGTCGCTGTAGCAGCCGGCGGGCGCGTCGAAGCCGCAGGCGCCCACCGAGCCGCAGCCGCAGTCCTGTCCGCAGGTGACGTCGGTCTCGCCGGCGTCGCAGGTGCCGTTGCCGCAGGCGCTGCAGGCGCCGCAGTCTCCCGGACAGGTGGTGCAGGTCTCGGTGCCGTTGCAGGAGCTGTCGCCGCACATCGGCGGGCAGGCGCCGCAGTCTCCGGGGCAGCTGCCGCAGGTCTCGGTTCCGTTGCACACCGCGTCGCCGCACATCGGCGGGCAGGCGCCGCAGTCGGGCGGGCACGTCTGGCAGGTCTCGTTCGCGTCGCAGACGGCGTTGCCGCAGCTCGGCGGGCACTCGCCGCAGTCGGGGACGCACGTCTCGCAGGTCTCCACGCCGTTGCAGACGGCGTCGCCGCACACCGGCATGGGCGGCGCGCCGCCGGAGCCCGCGCCGCCGCTGCCCGCGCCGCCCGGACCGGCCTGGCTGCCAGCGCCACCGGGGCCGCTGGAAGGGCCGGATCGCCGCTGGTGGTGTGGGCCGAGGACTCGTCGCCGCCGCGGCCGCCGCGGGGGCGTCGCCACCCGTGCCTCGGCCGCCCGCGGCCTCGGGCTCGCCGCCCGTTCCGCCGCCGGTGATGGCGCTGCCCTCGGCGCAGCTGGCGCCGATGGCCAGCGGCGCCAGCACCAAGCACGCCGACGCCAAAACCAGCCGCAAGCTTCTCACGGTGCCTCCACTCCACCCCGAAGCCGCGAGGCTTCCACGGGTACCGCTTCGAGCGGGCGTCGCGCCGGCTCGGCGCGGACCGCAAACCCAAGTCGTACCCGCCAGCGAATCAGCGCGCGGCCGTGCGTGTCAATAGGCGAACAGCGCTGGTTTCTTCCAGGCTTGCCTTGATCGGGGCCGCCCGGGCGAGGATGCTGCGCCCCTGCCATGACCGCCGCCGAAGCCCGCACCACACCGACCCACCTGAAGGCGCCGCACGGCGCCCGCACCATGGAGATCACCTGGGGCGATGGGCATCGCGGCATCATTCCGCACGAGATCCTGCGCGGGTATTGCCCTTGCGCGCAGTGCCAGGGGCACGGCGGTCAGATCAACTTCGTGGCCGGCGGCAACCAGGACGTGCGCGAGATCGAGCAGGTCGGCAACTACGCCCTCCAGTTCACCTGGGGCGACCTGCACTCCAGCGGCATCTACACCTTCAAGTACCTGCGCTCGCTCTGCCAGTGCGACGAGTGCAAGCCGGCGTTCCAGCCGGGCTCGCCGTGAGCCCCCTGCCCGCCAGCGAGCCGTGGCGCATCGTGGCCAGCGACTTCCTCGCCGCTGCCGCGCCGGGGTTCGAGCTGCCCGCGCCGACCACGGTGGAGATCGCCTTCGCCGGCCGCTCCAACGTGGGCAAGTCCAGCCTCATCAACAGCCTGGTGGAGCGCAAGAACCTGGTGCGCACCAGCAGCAAGCCCGGCTCCACCCGCCAGATCAACCTCTACGAGGCGCGCGCCCGCGACGGCGCCGTCTTCCACCTCGTCGACCTGCCGGGATACGGCTTCACCGTCCGGTCCCGCGCCGAGACGCAGTCCTGGAAGGACCTCATCGAGTCGTACATGAAGCGGCGCGTCACCCTGGCGGCGGTGGTGCTGCTCGTCGACGTGCGACGCGGCGTCGAGGACGACGACCGCGAGCTGGCGGAGTTCGTGGCCAGCCTGACCGGCGTCGCTCGACCGGGAGGCCGCGAGGGCATCGAGCTCTTGCTGGTGGCCACCAAGCTCGACAAGGTGCCGCGCTCGGCGCGGGCCGCGGCGCTGTCCAAGGTGGCGCGCGCCACCGGCATCACGCGGCCCCTCGGCTTCTCCGCGGTGACCGCCGAGGGGCGCCCGGAGATCTGGCGCGCGCTGCGCCGGGCGGCAGCCGTCGGCGCCATGGAAGTCGCCTCCGACGCCTCCGACGCCTCCGACGTGGCCGCCTCCGACGCCTCCAACGTGGCCTCCGCCGACGTGCCTGCGAAGTGATCGCGCCGCATCCGGAGCGACCCGACAAAGGCTTGACGGGCGTCGTTGTCCTCTGTCTGCTCCATTCCCGATGACCGCAGAGGGGCAGAGCCGAGCCGAACGCGACGCGCTCGACGCGCGTTGCATGGCGCGGATCTGCAACGGCGACGACGGCGCGCTGGCCGAGCTCTACGATCGCTACTCGGCGATGTCGCTCGGCCTGGCCTTGAAGATCGTGCGCGATCAGATCGAGGCCGAGGACGTGGTCCACGACGCCTTCATCGCCGTGGTGGAGCGCTCCGCTCAGTTCAAGCCGGAGCGCGGCACGGTGGTCGCCTGGCTGGTGACCACGGTGCGCAACCTCTCGCTGGATCGCTCGCGCCGCCGCATCCGCCGCGCCCAGATCACCGACGAGGAGCTGCGTCACGAGCCAGCCGAGCCCATCCCCGACCCCGAGAGCCTGTCCTGGCAGCAGCGCGAGCGCGCCGGCATCCGCGCCGCGCTGGCCACCTTGTCCGATTCGCAGCGCGCCACGCTGGAGCTCGCCTTCTTCGAGGGCCTCAGTTACCCGGAGATCGCCGAGCGCGAGAAGATCCCCCTGGGCACGGTCAAGTCGCGCGCAGCACGCGCGCTCTCGGCGCTGCGCGCGGCGCTCGACGGCACGTCCCCGCCGAGTGTCGACGAGTGAGCGCGAGGTGCGGGCGGCGGTCGCCATCGGCGCGCTCGCCCGCAGGGTCTGCTGCTAGCCGGTCTGCTCGGCACCGCCACCGCGCGCGCCCAGCCCGCCGCGGGTGCTTCCGACGAGGTCGTCCCCGCCGCACCCGCAGCGACGCCCACCGCCCCGCCGGCAGCAGCCCCGCCGGCAGCCGCCTCGCCGGCGAAGAAGGCCGCGGACATGACGCCCATCGACGTCACCGTGGAGGGCGAGAAGCAGCTGCCCGATCGCCCACCGGGGCGCGTCACCCTGCGCGCCGAGGAGATCCGGCAGGTGCCGGGCGCCTTCGGCGACGCCTTCCGCGCCATCGAGGTGTTGCCCGGCGTGACGCCGCTGGCCAGCGGCGCGCCCTATCTCTTCGTGCGCGGCGCCACCCCCGGGTCGAGCGGGTACTTCCTCGACGGGATCCGCATCCCCTTTCTGTTCCACGTCGGCGTCGGGCCGAGCGTGGTCTCGCCGCGCCTCATCGATCGCGTCGACTTCTACCCCGGCGGCTACCCCGCGCAGTACGGCCGGTACGTGGGCGGGATCATCGCCGCCACCACCCAGCCGCCGCCGACGCGCACCAGCGCCGAGGCCACCATCCGCCTCTTCGACGCCGGCGCCTTCCTCGAGTCCCCCAGCGACGGCGGCCGGTTCGATGCATTCGCCGGCGGGCGCTACTCGTACACGGCGGCGGCGCTGTCCATCTTCGCTCCCGACACGCGCCTCGGATACTGGGACTACCAGGCTGGGGGCGGCTGGCAGCAGAGCGCCAAGAATCGCCTGAGCGTGCTGGCCTTCGGCAGCAACGACTACCTCGGCGAGATCGAGGGCGGGGAGGAGAAGGAGCTCTTCGCTGCCTCGTTCCACCGCATGCAGCTGCGCTTCGATCACGGCCCGCGCCGGCCGCGCGGCCGCGACGCGCCGCGCGACATCACCGCCCGCCTGGCCTTGACCTTCGGCATCGACGAGAGCGGCCTCGGCGACGAGGGGCAGATGGATGCGCGCAACTACGGCCTGCGCTCCGAGGTCGCCGTGCCGCTCTCCGAGGAGGTGATGCTGCGCGGCGGCACCGACCTGACCATGGACAGCTACGACTTCCAGACGCCGCCGCCCGACCCCGACGAGGACCTGGACCCGGACGGCTCACTGGATACCGAGGGCGAGTTCCGCGAGGACGTGCGGGTCTCCTTCGCGTCGCGCATCTCGGGCGTCGCGGGCGCCTGGGCCGACGTGGTGTGGAAGCCGCTGAGCATCCTGGAGATCGTGCCCGGGGTGCGCCTCGACGTCTTCGGCGAGGAGGAGGGCGGCGAGCCGAGCGTCGGGTTCGACCCACGCGCCTCGGTGCGCCTGCGCCTGCACCGCAACGTGGTCTCCATCACCACCGCCGGCATCGCCCATCAGCGCCCATCGATCCTGGTTCCGGTCCCCGGCCTGGAGCCGCGCGGCGGCGAGCTGCAGCGCGCCACGCAGCTGTCGCAGGGCATCGAGGTCGAGCTGCCCGAGGCGGTCACCGCCCGCCTCACCGGCTTCCACCACGACTACGACCAGCTCACCGACCTCACCGCCACCTGCAGCGCCGCGCAGTCGGACTGCTCGCTCACCGACCGCGCCGATGGCCGCTCCTACGGCGTGGAGCTGCTGGTCACTCGCCCGCTGACACGGCGCCTGGGCGGCATCCTTTCGTACACGCTGTCCCGCAGCGAGCGGACCGTCGGCGGCGAGACCTTCCTCTCCGACTTCGACCGCACGCACATCCTCCACCTGGCGCTGGGCTACGCCCTCGGGCGCGGCTGGCACGCGGGCGCGCGCCTCACCGCATACTCCGGGCAGCCGCACTCGCTGCTGGCCTTCGACGACCCCGAAGACCCGGCCGAGCCGACGCTCATCGGCCAGCGCAACAACCTCCGCCGCGACCTCTTCCATCGCATCGACGTGCGCCTGGAGAAGCGCTGGACCATCGGCGCCCACGGCTGGGTGAGCGTGGTGCTCGAGGGCCTCAACGTCACGCTGCGCCGCGAGACGGTGGACTTCGACTGCCGCGTCGGCGAGGTCATCGGCGCCGCCGGGGACCTGAAGTGCGGCGCGCAGGAGATCGGCCCCATCTCCATCCCCAGCCTCGGGGTCTCGGGCGGGTTCTGATTGTTTCGAGACTGCTTCAGGGTTCGGTGGCGAACGCCAGTGGGGCAGGCAAGGTCGAGCGCGCCTTGGCGCTCGGCGCCAGCGGCGCCGGCGCGGGGTACGGAGCCGGGGCGGGGTACGGAGCCGGGGCGGGGTACGGAGCCGGGGCGGGGTACGGAGCCGGCGCGGCAGGCGGAGCTGGCACCGGTTGCCCCGGGACCCATACGCCCGGGGGCGGCCCATAGGGCACAGGCGAGACTGCGTCGTTGTAGACGTTGATGGCGTCCCAGAGGTGGGGCTGAGCGGTGGCCATCAGGATGCTGCCCGCCAACGAGAGCCCGAGCCCCCCGAAGGCGATGCCGAGGCTGGCGTTGCGCAGGCCCTCCGAGGGGGGGTGCCGAGCCTCGTTGCCGATGAAGACCCCCGTCCCGGCGCCGGCCGCCGCGGCGCCCCCCCGAGGCAGGATTAAGCCCCCCCA